>MERI01000017.1 GCA_001772005.1 Betaproteobacteria bacterium RIFCSPLOWO2_12_FULL_62_58 | reverse complement strand
ACATCTTCCCCGGCGTCGGGCTCGGCGCGATCGCCTGCGGCGCGCGGCACGTCACCGACGAGATGTTCTCTGCTGCGGCCTGGGCGCTGGCGCGCCAGGTCACGGAGTCCGATATCGAGCAAGGCAGCATTTACCCGGCGCTCTCAAGGATACGCGATGTTTCCGCGCACATCGCGACCGCAGTGGCCGAAGTTGCGTACAACGCCAGTCTCGCCACGAAACCCAGGCCCGCAGACCTGTTCGCCCACATCAGTTCGCAGATGCACGACCCGCGCTACCGCAGTTACATTTAGCCGCGGGCTCCAGCCGTCGCGCCGGAACATGGCGCCGGGCATGCCGCCGTTCCCGCATGATTCGTGCCCAACGTTAAGAAAAATTGAGCGCGAAAGTGAATTTTCTTGTCGCGGCGGCGCTCGTGCCCTCGGAATCAGGCTCGATTTGCGTATAACTCAGCGCGTGTCGGCAAAATCACGTCGCAATACGAAAACATCCCTGTACGCTCTTTGATATAGATCAATAGCTCGCGGCATGCGCGCTGCTATCGTAAGCACAAGCTCGTTCGAGACAGATTTTTTAAACGGCAACCAAGAGGAGAGACCATGAAAGTGTTTAGATTAGCACCATTAGCATTGAGTATCGGCACCCTGTTCGCGGGACCCGCTCTGGCGGTCCATCCCACGCTCGTCGATTGGAAAAGTGTTCCGGCGAAAACACTGACCCTCTTCTATCCAGCGCAGTCGACCTACCAGTGGCTGCGCAGCGCCGACCACCCAGGGGCGCAGGTCGTCACGGGCGATGGTGCCTGTCTGACCTGCCATAAGGACCAGGAGGAGAAACTCGGCAACAAGCTGGTCAAGGCCAACAAGCTGGAACCCACGCCTGTCGAGGGCAAGAATGGCGTCGTCAAACTGAGCTTCCAGATCGCGTACGACAATGAAAACGCGTATTTCCGCACGCAGTGGAAGACCAACGCCAAGAATCCGGGCGAAGCGTATCCGTTCCGGCGCTTCGACGGCAAGGAATGGAAGCCGTTTGGCGGCCCGAGGCTGAACAAGGCCGTGCGCGGCGGCGAGCAACCGGCGATCTACGAAGACCGTTTTTCGATCATGATCGATGACGGAAGCGTGCCGGGCTTCGCGAACCAGGGCTGCTGGCTCACCTGCCACGATGGGGAACGCGACAGCCGCAAGCAGCCTTCGGCGGACGAGGTCAAGGCGACCGCCTTCTTCCAGGCGATCAAGAGGAACGACGTTCGCAAATATCTGCCCTCGACGCGCACCGACGCGATGGCGTCCTGGGACAAGGGCAAGAGCCCGGATGAAATCGCCAAGATCAAGGCGGCGGGAGGCTTCCTCGATCTGATGCAGTGGCGCGCTCACCGCTCGAACCCGGCCGGCATGGCGGACGACGGCTACGTGCTCGAATGGCGCAACTTCGACGCTGGCAAGAATCCGTTCAGTTCGAACTTTGACGCGAAGACCGGCCAGCCGAAGTTCATGTATGACACGAAGAAGGTTGGCAAGAAAGCATTCGCGGCGGACGACATCCGCAAGGTGTCGACCGCCCTGATCCGCGGACAAAACGCGGTCCCGTTTGATCCCAACGCCGGATGGAAGGGGGGCGAGCTCATTCCTCAGTACGTGGTCAGCAGGGAAGACGCCGCGGGGTCGGCCGCCGATAACATGCACGTCCAAGGCGTCTGGAAGGATGGCACCTGGACCGTCGTATGGGCGCGTCCGTTGAACCACCCGGCCCACGACGACGACAAGGCCTTGACGGAAGGCAAAGTCTACAACTTCGCCTTCGCGGTTCACGACGACAACATCACGAGCCGCGGCCATCACATTTCGTTCCCGGTCGCGGTCGGCTTCGGCGCCAAGGCCGCCATCGAAGCGACCAAGCTCAAATGAGCGCGGGGCGATGAGCGTCCTGCCGGCGCTATAATGCGCCGGCCAGGACTCTCGCGTGAGAGGACAGCACTGGACTATGTGGCACAGATTTCCATACTCAGCATAAAGACCGCTCAGCATCATTTCAAATCCCCCGCCGTTCTGCTTGGGTCGCGAGCGGCATTTGTCGCGATCAACGACGCCCCTGGACACTCAGCTCGTGGCCGCATATCCCCCCAGGCATTTTGAACCGTTGTATGATGAGTTCGTCCCGTTCAAGACTGGACAGGAACGCCGTATGTTCAACAAGGTTTAACAAGGGAATCAAAGGCGATGCGTGTTCCAAAACTTGCGACGTGGGTAATGGCGGGCGTCATTTGTCTGGCAGGAGTAGCGGTTATTGGGGGGGCTGACGCCCAAGCCGCGGAAGCCGCCAACGGCAAGGGAGCCGAACCCGCTGCCGACAAGCCTGACAACGCAATGTGCCTGGCCTGCCACGGAAATGAAGGATTTGCGGCGCCGGGCGCAGATGGAAAAACGCGCCAGTTGCACGTGACGAAAGACAAGTTTGAAAACAGCGTGCACGGAAAGCGGCTTTGCGTCGAGTGTCACAAAGACATCACCGAAATTCCGCACCAGAACATCGGACGGCATAAGGTCAGTTGCGTGCAGTGCCATGAGGCATTGTGGGCCGCCGCTCAGAAAGAGAACAAGACCCGGGAGTTCGCGAAATTGGGGGTGGTGGTAAAGCAAATCGACCGGTATATGAAATCCATCCATGCGCGGCCGAACCGGGAGGACCAGTCGCGCACCAATGCCACCTGCTATAACTGTCACGACGCCCACTATGTTTATCCGACAGGCAGTACCGTACGCGCGGAATGGCGCTTGAACATTCCAAACGTATGCGGAAAGTGCCACAGCAAGGAACGAGACGAGTATGTCAAGTCGGTGCATGGCGATGAAGTCATGTGGAAGGCCAATCCGAAAGCGGCCATCTGCTCGGATTGCCATACCACCCATGACATCGAACACCCGGATATGGATTCGACCAAGCTCGTCATTACCCAGAACTGCGGAACCTGTCACCAGGAGAACCTGAAAACCTATACGGGAACCTATCACGGCCAGGTGAACAGGTTGGGCTATGCCTATACGGCCAAGTGTTTCGACTGCCACGGCAACCACGGCATCCAGCGGGCGCATGATCCCAACTCGATGGTGCATCCGGACAACCGCCTGAAAACCTGCCAGAAATGTCATAAGGATGCGACCGAAGGGTTTGTCACATTCGACCCGCACGGTAATACGCATGACTTCAATCGGTATCCCTATATGTGGATCGCGGCAAAATTCATGATCGGACTGCTTGCAAGCGTGTTTGCCTTCTTCTGGACGTCAATGGCGCTGTGGTTCTACCGCGAACTCAAAGATCGCCGGGAGGGCAGGAGCAGGCCGCATGTACTGACGGCTGGATTGCCGCAAGAACGAGGCAAGTATTACCGGCGTTTTGGACCGGTCTGGCGGATCGCACACCTTATCTTCGCAATAAGCGTAATGATGCTGGTCCTGACCGGAACGGCGGTGTTGTTCGCCGATACTGCCTGGGCGAAATTCATCATGAGCGCATTCGGCGGCCCGAAAGTGACCGCTATCGTGCACAGAACCAGTGCGGTGATCATGTTGGGAATTTTTTTCGCGCACCTGGTCTACATGGCGTTGCGCGTGATTCCGAATTGGCAGCTTTCAGACTGGTTCGGGCCGAACTCGCTGGTGCCGCGCTGGCAGGACTTCAAGGATTTGATTGCCATGTTCAAGTGGTTCTTCGGGCAGGCGCCGCGTCCGGTCTTTGACCGGTGGACGTACTGGGAGAAATTCGACTATTGGGCGGTATTCTGGGGCATGGCGATCATCGGCGGGAGCGGTCTTACGTTGTGGTTTAAGAGCGCGGCCGCCGCGGTCTTGCCCGGGTGGGTGTTTAACGTAGCCACTCTTGTTCACGGGGAAGAGGCGATCCTGGCTGCGGTGTTCCTGTTCACGGTGCATTTCTTCAATAACCACTTCAGGCCGGACAAGTACCCCCCTCCTGACATCGTCATGTTCACGGGCGCAGTGTCCTTGGAGGAGTTCAAGCGGGAGCACGCTCTGGAATACCGCCGGTTAGTCGAAACCGGGCAACTCGAGAAGCATCTGGTGGACGCCCCGTCACGGCCCATGACTCTCGGTTCCAAAATATTGGGTATCACTCTGATCATTTTCGGGCTGACGCTGCTGATCTTGGTGCTGATCGGGTTTACGAGCAGTGGAGGCGGATAGGTGATCGCGTAATGAACCCGGCGCGAAAGCGGATTCCTGTCCCATCTGACACCTGAAGGGAGGTAAAGGAGACCGTGGGGCCGAAAACCCTCAAGTTCAAAGTCGGCCTTTACCTGGCGATCGCCCTGACGGTGACGCTGTTCCTGTTCACCGTGCTTGTCGTCCGGCATCAGCAGGATGAACTCCTGCAGGAGGCGGCGAGTCGCGTCACCCAGCTCTCCGAGGTGATCACCAGAAGCACTCGTTTCGCCATGCTTCAAAATCAGCCCTATTACGTGCACAGAATCATCGAGGACGTGGGGAGCCATAAGAGCATTGACCGGATCAGGATATTCAGCAAGGAGGGGCTGATCATAGACTCCACCTACGCGCCCGAAATCGGGCTGAAGGTGGACCAGAAAGCCGAAGGCTGTATCCGCTGCCACCAAACCAGGAAACCTCTGGAACAAGTTCCCGGCAGCGAGAGGGCGCGGATTTTTTCCGCCCCGGATGGGAGGCGACTGCTCGGCAGCATGGAAGTGATCCGCAACGAGCCGTCGTGCTACACCGCAGCCTGTCATCAGCACACCAAAGCCCAGTCGGTCCTCGGCGTCCTGGATATCGTCTACTCCCTCGACGAGATCGACCGGACCATGCAAAAGAGTGTCATCACCATCGCCGGTTTTTCGCTGGGGTTTGTCATCATCGCCTCACTCTCCGTCAGCTTCTTCGTGCGGCGTCTGGTCTACGTGCCCCTGCGTGACCTGGAAACCGGGGCCAAGCGGCTTTCCTCGGGAAACCTCGAACAGCCGATCCCCGTGCGGAGCGAGGACGAGTTCGGCGAACTCGCGGCCTCGTTCAACGCCATGACAGCGGCGCTCAGAAATTCGCAGCAGGAATTGCGGGAGTGGGGCCGTACCCTGGAGCAGAAAGTGGAAAAGAGAACCCGGGAACTTCGCATTGCCGAGGCCGAGGCCGCGCGGGGGGAAAAACTGGCCTCGGTCGGGCTGCTCGCCGCCGGAATCGCTCATGAGCTGAACAATCCGTTGACCGGCATTCTCACCTTCTCGCACCTGATCCGGAAAAAGATGCCGGACGGAAGCCCGGAGGCGGAAGACCTGGACCTCGTGATCCGGGAGACCAAGAGATGCGCCGCCATCATCAGGAGGCTGCTCGATTTCGCCCGCGAGAAAACGCCGGAGAAGAAATTCGCCGACCTCAACCAGATCATTGAAGACACGGCGCGCATCATCGAACGGCCCGCGCATTTGCGCGACATCGAGATCGCCATGGACCTCGACCGTGATCTGCCGCCGGTGTGGGTCGACGCGGACCTGATCAAGCAGGTCGTCATGAACATGCTCGTCAACGCCCAGCACGCCATCGAGGAGAAGGGCAGCATCACCATCCGCAGCCGCCGTGTTCCGGAGGCGAGGAGCCCTGAACCGGGTGCAAAGTCCGTGCCCATGGTGGAGCTCGCGATCATCGATACCGGATGCGGAATTCCGGAGAAAAACCTCAAGCGGATCTTCGACCCGTTCTTCACCTCGAAGGAGGTGGGAAAAGGAACGGGGCTCGGACTGTCCGTCAGCCACGGCATCGTCAGGGCCCACGGCGGGGCGATCGAGGTGGAGAGTACGGTTGGGGAGGGATCCACATTCCGCATCTACCTCCCTCTGGAACCGCCCTCTGGAGACACAGAACGTAGCGGGAGCGATCGATGAGCGCCAGGATACTGGTAGTTGACGACGAGGAGATCGTCATCAGGAGTTGCCTTCGCATTCTCGGCGACGGCGATTACGCGGTGGAGGCCGTCCAGGACGGCTGGGAGGCCCTGAAAAAAATCGACGAAAGTCACTTCGATGTGCTCATACTAGACATCATGATGCCGAAGATCGACGGCCTGGAAGTGCTGCGGAGGGTGAAGGAGTCGCACCCGGACATCGACGTCATCATGATCACCGGCCTCTCCCAGATCGATACCGCCGTGCGGGCAATGAAGCTCGGGGCCTTCGACTACCTGCCCAAACCCTTCGATCCGGACGAACTCAAGCTCGTGGTGGAACGGGCGCTCGAAAGGCGGCAACTGCTGCAGGAGAACCTCGATCTAAGAAACGAGGTCAGCTCCAAGTACCGTTTCGAGAACATCATCGGGTCCAGCCCTCAGATGCAGAACGTCTACCGCCTCATCGCAAAGTGTGCGCCGACCAACAGCACCGCCCTGCTCACCGGGGAAAGCGGGACCGGCAAGGAGCTGATTGCCCGCGCCATCCACTACAACAGTTTACGGAAGGACAAGCCCTTTGTTCCGGTCGACTGCAACTCGCTGAGTGAGAATCTCCTGGAGAGCGAGATGTTCGGGCACGTCAAGGGCTCGTTCACCGGCGCGGTGGCCAACAAGAAAGGGATGTTCGAAATCGCGGACAATGGAACGCTCTTCCTGGACGAAATCGGGAACATCTCTCTCGCCACCCAGGCCAAGCTCCTGCGGGTCATCCAGGAACGGGAATTCAAGGCGGTGGGAGATACCCGGACCCAGAGCGCCAACTTCAGGCTGATATGCGCTACGAACAAGGATCTGAAGGCCATGGTGGCGGGGGGCGCTTTCCGTGAGGACCTTTTTTATCGCATTAACATCTTCCCTATCCAGATACCGTCCCTGAGGGAACGCCGGGACGACATCCCCGCCCTGGCTTTCCATTTCCTTAAGGTCTTCGGCGAGGAACTGGGGAAAAAAGTGACTGAGTTTTCCGAGGGGGCGATGAGCGTGATCGTGAACCATGACTGGCCGGGGAATGTGCGGGAACTCGAGAACACCGTACAGCGCGCGGTGATTCTCGCCACCGACAAAGTCATCCGCCAAGCTCACCTGGGCAATATCATGGACATGTCGCCGCGGCTCGATCTCGAGGTGCCGAAAACCGGCGATGAGCTCAAGCGGATAAAGAAAGTCGCACGGGAGAAGTCGGTGGAAAACATCGAGAAGCGCTTCGTCCTCGAAGCGCTCAGGAGGAACGCCTGGAACGTCACCAAAAGTGCGGAGGAAACCGGCATGCAGCGCGCCAATTTCCAGGCGCTGATGAAGAAATACAACATCCGCATCCGGGAAACGGAAAAACCCTCGGATGAATCCGGCGAGATGTCGTAGATCATTGTCGTTCTCGCGAAGCTTGCCCTCGAATGTCTTAATCGGGGGGCGGGAACCCATACGACGTCTCACGTGGTGCGGAACCATCGAATGGATTCCTGTCCCCCGACTAAGGTGACGTAGCCCGGATGGAATGAAATGAAATCCGGGACAAGAAATCCCGGAATCCTCTTCGCTTCTTCCGGGCTACAGCTGCTGACTTAACGCATGAATCAGGAGTCCGCCGACCTACTCTCGTGAAATATCCAGGCTAAGCCCGCTGCAGCGCGATGCTGAAGCGTGTGCCGCGCTCGGTATCGGCCAGCGCGATGCGGCCACCTTGCGCCGCGACGAGCGCACGCACAATCGCCAGCCCCAACCCGAAACCGCCGCTTCGCTCGTCGCGCGTGCGCGCGGCATCCACGCGGAAAAAGCAGTCGAATACGCGTTCGCGGTCTGCCATCGGGATGCCCGGGCCGTCGTCGGCCACTTCGAGCACGGCACTGCGTGCGACGCCGGCCGTGCTGACAGTGATGTGCGCGTCCCCTGGACAGTGGCGCACGGCGTTGTCGAGAAGATTCATCAGCACCTGCTGCAGCAGCGCCCGGTCGCCGAACGCGCGCACGCCGGACTCGACGCGCACAGCGATCTGCTGGCGCTTTTCCTCTGCGAGCGGTTGCATCAGCGCGACCGTATCGGCGACCAGTTCGTCGAGCGCCACGGGTGCTCGCGCCGGCGAGAGCCGCCCTTCGTCGGCACGCGCGAGCAGCAACAGCCCGTCCACCAAGGTCGCGAGCCGCTCGACGATCATCGCTTCGGTGTCGAGCCGAGCTCCGGCGTGGAAATGCTGCGGCTCGCGCCAGCCGACTTCTCCATCGGGTCGGGCGTAAAGCGCCTGCGTTGCGATCTCATAATCGCGGTGAAGGTGCCGGTCGAGCTCGGCCCCAAGCTGGCCCCGCATGAGAATGTAGACGAGCGCCGCGTAGGCGAACAGTACCAGCGCGAGCGCGCCGAGGTACCACAGCGTCAGGCGCGCGCGCACGCTCTTCGGTGCGCCGATCACGGCTCGCGGTCCGAAACAAGGTAGCCGACGCCGCGCACGGTGTGGATGAGCGGCGGCGCGCCCGCGACGTCGATTTTCCGTCGCAGGCGGGCGACATGCACTTCGATTACGTTATCGAGCGGGGTCACGCGGCTGCCGATCTTCCACACCTCGCGCGCCAGCGCGCGCCGCGAAACAGTTTCGCCCCGGTGGCGCATCAGGTACCCGAGCAGCTTGAACTTGTGAAGGAGGAGATCATGTACCGTCCGTTGATTGCCGCTGTCTGTCTGGCACTAGCGCTTCCCGCGCTCGGCCAGGTGCCCGCCACGGGGCAAGCGCCCCGCGCGCCCAAGGGCATCAAAGTGCCGCCGCAGCAGAAACCCGTGTCCAACGCTTGGTTGCGGGATGCCGACTCCGACGCCGATCGCTTCCGGAAGCTCGAGATTTATCTGCGTGGCTTCGACCAGCCGATGTTGGAGGTAGGCCAGCGCTACCTGGCTCTCTACGAGGCGATCAAAGACCGGAACTGGGGGCTCGCCGATTACCACTGGGACAAGGTCAAGCTGGCGATCAACGGTGGTCTGATAAAGCGCCCGGGGCGCACTGCGAACGCCGAGGCCATGTTCCTCGATGCGGCATGGCCGGAAATGGACAAAGCGATCAAGTCGAAGGACGAGCAGCGCATCCGGGAGCAGTTCGGCGCGGTGCGCGGGACATGCCTGGCGTGCCACGCGGCGGAAAAAGTGCCGTTCATGAACGAGAGCCCGATCTTCCGCAATACCGCCGAGTTTCCGCGCTGACGCCTCGACTTTCGCGCATCAGAGCAGGCCCGCCGCCAGCCCCGCTCCGACGAGGACCATGACCGACGCCACGATGAGTTGCACAAAGCGCAGGGTGACCTTTTTCAAGAGACGTGCCGCCAGATAGGCGCCGACGAACGCGCTGATGATGGCGGCGATAACCAATCCGCCAACGTCGGACTTCACCGCGGCCCACTGGGAGGCGTAAAAGGATAGCCCGTAGACCACCAGGCGCACCGAATCCACGATGACGGCAGATACCGTGCCGGTGCCGACGAAAGCCTCCTTGGCCAAGCCGGCCTTGATAAGGAAGGCGGACCGCAGCGCCCCTTGGTTGCCCGACAGGCCGCCGAAGAA
>MERI01000016.1 GCA_001772005.1 Betaproteobacteria bacterium RIFCSPLOWO2_12_FULL_62_58 | reverse complement strand
CACCGCACTAACCATCAAGCGTATCTGTTGTTCAAACATTTAGAGCGGAGCACCAAAAAATGCCTAAAATCACCCACTCGACTCCGTGATGATCCTAAACAATAAAGGAGGAGGAGTCTTTCCGATCAGCCGCGCTTCTTCCCGGTGCCACCCTTGGCGACCTTCGCGGCCGCTGCCGCCGCCGACTTGATGTTGGTGTCGGCGGCTTCGGCAAACTGTTTCGCCGTCCTGGCCAGCGTATCGACCATCGCGCTGGTCGCAGCAAGCGTTTGCCTGATCGCGGCCAGCGCCGGCTCGGATCCGGCCGGCGCCGACTTGGCGGCGTCGTCCACCATCTGCTCCATACTGCGGTTGAAGGCGGCGAAACGCTGCTCCATGATTTTGCCGAATTCGGCTTGGGTCTTCGCGGCAATGTCGTAAACACTACGTGAATAGGCAGTCGCCTGTTCCACGCTGTCTTCCATCACCTTCGCCCGGAACTCGGCAAGCTGCTCCGGATTTTTGGCATCCGTCAGGGCTTTAGCATTCTTGAGATTTTCCTCAAGCATTTCCCTGACCGTTTCCAACTGCAGCCGCACGAGCTTGTCGGCGTTTTCCAGCGCAACCTGCGCCAGGCTCATGGCGGTCTCGACCATAGCGCGGTTGAGCTCAGTGACTTGTTCGGGTGCCTTTGTCATTACCTTCTTCTTTACCGGGGACGCCTGGCCCACGACTGCCCGCACACCCCGAAATACTGCATCGCACAAGACTGATATTAAGTGCGCGGATTGGCAGTGTCAAGTAGTTTATGGCGCATTGCAACAAAACAAGCTGCAGCACAATATCACATTGATTTACCGATATTTTTCAATCTGTTAGTTTGCAACGCAGCAGCTTCTCTGGAATAATAGGCCTCCCCTTCCGCCTCGGGGCCGATCATGACTACACAGCCCAGAATCATCAAGAAATATCCCAATCGACGACTTTACGACACTGAAACAAGCAGTTACATCACGCTTTCGGATGTCAAGAAGCTGGTGCTCGACAATATCCAATTCCGGGTGGAAGACGCCAAAACGAAGGAAGACCTGACGCGCAGTATTCTGCTCCAGATCATCCTCGAAGAAGAAACCGCCGGCGCCCCGATGTTCTCGAGCGACATGCTGTCGCAGATCATCCGCTTTTACGGCAACGCGATGCAGGGAATGATGGGCAATTACCTCGAAAAGAACATCCAGACCTTCATCGAGATTCAGAAGCGGCTGCAGGATCCGTCGCGACAGATGTATGGTCAGAATCCGATGCTCAATTCCCAGGCGTGGAACGATTTCGTCAAGATGCAAGGGCCCGCGATCCAGGGCCTGATGGGCCATTACCTCGAGCAAAGCGCCAACGCGTTCCTGGAAATGCAGCAGCAGTTGCAGCAACAGACCCGCAACCTGTTCAGCGCGTTTCCTTTCCCCACCTTCGGCGGGGCGGCACAGAACAAGCCGGACGCGCCGGCAGGCGATTCCGACAAAGGCGACGGCGGGCAAAACAAGAGCTGATTCCCTCCCCGCCCGCGCGCCACACCGTCTCCCAGGAGTTTGTCGGACTTAGCGCCGACAAACTCCTAATGCAAAACCGGCACCAGGAAAAAACCAAAAAGCGGATGACAGATATGCCAATCCACCCTTGCATCTCTTCACCTTCGACCGCATCGGGTGGGTTTCCTTCGGAATTGTCAGTCGGTTTTGCTTTTAGCAGCCTGTATGGACCGTTACGTCTGACAGGCTGCTAGGCAGTGCCTCAAACAGTACGCAAGGTCGGTTTCGTATCGCTCGGCTGTCCCAAGGCGCTCGTCGATTCCGAACGCATTCTCACCCAACTGCGCGCCGAAGGCTACCTGATCGCGCCGAGCTATGAGGATGCCGATCTTGTCGTCGTCAACACCTGCGGCTTCATCGATTCGGCGATTGATGAATCGCTGGAAGCGATCGGCGAAGCGCTTGCCGAAAACGGCAAGGTGATCGTCACCGGCTGCCTTGGCGCCAAGGGCGACGTCGTCAGGAAGACGCACCCGCAAGTGCTGGCGGTGACCGGTCCCCACTCCGCCGCGGACGTGATGCGGGCCGTGCACGCGCATCTACCGCAACCCCACGATCCCTATACGAGCCTGATCCCGCCGCAGGGCATCAAGCTCACGCCGCCGCACTACGCCTATCTCAAAATTGCCGAGGGCTGCAGCCACCGCTGCACGTTCTGCATCATTCCCTCGATGCGCGGCGATCTCGTCAGCCGCCCCGTCGGCGATGTGCTGCGGGAAGCGGAAAACCTGGTCAAGGCGGGCGTCAAGGAACTGTTGGTGATCTCGCAGGACACCAGCGCTTACGGCGTCGACGTGAAGTATCGCACCGGATTCTGGCGCGGCCGGCCGCTGAAGACGCGCATGACCGAACTGGCGCGCGCGCTGAGCGAACTCGGTTGTAGCGCGGGCGGCGACTCGGAACTCTGGGTGCGGCTGCATTACGTCTACCCTTATCCCCACGTCGACGAAGTGATCCCCCTGATGGCCGAGGGCGGACTCCTGCCCTACCTCGATATCCCGTTCCAGCACGCAAGCGCGCGCATCCTGAGGCTTATGAAGCGCCCCGCCAACACCGAAAATACGCTTGGGCGCATTCGTGCGTGGCGCGCGGCCTGCCCCGATCTCACCATCCGCAGCACATTCATCGTCGGATTTCCCGGCGAAACCGAAGCCGAGTTTGAGGAACTGCTCGCTTTTCTCGAGGAAGCCCAGCTTGACCGCGTCGGCTGCTTTGCCTACTCGGCCGTAGAGGGCGCAACCGCCAACCGCCTGCCCGACCACGTCCCGGATGGAATCAAGGAAGAACGCCGGGCGCGGCTCATGCAGGTCCAGGAAAAGATCAGCGCAGCGCGGCTCAAGCAGAAAATCAGCAAGACCATCACCGTGCTGGTCGACGACGTCACGGACGACGCTGCGATCGCGCGTTCGAGCGCCGACGCGCCCGAAATCGACGGCGTGGTGCGCGTCGCGCCGGCTGCCGGCCTCAAGGCCGGCGAGTTCGCCCGCGTAAAGATCGTCGCGTCGGATACCCACGACCTCCAGGGTGCACCGGCCTGATGAAGCTGTTTGGCGCGGGCTGAAGCGTCTCAAGCGGGAAACGGCCCCGCAAGAGCCGGGACCTCGCCACGGCACGTTTCGAGAAATGCTGTCACCTCGGCAAGGTTCCGGGTGCGCTTCATCGGGGGCAGGCTGCGCACAATCATTTTGCCGTAAGATCTCGATGCGAGCCGCGGATCGCAAATCATCAGCACTCCGCGGTCATGTTCGTCGCGAATCAATCTTCCGGCGCCCTGCTTCAGCGTGATCACCGCCTTCGGCAGCTGGTGCCCGAGGAACGCATTGCGTCCCTCGCGGTTCATCCTGTCGATGCGCGCAGCGAGCACCGGATCGTCGGGCGCCGCGAACGGCAGCTTGTCGATCACCACCACCGACAGCGCCTCGCCGCGCACGTCCACTCCCTCCCAGAACGACTGGCTGCCCACCAGCACCGCATTGCCGAGACGCCGGAAGCGCTCCAACAGCTCGGAGCGCGAGCCCTCGCCCTGCACCAGCAGCGGAAAGCCCCAGCTGCGGCGCTCGAATGCTTTTTTGAGCAGTGCGTGCCCTTCGCGCATCGCGCGCAGACTCGTAAACAACATGAACGCGCGTCCCCCGCTCGCCTTGAGCAGCGGCAGCGCTGCTTCAATCACCGCCGGCGTGTGCTCGGGCGTGTTGGGATCGGGCAATCCCTCCGGCACGTAGAGCAAAGCCTGCCGCGCGTAATCGAAGGGGCTGTCCCAGCTCACGCTGCGCCCGTCGGCCAGCCCCATTTCGCCGCAGTAGTGGCTGAAATCGCTCCCTACCGACAGCGTCGCCGAAGTGAATATCCACGACCGTGCCTGGCCTTCCATCTGCTTGCGGAAATTCTCTGCAATCGACAGTGGCGTCGAGTTGAGGTGCAGCGAATGGCTGAACAGCTCCACCCACCGCACGCGATCGCCGTCCGCGCCGCTGCGCCAGCGCTCGGTTTGCTCGGCGAGCGTGAGCGTGCGCTGCCAGCAGCGTTCCAACCCTTCGCTGCGCTGGGCCTGTCCGTGCAGCGCCGCAGCCAGCTCATCCAGCCCGGCAAGTACTGTGCCGAGCGCTGATTCGAACGCGCGATGCCCGTCCAGCATCCGCAGCGGCAGGCGGCCATTGTCCTCCCTGAACACGAGCCGCAAGTCGCGGGCCGCCTTGTCGAGCGCCTGCGCCGCCTCCGGCAGCGGCGCGTAATCCTTGGCCGACGCCGCCGCTTCGATGCGTGTATCGCGCGCGAGTTCGATATATTGTGAAGTGGAAACGCTGTCACCAAAAAAGAGACTCGCGGTCTCCGGCAGCTGATGCGCTTCGTCGAAGATCACGGTATTACAGGCGGGTAGGAGCTCTCCCGCGCCCTCGTCGCGCAGCACCAGATCGGCAAAGAACAGATGATGGTTGACCACCACCACATCGGCCGCGAGCGCCTGCTTGCGCGCCGCCATCACGAAGCACCGGTCGTAGTGCCGGCAGTCCGAACCCAGGCAATTCTCGCGCGTGGAGGTGACATACGACCAGACGCCTGCGCCTTCCGGCACAGTCGAGCAGTCCGCCCTGTCCCCGATCTGGCTTACGCGCGCAAAGCGCTCGATCAGCGCGAGGTGGCGCGCATCCTCCCGGGTCGGCAGCCGGCCGCCGGCGAGCGTGCGTTCGAGATGATAGTGGCAGACGTAGTTGGCGCGGCCCTTGAGCAGCGCCACGGTCACGGGCACCTTGAGCCCTTCGCGCACCGTCGGGATGTCGCGGTCGAAAAGCTGGTCCTGCAGGTTCTTGGTGCCGGTCGAAATGATTACCTTGCCGCCCGACATGAGCGCCGGAACAAGATAGGCGAAGGTCTTGCCGGTGCCGGTGCCCGCTTCCGCCACCAGCACCGCATTGTTTCCTATGGCCTCGGCAACAGCGCGCGCCATCTCGAGCTGGAACGGCCGCGCGCGAAAGTCGTTGATGACCTGAGCGAGCGGGCCCTGCTCCGAAAACAGCGAATCGAGATCGAACACGCTTCATTGTAACCCGCTTGAGCGGGCGAGTTGCGCGTCCACAACTCGGACGGGGTCAGGGCGTGAAAACGGAGCGAACGCATGCGCATGCGCAACCGCCATTGCGGCATCAGCGCCAATCGGGCCAAACGCTTCAAGCCAACATTCCCGTCTCTGGTCCGCATGATATGCTTGAGCGCATCTCCGCCGGCAAAAAGGAACAATTATGGCGAAATCCGTTCTCATGGTCGCCAAGACCATGTACGTCGATCTCGGGCGGCTGAAAGCGTTCAAGGGCAGCCAAAATTATCCGGTACCGCCGGGCGTGGATCTGTCGAAATACGGCAGCGTCGTGATCTGGTGCGAGCGCTTCGGCGTGCTCATTTCACCCGCCGGGCTGAAACCCACATGACGGAACGCCCAGGCTTTTTATCGTTTCAGGAGGCAATGCCATGAAGATTTACTACCACCCTGTCTCAACGACCAGCCGGCCGCTCATGCTGTTCGCCGCCGAGAGCGGGATCGATGTCGAATTCCAGCTTGTAGATTTGATGACGGGGGAGCACCTGAAGCCGGCCTACGCCGCGATCAATCCGAATTGCCTGGTCCCGATGCTGGAGGACGGCGATTTCCGCCTGACCGAGAGCTCGGCGATTCTCAAGTATCTCGCCGACAAGACCGGTTCCCCCGCCTACCCCACGGACCTTCGCAAGCGCGCGCGGGTCAACGAGATGATGGATTGGTTCAACAGCAATTTCTACCGCGATTTCAGCTATGGGCTCATCTATCCGCAGGTGTTCCCGAACCATCGTCGGCCGACCGACGAACAGCAAGCGGGAACGATCTCTTGGGGAAAGGAGAAAGCGAAGCGATGGTTGCAGATCCTGGACGAGAATCTGATCGGACCCCGCAACGCTTACCTTTGCGGCGACCGGATCACCATCGCCGACTATCTCGGCGCCCCGATGCTGACACTCGGCGAAGTGATCCGCTGTGACTTCGCGGCTTATCCGAACGTCCGGCGTTGGCTCGGCAACATGAAAGCGCTCAAGAGCTGGAACAAGGTGAACGAGGCTTTCTACGGTCTGCTCGGCGCGTTCAAGGAAATGACGTTCGAGACGATCTGACGCGAACTCGCGCGCAACTTGACGGTCATTGGATGGGCAGTCTGGGCAGTCTGCGTCGCGCTGACGTATTGCCTGACTCGGAGCGTTAATGATTTCTTCCCTGGGAGGCAGAGACATGGCGGCGACAACCACCCTGATTCTCGGTGCGGGTTTTGGCGGGATTTCTGCGGCGAACGCGCTACGCCGCCGCTTGCCCGCCGAGCACCGCATCGTCCTCATTGACAAGGCACCGACATTTCACTTCGGCGCGACCAAGCCGTGGGTCATGCTGGGGCAGAAGACCATCGCGGAAGTGTCGTACAGCCGGGAGGCTCTGAGGTCGCGCGGCATCGACCTGATGGAAACGAAGATCCAGCGCATCGACATGGTCAAGGGCGAGATCACCACGAGTCAAGGCGTGCTGCGTGGTGATTATGCAATCATCGCACTGGGAGCGGACTACGACATGACGCTGGTCCCCGGGCTCGACCATGCGGCGCATGAGTTCTATACGCTGGAAGGCGCGGCGCGGTTGCACGACCGGCTGCGCGATTTCAACCACGGCGATCTGGTCGTTCTCATTCCCCGGGCGCCGTTCAAATGCCCCCCGGCGCCTTACGAGGGCGCCATGCTGATGTACCATGCCTTGCAGGCGCGCGGCGTCCGGGACGGCGTGCGGATAGCCATCCATACGGTCGAGGGCGCGCCGATGGCGACGGCCGGCCCCGAGATGGGAAAGTTCATCCGCGACCAACTCGCCTCGCGCAACATTTCATATCACCCGGCGAAAAAGACTGTGAACATCGATGCCGAACGGCACGAAATCAGGTTCGAAGATGGGAACGAGACGAACTACGAACTTCTCGTCACGGTTCCTCCTCACGTCGCTCCAGCCGTGGTGCGCGAAGCAGGCCTGGTGAATCAGAGCAGCTGGATCCCGGCCCATCCTCAGACGCTGAAAGTCTCCGGGGATTCAGGGTTCCACTCGGTTTTTGCGATCGGGGATGTCGCCGTCGTGCCGCTGCCGGGACGCTACCAGCCGGACATGCCACTGGTCCTGCCGAAAGCCGGGACCGTGGCGGATGCGCAGGGGCAAGTGGTCGCCTCCCAAATTGCTTCCCAGGTCGTCGGCGGATCGGCCGAGGTTTTTGGCGGCGTGGGAACCTGTTACATCGAAACCGGAGGACGACACGCGATCAAGGGTGAGGGTCATTTCTTCGCACTTCCGCACCCCGTCATGCGTGCCAGCCCCCCTGACAGCGCCCAGTATCAGGGCAAGCTGGTGTGGATGGCGGACTGGGTGCTTGCCTGCTTGTAGCGTGCGGGCCGCCCGCGCGCGCGCCGGCCCATCACATACCAATTACGCGCTTGATAAGGCTCCGTAGCAGAACTTCCGACCCAGTCAGTTTACACTGGGTGCGCTTTTCGCCCGCCAGGCGCATAGCGCTTTCATGTTTACATTCATTATATTATCAAGTATATTGAATGTGTGAGATTAACATTGGTACTCACTACTGCATGCCTCTTGGCCGGGTGCGCGCACCAGGCTGTCAAGGACGATACGACGCCGGTGCAAAGTTACGGCGCTACAGACAGCATCCAACCCCTTCCCGGGCATCGAGGTCAACTGCTGTTGCGAGCCCTAGGACTGATCGGCGTTCAGTACACGTACGGCGGTAGTTCTCCGGACGCCGGATTTGACTGCAGCGGGCTGGTGCAATACCTGTTCGGCCAGGTGTTGGGCCTTACATTGCCGCGCAGCGCTCAAGAAATGAGCAGAGTGGGCGCTGAGGTCGGAGCCGACGAACTGCATCTCGGGGACCTAGTTTTCTTCAACACGCTGCGCCAACCCTTCTCGCATGTGGGCATCTATCTTGGCGAGCAGCGCTTCATCCATGCCCCGAGCAGTGGCGGTCAGGTCGAAATCGTGAACATGACCGACCGCTACTGGCAGCGGCGTTACAATGGCGCCCGCCGCATCAGTCTCTGATCCGCTCTATCTCGCGGCAACCCCGGACTTGGCGGCGATTTTCTGCCTGATCAGCGGGACGGTGGCGAGTGCCGCCTGTTCGCCCTCCTGAATCGCCCGTTGCCGGTTGGCGAAATCGGCGCGCCCGATGCGCGAAGTGTCGGGCCGGATCACGACATCCGCCTCCGGCAATTCGTTGCTCGCGATCGCCTGCCCCATGATGGCGAAAGCCTGCAGGAGCACATCGATCGTGTCGTTCACTTTCCCATAGCGCGGCTTGTTCGACACGTCGACCGCAATGACGACCTCCGCGCCGAGGCTCTTCGCAACTCGCACCGGCACGGGGCTCACCAGGCCGCCATCGACATATTCCCTGCCGTTGATGGTTACCGGCTGGAACACCCCTGGCACGCTGCTCGAGGCGCGCACCGCCATCCCCGTGTTGCCGCGGCGGAACACGACTTGCTCGCCGCTCTGCAGATCGGTGACGACGACAGCAAACAGCCGGTCCAGCTTTTCAAGGGGGCGATTCTGCACGGCGCTGTTGACGAAATTCTGCAGCGCCTCACCCTTGAACACGCCGCGATCCGGCAGCGACCAATCGCCCATCATTGACTCGTCGAGCTGCAACGCGACTCGTTGCAGGTCGACGCTGCTGTATCCTCCCGCATAGAGCGCCCCGATCAAACTGCCGACACTGGTGCCAACGATGATATCGGGGACGATGCCCTGCGCCTCGAGGGCTTTGATGACGCCAATATGAGCAAAGCCGCGCGCCGCGCCGCTCCCCAGCACCAGCGCGATTTTCGGTGGAACCGACTTGACCTCGGTAGGCGGCGCCGGTGGAACCTCCCGCGGAAATTCGCGTGGGGTCTCGACCGGCGCAGTCGCGCAGCCGAAGACGACCAGCAGCAACGGGACGATGAAAAGATTGCGAACGGGGAACATCGAGCGGCTTTCGTATCGGGACAATGAACCGACAACGCCAGCCGCGCGAAGTTCGCCCCGAAACTACATTTGCGACTGCAAGTAGTTCTGAAGCCCGACTTTGTCGATCAACCCAAGCTGGATCTCGAGCCAGTCGATATGATCTTCCTCGCCGTCGAGGATCTCCTCCAACAGCTCACGCGACACGTAATCGCTACAGGATTCACAATGCGCGATCGCTTCCTGCAGTACTGGACGCGCGAGCTGTTCCAGTTGCAAATCGCACTTGAGCGCTTCGGCCACATCCTCTCCGATCAGGAGCTTGTTGAGCTGCTGCAGATTCAGCAGACCTTCGAGGAACAGGATGCGCTCAATCAGCTTGTCGGCATGCTTCATTTCATCGACCGACTCCTTGTACTCATGCTCGTCGAGCTTTATCAGATTAAGGGTAGCCCGCTGCCGCCAGTGGGGTAACCGGTAGGGATCAGG
>MERI01000015.1 GCA_001772005.1 Betaproteobacteria bacterium RIFCSPLOWO2_12_FULL_62_58 | reverse complement strand
CCGATCCACCTGCTTCCCGACATGGGGCATCCCGGCCCGCCCGTCGCCCCTGCCCATCGTGATGACCGGGAACGGGCCGTCCCCTTCTGGCTTGCGGACCGCGATCGGCGCGTAGATCTCGTCCCGCGTCAGGACGAAGGTCAGATCCATGGGAATGTCACTGCCGCGGACCGGCTTCGTGATGACATACCCGTGCGACGGGAGCTCGGGAGCGACCGGGCCATCCGGCCGCGCGCCTGACAGGACTTTCATTTCGAATCCTCCTTTTCCTCGTGCCACGGGCTCGCAGTACCCCCCTGCGATCCAATCACTCGGGACACTACTTGCCAACCGGCGTGTGCTTCCCGGTGAGCTGCGGCGTCTGTCCCTCCAGCCCCTTCTGCTGTCGATCGAGGCGCGTCTCTCTCGCCCACGTGCGCTTCAGGTCGTCGCGCACGCGCACGTGCAGCCGCCCCAGCCTCTCGGTCTCGAGTTCGACCAGGTCGCCGTCCTGGAAGGCGTTCAGCCCGCGGTGGTTGGTCCCGGTGGCGAGAATGTCGCCCGGTTCCAGCGTGTGGATGGCGCTGACCCACTCGATGCAGCGGGGAATCTTGTGGGCCATGTCGCTGGTATTGAAATTCTGCTTGAGCACCCCGTTCACCCAGAGCCGTATTTGCAGGTGGTGCGGGTCCTTCACTTCGTCGGCCGTCACGATATAGGGGCCCATGGGCGCGAAGGTGTCGCGCGACTTCATTTGGTAAAAGGTGTTGCCGGTGGGCGGGAGGCCACGGGCCGACCCGTCGATGAAGTTCAGATAGCCGAAGATATGGTCCATGGCGTCCACCGCCTTGACGTTGGACGCGCGCTTGCCGATGACCAGCGCCACCTCCGCTTCGCCTTCGAAAATGATCGCGGGAACGTCCGGCAGCACCATGGTGTCGCCGTCACCGATGACCCCGCTCGGAGACTTGTGGAATGCGTTGATCGGCGCCGGTTCGGCGCGGGTTCCGTCTTCCATGTAATTCACCGCCATGCAGTCGATGTTGTACGGCTTCGGCAGCGGCGGCCTGATCCGGACCCGGCTCACCGGCACGCCTGGTCCCCGGTCCGCCGCCGTCTCCAGCGCGGCGCGGTACTCCGCGAACCGCTCGATCAACCCGCTGATGAGATTGTGCGGCCCGGTGCGCGGAATGTCCCGCACCACCTGCGACACGTCGACCACCGCGTCGCCCTTCAGCACGCCCAGCTTGAAGTCGTCAAAGAACATGATTTTCATCGTTGTCTCCTGAGTTAGCGCATCCCCTCTCCCCACCATGGGAGAGGGCGTTTTTCAACAGATTGTTGAGAGTCTGCGGCGGGTTCATGGGGTTCGGGATCGGATCCCGGGTGACCGGTTATCGGCGGAAGCTTCATAACCTTTGCCAGCCATGAAGAAACGATCTCCCGGATGGTCGCCTCCCGACCGACGTAGAAGTGGTCGCACTCGGGAACGATCTCGACCTCGCAGGGACCTCCGGCACGGCTTTGGAATTCCTCGGCGGGATAGCGGTCTCGATCTTCCTTGTCGCCGCGTATGCACAGGACCGGGCATTTGATGCTGGGCGCGAGCGCTATGGTGTCGGGAACGGTGCCGATCCGGTCGAGGAAACTCTCGGCGCTGATCACGTACCACCATCCGGGCATGAACATCAGCTCGCGACCGCGCCCGGCCTGCACCAGCGAGCGGGCTTGGGCGGTGAGTTCTTCAAGGCGTTCGCCGGCGAACAGGCCCTCCTTGCCACCCGAACTGCCGGCTATCGCCCCGCCACGACCGGCCGAGAGCAGCACCAGCGCCGGCGTCTGCGGGTGATCGACCACGTGGCGCACGCCGAGCATGCCGCCGTTGCTGTGCCCGGCCACGACCGGATTCGGAAATCCGCGCGCCGCCAGCCATTCGGCCGCGACGCGATTGTCGGCGATTGCCTCGTGCGTGAACTGGAAGGCTCCGCCTACCGCGAGCCGGCTGTCGCGGGTGCTCAGAATATCGTGCCCGCGGCGGTTGAAGGCAAGGCAGGCAAACCCAAGGCGTGTAAGCACCGGCGGCAGGAAGCGCGGCGCCCCGACATAGAAATTCATCGTGTTGCCGTGGAAAAACAGTACCGCCCCCGCCGTCGCCCCGCCAACAGGCTCGTAGAATGCACCGTCAAGCGGCATCGTGTCGGTCGGAATGGAAACCAGTTCAGTATGCATGTGAGCCTTTCAGAACTAACTCTTGGTACCCGCATGTGCCGACGATACAGGAGGCCGGATTCAACATCCCGAACGTCCGCACGGTGACCAGCGATTCTCAACGAGCGGGCGCCCAAGATGCCGTCAGCAAATCGAACAACTCATTGACCGGCAGGGCGCACAGTCGGTCACGATCGAGGCAGACGCTGGTTATCGCGCGCCGCTGCTTTTCCGCATACACCCTCGACACATTTTTCTCGAACTTCTCGACCAGCAGCGGAATGCCCTCTGGCCTGCGTCGCGGGTGGCCCAGCGGATATTCGACCTCGACGCGTTCGGTGCGGGCGCCGTCCCTGAAATGCACGCGGATCGCATTGGCGTTCGAACGCTTCTTCGGATCAATGAATCCGCGGCTGAAGGCCTTATCCTCCCGCACGGCCATCTTCGCGCGCAGCCGGTCGATGCGAGGATCGCTGGCAACACGATCGGTGTAATCCTGCGCAACGACGTTGCCGAAGATCATGCCGATCGCCGCGATATACTGCAGGCAGTGGTCGCGGTCGGCGTAATTGCGCAGCGGTCCGCTACGGCTCAAGTAGTTCACCGTGTGCTGGTGCGCCCACAAGTCCACCTTGAGGATGTCCTCCAGTCGGTGCTTCACCGATGAGTGCAGCCTGATCGCCGCTTCTGCCGCCGTCTGCAGGTGGAACGCTGCGGGAACGGCAATCTTGAACTGCACGTTCTCCATGGTGTAAGCGCCATACGGGCGCTGGAACTTGAACGGCTTGCCCTTGAACAGCACATCGTAGACGCCCCACGTCTTCGCCGTCAGCGCCGTCGGATAGCCCATTTCGCCCTTCATCGCCGTCAGTGCGAGCCACACCCCGCGGCTGGCGGCATCGGCTGCCGCCCACGACTTGCGCGAGCCGGTGCTGGTCTTGCGGCGATACAGGATCAGCGGGTGCCCATCGACCCAGGCATTGGACACCGCGTTGACGATCTCATCGCGCGTTCCGCCGAGCATTCGGGTCACCACCGCGGCGCAGGCGACCTTGATCAGGATGCCGTGGTCGAGTCCGGGATCCCAGGTGAAATCGTTTTCCAGCGCGAGCATGCCGGTGATCTCGTAGGCCTTGATCGCAGCTTCCAGCACGTCGCGGACGATGAGCGGCGGCTTTCCCTGCGCCACGCGCGTGCGGCTCAACCAGTCCGCGGTCGCCAGCAGGCCGCCGAGCGTGTCGGAGGGATGCACCACCGTTCTGCCGTAAAACGCGTCGTTGAAATCGAGCCAGCGAATCAGCGCGCCAATGTTGAACGCAGCCCGGACCGGATCGAGCACGAACGGCGTGCCCGGTACCCGCGCGCCATGTGGAACGATGGTCCCCGGCACGACCGGCCCGAGCAGCTTGGCGCACTCCGGGTAGGCGAGCGCTTCGAAGCCGCAGCCGAGGCTGTCGATCAGGCAGTAATGCGCGGTTTCCCACGCGAGGTCGCTCTTGACCTGGTAGCGATCCACGTAGGCGGCGATATCGGTGATGACCCGGTCGGGCGCCGGACGGACATTGAAGTTTGAAGAAGACATGGCATTTCCAGATTGTTCAAAGACCTATTGGTGCCGTAGTTGGACGACATTTCAATTAGGACCACATATGAATCAACGCTCAGGGGCGTGCTGCTTGCGGCGTATCCGCGGCAACATCGGCTCGGGCGTGTGATCGGTATTCGCTGACCAACTGCTTCAACGCCTTCAATAAGATCATTGCTTTGGCACCCCATTCCGCCATGGGGTACATTCGCGGGAAGCTGGTGATCGAAGAACGGCAGAGGCAGCGGATCAAGCTCAACAGGAACGCGAGACGCAAGGAAGATGCGGTTAGCGCGCTCCGGCGAGGCGCTGGAGATCAACTGGTACCACCAACCGGCATCGGCGAGACGGCGCTCAAAGGCCGCGCCGTGCTCCTTCGGAAAATACTCATTGAAGAACAGTGCATCGGCGTCAATAGCAATCGCGGCATCGACCGCTTCTGGCCGGAAGCGAGTCACGCCAACGCGATGATTCAGATTCCATGAGGCAATACGCATACTCGGCAGTTTGTGCTTGCCTGGTAACTCAGTGAGGTAAGCCCCCGGCTATGCCGGGGGACTCACCAAGGTTTGACCTATACGACGGTCGCTGTGAATCTCCGAATCTCGACCAAGAGACAGGAGATCACGGTGAAAGAGTATCAGAGTCTGAGTCACACGAGGTGGGATTGTAAGTATCACGTGGTGTTTATCCCGAAGCGCCGGAAAAAGACGATTTTCGGGGTGTTACGCAAGCATTTGGGTCGGATATTTCGGGAGTTGGCGCAGCATAAGGAGGCGGAGGTGGTCGAAGGTCATCTGATGAGCAGCCGCCCCCGGGGCGGCTCACGGGGTGAGAGCGCCTTTGAGGCGCTCACCCAATAAGCTCCCGGCTTTGCCGGGAGTCATTTAACGGACTCTACAGGTCAAATGCGCTACAATGATAATTATGAGTGCGATCATTGAGCTTGAGAAGCAGATTCTGGCTCTCTCGGCCGCTGAGCGAGAGCAGCTTGCAGCCACGACTTGGGAGAGTGTTATTGGCGATCCCGGCGCAGAGGGAAATCCCAACATCGACCCCGAGGGAATCGAGATCGCCGTTCAACGTGATGCAGCGATTGAAACTGGCGCAGCTCAATCCATCAGTCACGCTGAGTTCTTGCGGCGGACCGGTGGCATGTCGAAATGAGGGTTGAGTATCACCCCCTCACCATAACGGATCTCAATAACGCGGTCGCGTACTACAACCAGCAACGCCCCGGACTGGGAGACGAATTCCGGACTGAGGTACATGCGGCGATCGAGCGGGTATGCGGAAACCCGTCGCAGCATGCGATTGTCGAACGTGGGATTCGCCGGGGGTTCGTGCACCGGTTCCCTTACTCCATCCTGTTTCGCCTCAGCAACGAAGAGACGATCCGCATCCTGGTTATCCGCCATCACCGTCGTCGTCCGGGTTTCGGCCTAGATCGGCGCTGAACCTGTTCATATCAATTTGGCGGGCAACCTTCGAAATTTCTACGCCTGCAGCAGAGGCCGCAGCTTGCGCACGTCCTTGATCCGCCCGATATTCCACACCGTATCACAGATGGCACGGGCGCGTTTCGGGCTGAGAATGGGCGCCATCAGGTGGTAGCACTTTTCGTCCACTTCGGCGCGTGTCATCGGATTCTGGGCAGTGCCGCGCACGTGCTGCGTGTGGTGACGAAGCTGCCGGCCGTCCTTCAGCGCCAGATCGACGATGCCCTGCCGCGAGGGCAGCAGCTTTTCCAGCTCGTCGTCCCCGATGAGCTCGATGCGATTGCGCAGCGCAAGCACCTTCGGGTCTTTCATCCGGTTCATATCATGAGCGGACTCGAACGTCGCGATGCCGTCGATCAACATCACCGCGCACATGTGCTGCATGCAGATGTCGGGCATGTCGCGGTTGCCGACGGTGTTGGCGCCGCGGTGCGAAACGCGGACCACCAGCTTTTCGACGTCGTCCGCCGTGACGCCGTGGGCACGGATGATCTCGAGCAGCGAATCGAGCGGCGCCTGGATCGGCGATCCCACCGACCAGCGCTTGATGTTGGTGTTCACGACTTCGTAGCTCCTGCCGAGGTCGCGTACGAGGATCTCCGGCTCGGGCGCCTTGCCGATGCGACCCGACTCGTCGAACGCGACAAAGAAATTGCGCTCGCCGGAAAACACGTCTTCGACCCCCGTGCAGCCCGCCGCCACCATGGTTGCAGCGGTGATGCCGTTGCGCGCCGGCATGCCGCCGAACTCGAACGCCTTTTCGACGTGCTCCGTGTCGCGCATGTAGGTCGAAAGCCCGGATGCCTGCTGCGCGGCATACGACAACACGTGGCGCACCCGGTCCGCATCGAGGCGCGCGAGCGCTGCGCACGCGGCCGCCGCGCCAAACGTGGGGCCGAAAGCGTGGGTCAGATGTCCGACGCGGCGAAACTCCGCGGCATTTAGCGACAGGGTCAACCGCGCGCTGACGTCGTACCCCAGCGCCACAGCGCGGAGCAGCTCCGTGCCGTTGCGCCGCTCGCGCTCGGCGAGCGCAAACGCCGCTGACACGATGCCGCATCCCGGATGCGTCACCGACGGCGCGTGCGAATCGTCGGTCTCGTCGGCATGCGCCGACATGCCGTTGGCGAGCGCCGCGTTGACTACGCTCGTGAGGAGCCGGGAACCCACCACCGTGGCCTCGCGCCTGCCGCCCAGCGCTTTCACGTAGGAGATCGCCATTCTGCCGGGCAAGAGCTTCGCCCCGGACACCATGGCGGCGATGGTGTCGAGCACGTGATGCTTGGTCGCCTCGACCACGGGTTCGGGCAGCGCCTTGCGCGGCGCCACGGCGATGTAGCCGGCGAGCTGTTTCATGAGCGGCGACACCACCGTCGATTTCTTAGCAGACATGCTGAGTCCTCATCTGGTTGGGAAGCGGGGAATGTATCAGGGATTTGACGGGGCTGTCAGCGCCCAGTAACACCATCAAGATCGTGTAGCCGCGCACACACCAGACCCGACAAGAGCTATCATCGGTTCTCGAAGCAGTGCCACAGCGCATGGATTTTCGGACAAGAGAAAGCGCTCCGCGCTGTGCTCGAGCTGAACATCGTCGGCAATGGGATACCGCAAGGAGGAAAAGCATGGGGAATGCATATCGCATCGTGGGATTCTGGGCGGCCGCGCTCTGGCTCGGGCTTGCCGCTGCGCTTGCCTTCGCGCAAGACGCTTACCCAACCAAGCCGCTCCGCATGATCGCGCCGTTCCCGCCCGGCGGCACGACCGATGTGCTCTCCCGCATTCTGGCGCAGAAGCTCGGCGACAGCTTGGGCCGGCAGGTCGTCGTTGAAAATCGCCCCGGTGCGGGCAGCAACCTCGGCCACGAGCTCGCTGCGAAAACCGCGCCCGACGGCTACACGTTGCTCATGAGCAGCAACGTCGCGCTGGCGACCAACCGGCACCTCTACAAGCGGCTGGGCTTCGATCCCGACAACGATTTCGCACCGATTTCGGTCGTGGCCACCGCCGGCCCGGTGCTGGTCGTTCATCCCGCGGTGCCGGCGCGCAGCGTCAAGGAGCTGATCGCGCTCGCGCGGGCGAGACCCGGCCAGCTCAACTTCGGATCGGGGGGACGCGGAACGCCCGCGCACGTCGCGGGCGAAATCCTCAAGTCCGCGACGCGGATCAATATCGTCCACGTGCCGTACAAGGGCGGCATACTCGCGGTGAACGACCTCGTCGCGGGCCAGATCGACATGGTATTCGCCGACATGGTGCCCGCCGTGCCGCAGATCAGGGCCGGCAGGCTGCGTCCTCTGGCCGTCACCCCCGCGCAGCGCTCGCCGGCCCTGCCGGATGTGCCGACGCTGGCCGAAGCAGGCGTCAAGGAAGTGGTGCCCGACACCTGGTGGGCGATCATGGCGCCACGCGGAACGCCGGCGGCGGCGATAAACCGCATCAACGCGGCACTCGCCCAGATCATGAACCAGCGCGATATCCAGGAGCGCTACGCGAATCTCGGCATATTCCGGGTGCACACCACGCCGGAACGGGTGATGGAGCTGGTCAGGATCGAGTCGCCGCTGATCGGCAAGGTGCTCAAAGCGGCGGGCGTCGAGCCGGAATAATCACTCGCATTCGTAATTCATAAGCTCCCTCACCTGACCCGGCATTCTCACCTGCTGGCGCGCCGCCATTTTTGCTACACTGCTGCTCGGCTATTCCAATCACGAAACATTCACCTGGGCTATGATGGATGAACAACCAGTTTATTGGAGGCGGTGACCTTCCAAGCGCCCCCTCACCCTAACCCGGCCCCCTCGCCCGCTACGCAGGCTCTCCCCCAAGATCGGGGGAGAGGGGAAAATTAGACGGGAGAAAACCATGAAGATCCGCAAAGTCACGTGCTGGTTGCTGCGCATGCCGTTCACGTTTCCACTGGTGAAGGAGCAGCAGCACGCGATGGCCAACTTCGTCGAGATCGAGACCGACGACGGCTTGAAAGGCCATGCGCTCTCGACGTATCCGCTGCGGCACGGCATCCGGGAATTCATCAATCGCGAGGCCGCGCCGGCGATCGAGGGCATGGACCCGCTGCGGCCGGAGGAAGTGCGCAACAAGCTTTTCTGGGCGACGGCGCGCAAGTACTTCCACGGCGCGTGGAACTGCGCCGCGAGCCTGATCGACATCGCGCTGTGGGACGTCAAGGGCAAGGCGCTCAAGCAGCCGGTCTGGAAACTGCTCGGCGGCGCGCACAGCCAGCTACCGGCGTACATCACCTTCGGCCTGCCGCGCTACAGCATCGACGAGCTGATCGAGGTGGCGCGCATGTTGATTGCGCAGGGCCAGACGAGGCTCAAGATGGTGGTCGCCAAGGGGTCCAATCCCTACGACGAGATTCTCGGGGAGCCGACGGATGCGGACATCGTGCGCGATGCGGAGCGCGTGCGCGCGCTGCGCGAAGCGGTGGGCCCGAAGATCGAACTCATGATGGACGCCAACAAAGGCGCAACTTACACGCAGGCGCTGCGGCTGGCGAAGCTCTGCGAACCCTGCAACCTGACGTGGTTCGAGGACCCGGTGCTTCAGGGCGACCCGCGCCTTATGGCGCGGCTAAGGACGCAGACGACGATCCCGATAGCCGCGGGCAGCACCGCCACATCGGACCTGATGTATCTGCGCGAGTATCTCGTGCGCGAGGCGGTGGATTACCTGCAGCCCAACGTACGCGACATCGGCGGCTACACGCAGGGCCTGAAAGCGGCTGCGGTGGCGCAAGCGTTCAACATTCCGCTGGCCATGGGCGGCAACTACCCGCACATCAACATGCATCTGCACGGCGGTGTGCCCAACGGCGGGCGGATCGAGTTTCACTGGCAAGGGTGGAAATGCGTTGAAGCGCTGTTCGACAACGCCCCGGGTCCTGTCAACGGCACGGTTACGCTGCCGGAAGCGCCAGGCCTCGGCTTTACGCCCAAGGCAGGTATCCTCGATCTCGCGGTGGACTGATCAATCCAAAAGCATCAACGCAAAGGACGCGAAGGAAAAGCGAACAAGAAATAGAATGGCTACGGGTAATCGCGCGTTCGAATGCGGACGCGCCAAAGGCGGGCGCGCCGATCAACGCGAACTTTGAACGATATAGTCGGGAGTGCCACGACGTGGCGAGAGCTACCCCTGCTACCATCAAGAGGCTGTTCGCCGTTTCTGGCGACATGTGCGCATTTCCTAAATGCACGCAGCCCCTAGTACATCTCGGCAAAGTTACTGGACGCATTTGTCACATAAAGGCAGCGAAGCTTGGTGGTCCGCGACATGACGTGACACAGAGCGAGGAGGAACGGCATGGGTTTGCGAACCTACTCATTATGTGTCCGATTCATCATGACGTAATTGACGCCGATATAGTCACCTACACAGTTGAGCGACTTGCTGCAATCAAAGCTGATCATGAATCACGGCACCTCAATGGGGCGGAGCCAACTGAAGAGATTGCAAAGCAGCTAATTAACCTTGAGTCTACTCTCCGCGCGCTCGTTCCCGCCGAGGAAACTCTTGACGGCCTTTTCGCCAGAGTGAGGAAGCCCGCAATACAACTGCTTCGGAATGCCGAGACCGCCTGGCGCTTTCCCACGGTCACCGTTGCGGTTCGGATGCGGCTCAAGGACAAACCCCAGGATTCAACAGAGTCCCCAAGACCGGTCACTCTGGATATCTTGGTCACGATCGCTCGCGATGCGAATCTAATCTTCTGCGGTGAGGCGGGCGCCGGCAAGACTACCGCACTCATCGAGCTTTCGAACCGCCTGCTGGATGATAAAGATTCCCCGCTTCCGATATTCCTTAATGCCCCCACATGGGCTGCAAACAGTCAACCCCTACTCAACTACGTCGCCAGCCTGCCGATATTTGCAGAGGCCAATGTATCACTGCGAGACCTTGCCCGATTGCATGAAGCTGGCAAACTGCTTCTTGTCGTAAACGGATGGAACGAAATAGGAGCCGCGCGCATCGAGGAGGCGCGTGAGCGGCTGGCTCAATTCGTGAGTGGCTCTGTCTCCCCTCGCATCCTATTTTCGACACGCGCAATCACAGATACATTCGGGCTCCCTGACGGCAAGCGAGTGGACGTCCATGGCCTTGATTGGGAGCAGCAGCGCGAGCTGATCGGTCTGCAGCTCGACGCACCTTCGGCACAGAAGCTTATTGCGCGCCTCGCCTCGGACCATCGACTGCGCGGTATTACCCGAAACCCGTTCTTTCTAACGGGAGTTGTTGCGCTCGCAAAAGGTGGGCTCAACATTCCATCGAGCCGATTCAACCTGCTCGAAGAGGTCATCCAGCTCTACGAGTCGCAGGAGGGGCGCAAGGCCGCGCTCGCAGGCCCTCCCCTCAAAGGTTTTTATCGCTTCTACTTAGAAGGATTGGCCGAGGCGATGAATGCGAGCACGGTGACGCTGCTTGGCCAAAGTGAGGCGCGGCGCGCTATTGTGGAAGTAGGGGAATCCCTCGCTACCGACAAACAGCTTTTTGACGCACCCGAACCAACTGATGTCATTCCAGAGCTCTGTAATCGTCATCTACTTCAACTAAGCGAGGATGGGGCATCACTTCGGTTTACGCACCAACGAATCCAAGAGTTTTTTGCTGCGGCCGCGCTCATTCGCAAGCTACCCAAGCTTCAAGTCGACGCCAGTGCGCGGATCGACTGTGTCGCCCAGATCGTCAATTGTCCGTTCTGGGAAGACGCGATTTTCCTGGCTGCAGGCAGGCTCGCCAACAACCCAGCGCTCCCCATCTATCGAGCTTTGCTGGTAGAGCTTGCACTTGGTGTGGATCTCGCATTTGCATGTCGACTTGCTGGCATCCTTAAACTCGACAAGGAGGACGGGGTGGTCTGGCAAACGTTGTCGACCCGTGCTCTCGCACTCCTAGACAGCGGTAATCGGTCGGCGCACGAGTACGCACTGCATGCACTCGTCGCAACTCGATCAGACAAGTTTGCCTATATTCTTTGGCCCATCTTGGAGAGCGATGACCAGCAGATACGATTGGGGCATTACCACTTAGCGGACGGCCTGAGGCTGGAGCAGCTTGGGGCGCAGGCTTTGGCGCGGATCGCCAACTGGCCCGACAAGCGCCGAGCCGAATTTATTTGGGAGTTGGCTGGAATACCTGAGAACTTCGAATTCATCGAGAAACTGGCGCGGGAAGACCTTGGTGTATTTGCAAGAGCAGCAGCAATCGGTGCCCTGAACGACTGGTACTCGCTTTCGGATGTGGTCACTGATACATGGCTTGCGGCGTCGGATGCTGTCAAAACTGAACATAGTGCACTGCACGCGGCCTTAGAGGTCTGGCGACCAGATGAAGTTGCGCTTACTTCAGAACTGCTACGTCTAGCGAGAGCCAATCCCACCGGGGACTTAGCACGCTCTGTTGGCATCGCTCTCCGCGAGAACGCAGAGGAAATTGGCATTAAGGCCGCGAAGGCATCCCTGCTCGAAGACCGTGAGGTGCCCGATGTCAGCGGGTTCGTGACGCTTCTTAAGAAGCGCGACCCGGAATTCTTGCGGAGAACAGCACTTGAAAGAGTGTTCAGTGGCCGCCACCTTGCCGCCTGGGCCGAGGACGAAATTCGTGGGCTACCCACCCAGGAGCGCGCATCGCTTGTGGACCAAGCGCAAGAGTACATCTCGGTATCCGACCACGCGTGGCTCGACACAGCGGTCATTGTTGAGGGAGCGACTGACTCACAAGTTCGAGACCTGTTGCAGCAAGGGCTGAAATTCCAAGTCAAATGGAAAGGAGGGCAGCGCCTAAGTGACGAGGAGAGTCGACGTTCTCGCGCTATCGATCAACTGTTATCACATGCACCCGGGAACTTACTCATAACGGCGATTTTAGAGATTGCGCCACACGCCAGCTATGACGAAGCTGCGTGGCTTATGGCAACACTGGAACGCCGCACGAGCAGTGAACCCCGATCGTCCAAAAAGGCTGACCATTGGATACCCGATGCCGAAAGACTCGATGTGTTAATCCGGCTGCTGAAGGATAAAAGGGAAGAGCGCGAGGTACCGGGATGCGAACTGGAGGCATATCTTGCAGAGCTTGCTTCGCGTGTTGAGCCAAACCGTTATCTGCCGCTGATGCTCGAAGGAATCGAAAAGGAGCTTCAAGCTTGGCAGACGTGGGAGCACGCGATCCAAGAGTGGGCATCCAAAGACGGGCGGAAAGACAGGCCCAATAACCCATCGCTGGGCCAGTGGTTCATCAGGGCGTTTGGGCGTTGTGGGTTTGAGGCGGTCGACGGGCTATTGCGTTTCGCCGACCAACAAAGCGCGGAGCATACGGTTATTCCCGCGCTCATTACGGTAGTGACGCGGCCTTGGCGGTTGCTACAGAAAGACCGTCTTTGGGGTGGTGACGGGTATCTCGAACAGTTACGACTGTGTCGCCAGGCAGGGATAGTAGCCTTGCAGCCTGACGCCGCGCTACAGGAGGCCACTGACCGAGTAGCAGGTCTTCTCGTGCGTAGCTTGGAGCCTTTGGCGGCAAGTCCCGACGCTGGGCCATGTGAACCTTGGGGAAGACATGGGGGGCCGCGACAGCCTTGGGGCCTTGCCGTTTCGCTGTCCAGGATTCCTAGCCAAATCGGTATTCCTATCCTGGTTAAGCTTTTGGGTAGAACTGATGTTCCAGGCTATGCCTATGCGGACATTGCAGAAGGGATCGTAAGTCAGGGAGAACTTCTGAGTGGCGAGTGTGTTCGAGAGGGATTGAAAGGGATGTGGCAGCGCTTGGTCGACAAGCAATGGCTTGACGAAAGCAGTCGGTATCTTGTGACTCGATTGGGTCGATTGTTTCTCTTCCTGCGACCGCGTGACGTAGCCTTGGAAATGTTCAACTCTGTGCTGCCCGCATGGGAAAAGAGAGCTTATCACGGCGAGATCATTCGGGCGGTGGACGCAGTTCCAACCGAGGAGGCAGTTGCCGCACTACGGAGCCTATTGGGGCGTTATGGCGACAATTCAGAAATGAGAGAGCAGGTCTTATACGGTTTCGCACGCAACCGCACGCCTGAAGCTATAGCTGCGGTGGTCGAATTGATCAAGGATGGCTCGCTTGCCAAGTTCATCGACTCGCGCACCCACTTCCTAGTCGAGCGAAACCTCGTACCGGCGATTGCGCAAGCGATAGGGTCTGACCCTCTGGCTTGCGCGTCGCTGCTCGACGCCATCGAAGCATGGGATGACACTGCTTCAGAGAAGCTTGCATGCTTGGTGCTGGGGGCCATAGGCTCTCCCCGCGCTTCGATGATTATTTGCCGTTATTTGGACAGCGTACGGTTTCCGCGCGGCGACTATGCCGTATCCCAACTTCTGAAGCTGTTCTCGCGAGAGGAAGGATCGCCAGGAGGAAACGGCTGGGTGGAGATAGACCCTCAATCGCGGAATGACTTGCGGCGCCACTTGTTCGGTCTGGCCGTAAAGGACGGACCTTCTCGAGTGCGAGCACGCAATGTCCTCATGCAATTGGAGTTGGTTCGCTTGTCGGACGAGCGCCCTTCCGACGAACCGCGCCATCCTGACATCGTGACAAGCCGCCTTTGGCCGAGTTGTCTTTTCGAGTGAAACAAATGGCGTCACAGTAATTTTTACGGAATCTGGAAACCTCACCCCAACCTGAATAGCGCTGCCCGTGACCCTGTTACGGCTCGTGATTCGGTTGGTGGCATAGTACCCGATCAGGCCCTATGCCCACTCGTGGCCTAAAATTCAATACTCTTCAAACAGCCGCTGAATTTCATCCGGGTCCGCAGTTCTGGTGAGCGCCAGGGATAAAAGCACTGCCGCTTTTTGCGGAGACAGGTTGTCCGCGGCGACCATGCCGGGTTCCTCCCAGTTATCATTCCGCAGCACGCGCCCTTCACCCACTCTCGAACTGCGCACCACTACGGCGCGGCCCGATGCGGCGATGTCGGCAAGCTCCGGCGTCAAGTTTCCCGTGGCGCCCGCGCCGATTCCCGCGATGACGAGCCCCCTGGCGCCGAGCTTGACCGCCGCTTCGGCCAGACCCGGCCGAGTCGCTGCGCACAAGTAGAGGACTTCCACGCGCGGCAGGCGCTGCACACTCTCCGCTTCGAACTCGCTGTGGATGGTGTGGCGGCGGGTCGGTGCGCGGTAGAACACGACCTTATCGGCGTCAGCATATCCGAGCAGTCCGACGTCGCGACTGCGAAATGTGTGCACGTGGTAGGTGTTCGTCTTGGTCACGTCCCGGGCGGCGTTTATCTCGCCGTTGGTCACGACCACCGCGCCTTTGCCGTGTGTTTCGGAATGCGTCGCGACGCGAAAAGCATCCAGCAGGTTCATCGGCCCGTCCGTGCTCAGGGCTGTGAACGGACGCTGCGCACCCGTCACCACGATCGGCTTGGTGGTATGCACCGTCAAGCTCAGGAAATAAGCGGTCTCTTCAAGCGTATTGGTGCCCTGTACGAAAACCACGCCGTCCACCTCGGGAAGCCGCAACAGTTCATTGACCCGCACCGCCAGCTTGAGCACGTCGTCCAGGGTCGCCACTTCGTAGGGGTTCCCCTCATCCACTTCGACGCGAGCGAGCTCCGCGATTTCCGGCAGAGCAGCCAACAGCTCCTGACCGGTCATCCGGGGACGGCCGCTGCGCCGGTAGCGCACGAAATCCAACCTGCCTTTGCCCTGGCTCGGCAATGTGCCGGGGCCCATCAATAGGCGGATTCGGGGCACGTCGGGCTGAACCATGGATCTCTCCTTATGTTAGGTTCGCATACGATCGCGCCAGTAGCCGGGACGCCTCGCTTAGTGAGCAAACGCGATGACGAAGATCTCCGTATCGCGTTCGCGCACAATCACGGCATATGGGAAGCGCCTGAGCATTAGGCGTTTGACGCCGCGGGCCCCGGCGACGCCGGGCATGGAGGTCAGAGGGACGACTTCCTGTTCAAGCAGATCGAGTGCTGCGTCGACGGCGTGCTCGAAATCTGCCCCGAGTCCAGGGCGTTCTTTCTCGTACCACGCTGCGGCCTCGGCTGCCTCCTCGGCCGCCGCCGCATGGATACGCAGCAGCCGCATCAGGAGCGGCTCATACGGTCGCGCATCCGCCGCCGAAATTCCTCCCGGTCGATCAGGTTCGCGGTGCCGGAATCGATTTCCGCGAGTCGGCGCAGGATCTCCGCGTCCCACGCGGTCTCTACATCCGGATCTGCCGGCCCGTCGAGGCTAGCTACCAAATTGTGCGCAAGCTCCGCGCGCTCGGCTTCTGAGAGACTCAGCGCCTCAGAGCGAACCTTTTCCAGTGTCGGGCTGCCCATATGTGCCGCTCCATTTTAGGGGAAGGTGCAATTGTGCGCAGGATAGCGCACCTGACAACCGCTTGCACCTGGACGCGCGTATTGCCACCTTCACTTCCCGTTCTCGCCGCGCACGTAACGTGACAGATGGTAACCAAGCAGCTTCACATCTTCGGGCATGAGCACTTCACGCTCGTGCTCGATGAAGGCGGGTATCGCCTTCGGATTCAAAACCCACACGTCGGGGCGGACGCCGTCGGGCGGAGGGTCGACGTACCATCCGGGGTAGGTCACGATGGGGCGCACAGCCACTTTGCGACCGGTGGACTCAGAAAGAACATCTCGAAGCCAGTTTGCCAATGCTCTCGCCTGAATGATGGGATCGCGGTCGGGTTTCATGCCTTGGACAAGAACCTGCTCACCGTCGAACGTGATTTTGGCTTCCCCATGAGCTGGCTTGCTCAATGTTTTAGTCTCGATCATGAAAACGCCCTTGGGACCTATCACTGCATGATCAACGTTGAACTTGTCCCCGGGAATGTCGTGAAATACCTGCTGCCCCTGTTCGCGTAAACGCTCCAGAAACTCGCCAACAGCGCGTTCGCCGTCTCGGCCAAGTTTGAGGGCCTTGTATTTCCGAAACATATGCGTGAGGCGCCAAGCAACGTAGACCGTAAGCCCACCAGCCATCGCCGTAACTAATCCCGGTTGAGGCGATTGGGGAACGAAGTATCGATGCCACTCGAGTGCCGCCAGGATCCACAGGAAAACGACCACCAGAACAGGCTGCACGATATGATCGTCGAAAAAATCGGTGATTTCCCGATCAAGAGACTGTCCGGCTACCCGGAGTAGCTTCGATTTCAGTGGTGAGCGTTTTTCTTCTTTCATGTGTCTGCTGATTTACCGCAGTGCCCCAGAATCATCGCGTCGTCGCGGAGAACGTTGCAGTAGTTCCAGACCTCCTGAACGGGCGCGGCCATTTTTTCTGTTTGTTAATTCATTTTGTGTTGTAATTCAAACACGAACAGGCGCCTGCTCGGCGAAACTGAGCTTTAATTTACGCTTTATACAACTATACCATTTCGCTCATGCCCGACAGGTGCCCACTGCTGATAGCCCGAGAAGGCCGAGACGGACCGTTTCCTTGTTGGCTGGAGGAACTCGGCCTTAAGGATTTTCTGAGTCGCTACTCGCTGCGAAAGCTCGTCGATTGGGGTTGGGTTGTTCCGCAGTATCGCGTGATATTTCCTCAGGAATTCTTTGCCTCTTGGGAAAACTTTCCCTATCAAGACGATAAGGTTACATCAAAGTTCCATACTCATTCGTTACTTTGGGACTCCACCTGGTGGATCGATGGAGCGGATGAGCCGCTTTGGTTTCTGCATCCATTTTTTCATCCACATAACGAAGCTAGAAAGATCCTCGTCGGAGAAGGCAAAGCTGCGCTCAATCAACCTATACCCGAAGAACTCACCCACCCTAATGGCAGATCAGTCGTTCCTTACGCGGATTATTTCTATCACTGGCAAGGTTACGCACTCATCGACGTCATCCGCTCTGCGGATTGCATCGCACCAATACTCAACACGCCGGACGTTGAGGAGCGCGCTGTGGGGATCGTGCGGATCGCCAAACGCGTAACACAACACGACCCGCGGGATGTGTTGGCTATAGAACGACGTTGGGGTGGATTGGCAACTCCAATGACATGGCTTTCTCATTACCGAGTATTTCGCGATGCTCTCTGGACATATGAGCAACAACATGGCAATGATCGAACATTACGCCGTAACGGTGCAAAACAGCTCGCTGATCACTTCGGCATATCAGCCGACATCCTATCGTCCGCTATCAAGGATCGGCTTCTCGTCCTGGCACAGGATTGGCATTGGGCAAACGAGACGCACTACAGATGGACACTTCGGAGCGTGTCAAGAACTTTGAGACACCAGTTGAGGGGAATTTAGTGTCGAACGCTGGGGCTCCCCTAGAACCTTCGGCGCTGGCTTGGGTA
>MERI01000014.1 GCA_001772005.1 Betaproteobacteria bacterium RIFCSPLOWO2_12_FULL_62_58 | reverse complement strand
CGCGGCATCGTTCTACTACGGGGCCAATACCGGACGGCAGGGCGCCGATCCGCAATTCCGACTGAGCGGCGGCGCGGGCGGGCGCATGTTCGACACCGGCGAGACGATGCAGCGTACCGACGCGAACATCGCCAACGCCGCGGCGCGCGCGGTGCTCACCGCGCTACAGGGCTCCGAGCTGCCCGGTTACATGCGTAAATTCTTCGATTCGCTCGTGGCAGACAATCTCGACGCCGCCGCAATCAACAATGCGATCGCGTTCGGCGCGTCGCTCAAAGCAATCCGCGAGCAGCTCACCAACACCCCGCTCGAACTGGCGACGCTCCACGTGACGCAGCTCAACGCGGCGCTCGGCGCATCCGCCACTACGGTCGAGGCGTGGAAAACTCAATTCGTCGGCGCGATCGATGCCGGCACCAATCCGCAGGCGATCGCGCAATGGCAGGCCCTGGGCCAGGCGATCCAGGCCACGACCGACATCGCCGCGCAGGCAGCCGAGCAGGCAGCGCAGGCCGCTGAACAGGCCGCGCAGGCGCAGCAGCGGATCCTGGATGACTCGCGGTCGGCGCTGCTGGACGCCTACGACCGCGAATCCTCCGCGCTCACCCAGACGCGCGATCGGATGCTCGGTTTCGTCGACTCGATGAAATCGTTCCGCGACGCGCTCCTGCTCGGGGATCTCTCGCCGCTCTCGCCGGAGGCCCGGTACGCCGAGTCGCGGCGGCAATTCGAGGATATTTCGCGCCGCGCCCAATTGGGCGATATGGCGGCGATGGACCAGTTGCAGGGCGTCTCCCAAGGTTTTCTCGCGGCGAGCCGCGGCTACAATGCGAGCAACGCGCAATATGCGGCGGATTTCGACGCCGTCATGCGCGCCGCCGGCGCGACGCAGAGCGTGGCCGAGCGCCAGGCCGGCATCCAGACCGCGCAGCTCGACGTGATGCGGAATCAATTGAGCGCGCTGGGCGTGATCAATGAGAGCGTGTTGAGCGTAGCGCAAGCGCTCGCCACCTATCTCAAGGCCAGCGGCTCGACGAGCCCGATTGCCGGGACGGTCGGCGGGGTGCGCTCCGCGATCAACGAGTTCGGATCGCGCACCGGCATCGGCGACACCGGCTATACGATTTCCGGGAATACGCTGTATTTCCCCGGCGGGGGCTCGCATACGGTCGGCGGGGCGGACGCGGCTGCGACGCTGATTCGGACCTATGGGCTGATCGCCGCGCCGGACGGGACGTTCTTGCGCACTCGCGCCCTCGGCGGATTCACCGCGGCGGGCTGGGCGCTCACCGGCGAGCGCGGGCCGGAGCTGGTCAATTTTTCCGCACCCTCGCGCGTCTACACCGCCCCCGAAACGCGCGCAGCGCTCGCCGGCGGCGACGGAAAAGAGACGGTGGCGCAACTTAAAGCCACCGTGAGCGAGCTGCAGACCGTGGTACGCGTGCTGTCCGCCGGACTCTCCGAACAGATCGACGCGACGGACCGGGTGAATAAAAAGCTGGACGATGTGACGCGCGAGCTGTGGCGCGCGCGCAGCCAACCGCGCAGGACCGCATGAGCACGGAGACTATTTATCTCGCGGAACAGGTTGCGGCGATCGACGCGGCGGGCGCCACCGTCACGCTGCGCTCAACCGACGGCCGCGGTTTCAATACGCGCCCGGCCGACGCGCCGGCCAACGCGCATTTCGTGCCGCGCATTCAGCGCGTGGGGCGCTTCACGCGCAGCGTGTTCGGCCTGGGATCGAGCTTCGGCGCCGGCCAGATCGGGTTCGGCGATTTTGCTCTAAACAACCAGGGCGGCGATCTCGATGCCTGGCTCGATTATTCCTTCGATGGGCGCTCGTTCAAATTATGGCGCGGCCCGCAGGACGCGATTTTCCCGTCCGGATTCACCTCACTCATCAGCGGCACCCACGAATCGGCCGAGTTCACCACCGCCGAGGTGCGTTTCGCGCTGCGCGACCGCATGGCGACGATCGCGACGCCACATTGCCAGTCGATCTACGCCGGTGACAATGCGCTGCCTGACGGCCTCGAGGGCGTGGCGGGCGATCTCGGCGGCAAGCGCAAGCCCAAGCTCTACGGCGTCGCCGAGAACGTCCCGCCGCCGATGGTGAACACGTCGAAATTGATCTACCAGTTATCGGATGGCGCCATCAAGACCGTCAGCGCGGCCTACGATCGCGGCAGCGCGCTGACCAAAGGCGCGAATTACACCGACGTGACCGATATGACGACCAATGCGCCGGCCGCCGGCAATTACCGCGAGCTGCCGGGCAGCGGCTATTTCCGTCTCGGCTCCTCACCAACCGGTATGTTGACCTGCGACGCCACCGAAGGCGCGAACGCCGCCGACCGCACGCTGGCGCAGGTCTTTAAACGGATTCTGCTCGACCGCGGCGTGGCGGCCGGCGATATTTCCGCCGCCGATCTCACGCAGCTCGACACCGACACCGGCTCGGCCGAGTGCGGCATCTGGATCTACGGCGACGACACGACGATGGATGCGCTCGACCGCATCCTGCCGTGCGGCGGCGCGTGGTGCGGTCAGGATCGCGGCTACCTCTGGCGCGTCAAACAGCTCAAGGCGCCGAGCGCCTCGCCCGCGGTGTGGCTCGATCTGCCGAGCGAGCTCGGGCTCGAACTGCAACGCACCGAGGACCCCGCCGGCGGACTGCCGGCCTGGCGCATCACCATCGGTTATGAGCGTAACTGGTCGCCGCAGGCTGCGGACCTGGCCGGTGGCGTTACCGATGCGCGCCGCGCGTTCCTCAAAGAGGAGTGGCGCGCTTCGGTGGCGGCGGACGCCACCGTTAAAAATCAATACCTGAGCGCGCAGGATCTGCGCTTCGACACGCTGCTCGTGTCGTCCGCGGCGGCGGCCACCGAAGCCACGCGCCAGCTCGCGCTGCGTAAAGTGCGCCGTCGGCTGGTCGAGCGCCGCGTGCCGATGGACGCGGCCGGCGCCGCCGCGATCGACATCGGCGCCGAAGTGGGCGTCAAGAGCGACCGCTTCTGGGGCGCGGCGGGCAAAGTGTTCGTCGTGCTCGCCTGCGCCGACGACTACGAGCGCGACGAGATCGTGCTGACGCTGTGGGGCTGACGCCAGATGAGTAATGCCATTATCGCCTATCCGGATCGCGCCGCCGCCACGCTTTCGAGCGGCGCCTGGCAAGCGGCCAAGCCGCGCGCGAATCTGCAGACGCGGCTGATCTCCGACACCGCGCGCACCGCCGATCTGGCGCTCGCGAGCACGCAATGGGACGTGGACCACGGCTCGGACAAAATGCAGCGCGTGGCCGCCGTGATCGGTCACAACCTGACGCGCGATGCGCGCTTCCGCCGGCGGTTGTCGAGCGTGAGCGATTTTTCCAGCGTGATCCTCGACACCGGCTGGCAGGACGTGTGGCCGCAGGTCTACGATCCGCTCACGCTCGATTTCGAGGACCCGCGCTGGGGCGACGGCAGATATTCCGACGAGGATCTGGCCGGCTATACCTGGACGCTGCCGCAGATTCTCGCCGGCATCGAGATCCCGCGCTACGAGCGCTGGGAATTCGACGATCAGCTCAATCCCGCCGGCTATCTGGATTTCGGTCGGCTCTACATCGCCGAGCAGTGGCAGGCGAGTATAAACCTCTCCTACGGCCACGAGCTCGTGCTCAGATCGAACAGCAGCATGAGCTATACGCCGGGCGGGGTGAAATGGCCCAAGCGCCGCCCGGCGCAGCGCACCGCGATGATCTCGTTTGATTGGCTGTCGGTCGATGAGGGACTCGGGCGCGCGTTCGAAACCATGCGCCGCGCCGATATCGTTGATGACGTGTTCTACGTCTACGACCCGGACGACACGCTCCACATGATCCGTCGCGCGTTCTTGGGCACATTGAAGAAGCTCTCGCCGGTGCGCATGCCGTATCTAAATACCCATTCCGTTGCTTTTGAAATCGAGGAGTCAATCTGATGGCGAACCAGGTGAAGTTCGATGTGTCGATCGGCGGCGACGACAGCGTTTATACCGATGACGCCGATGCGACGACGGGGCTCATGAAAGGCGGGCATCTCAAGCGCTACGTCAAACTTCTGCAGCAGTTCGTTCTGGTCGCGAAATGGGTGCGCGACAACGTACTCGGCCTGGTCGCCTATGGCAACGTCACCGATAGCAGCGCGAGCTCGATCTCGCTCACCGCCGGCAACAAATCATTCACCGTGAGTGCCGGGAAGGGATTCACGCCCGGGCAGTTTTTGAACATCGCACGCACCAGCGATCCGACTAATAAGGCATTTTACGGCGAGGTAGTGAGCTACGCCGGTACCACGCTCACCTTTTCGCCGATCGACATCACCGGCTCCGGCGGCCCGTTCACCGACTGGAGCATTTCCCTGACCGCGCAGAAATCGCTGCCGGCGCAGACCGGGAACGCCGACAAGTTTTTGAAAACCGACGGCACCAGCGCGTCGTGGGGCGACCCGCTCTCCGGCACGATCAACGCGCAGAATGTAAGCGCCGAGCTCGTGCTCACCAATGCGTCGGCGCCGATTCAGGTGCTCACGCCTACCGTCGCGGGAATGGATGTGAAGCTCCCCGATGCGACGACGCTCACCGTGAGCCGCGAGCGGTTTATTATCACAGTCTCGCAGTCCGCCGGCTATGAGCTGGGCGTGCGCGACGGCGCCGGCAATCTGCTGCGCGCGATTCGCCCCGGCGGACAGGCGCGGCTGACGCTGCACAACATCAGCACCGCGGCCGGCGGCTGGTTGGTGGCAGGCGATCTGCTGTCGCGCGTTTTCACGCTCCGCGCGAATACGATCAACGCTAGCCGCACCTTCACGCAGACCTACGTACTCAAGCTCTCCGCGACGCTGGTGGTCTACCTCGGCCGCGAGTCCTCCACGCTCTACGGACGCGCGCACGACCTCTCAACCGATACGTTGGGCGCGTGGACGAGCCTCGATGCGAGCTGGGGCGCGAACACGATCAAGCACGCATTCGCCGTGAGCGCCACCTCGGGTATTGCTTTTTCTCTCGCCAATCCCACGCGCGCGGTCGCCTTCTCTGTCGATGGCGCGCTCGCAATTACGCCGGGCACGCCGCAGAACGCGACCGCCGGCACCGGGCTCTCTGGCGCCGGCGTGAGCAACAGCCAAAACGGTCAGACCGTCGTGGCGCTCACCGCTACGCTGTATTGCGCGTTCGGCTACATCGGCGCGGGGCCATTCCAGCCGGTCGGCCAGGCCTGCTCGGTCGCGGGCACGGCGATCACCTGGGGCGCGCAGACGAATATGGGCGCAACGCTCGCCACCACTACGCCTGAGTTCGGCGCGCTTATTGGGCGTTCGGCGACGCAGGCGATGGTGTGGTATTCAGGCGGCGCGACGCGCGTAATGAACTGCTCGCACCTCACCTTCGCCGGCACGGCGATCACTCACGACTCGCGCGCGAGCGGCACCGGCGAATTAATCGGTAATTCCTTTGGCTCGATGGCGGTCCTGATGCAGACCGACGAGTGGTGGCTGCTGGCGGTGGGCAGCACCTCCGGGCAGATCTACGCACAGCGCTGGACGGTGAGCGGCGTGACCGCGGCAGTGACGGAGTCGACGGTCATCGCGTCGGTTTTCGCGAACGAGCAAAATAGCCGCCACGCCAACACGCTCATCAAAGTGAGCGCGACGGTGGCGTGGATGCTCGCGACCAACGCCGCGACCAGTGGCGAGCTAAATCTGTATAAGCTAGCCTGGAGCGGGAGCTTCACGGCCACTCAGCATTCGCCGGGTGCGGGGCTGCCGTCGATCCCGGTGCCCAAGGGATTCTGCGCGCCGAAGCTGGACGACGACACGCAGAAGGCGTTGTGGGTCACGGCCATGAACACCACGACATATCCCGGCCAGAGCCAGCCCGGCCAGCTCGTGTGGATGGACGAGGCAGTCACGTCTGATGTGCCGGTGGCGCGCTGTGTGGCGCAAACAGGACAGTTTTTTCAGAACGGCAGCGCGTGGTGCGGCTGGGCGGTGGGGGACACCGACCGCTGGCGCGTGGTGATCGGCAGCGCCGCGGGCAGCAACGTCGGTGGCGCGATGGCGGGTCGTGTGGTGCTCATGCCCAAAGATCAGAATCCGGGGCGCGCGGTCTATGAGGACATTCCGCCGCTCATGTTCGATGTTGGTATTAGCGACGGCTCATCGACTCTCACGCCGCTCGCAGCCGGGGTGATCGCCGGCGACAAAATCGCGCTGTTCGGATCGCGCGGCCCATCGCCTAAAGTCGGTTACGGCATGATCTCGCTGATCGAGATCGCGGACGTGGCATAGGAGAAGATGATGGATGCACTGGTTGTCGGACCGAATGATGTCGTAGCGGCATGGGTGAGCGATGCGACGCAAACTGTAGACGCGATTGCGGCGCATGGCGCGATCTATCCGCTGGCGCAGGGCTGGCGCCTCGTGGTCCCGCCAAGCGTGAAGCCCCCCGATTTCGCGCCGGGACGCTATCAGCTCGTGTCCGGCGTGCTCTCCCGCCTGCCGGATTCGACCGCCGCCGTCACCGGCGCGCGTGATATGCGCCGGCAGCAGGTGACGATCGAGCGCCAGCGCCGCGAGTTCGGCGGCACGACCATCGGCGCGAACCCGGTGCGCACCGATCTTGAATCGCGCCAGCTCTATGTCGAGGCAGCGCAACTGATCGCGGAGGGCGCCGCGAGCGTTACGCTCCAGCGCGGCGATGGCGCGTGGGTCACACTCACCGCGGCGCAATTCACCAACGCCTGGCAGGCGATCCGCGCCTTCGTGCGCGACTGCCGCGCTGGCGAGCGCGCTCATCATGAGGCGCTCGCTGCGCTCGCGACCGTCGAGGCAATCGATGCTTACGACCTCTCGACCGGCTGGCCGGCGTAACGCTAGGCGGTACGATTGGGGCGTCAAAATGGCCCCAAGGAGGGCCTAAAAAGGGCCTAAAAAGTCCCGAAACTGCTCAAAAAAGAGGCGTTTTTACCCACCTATATTAGCATTCCGTCGTACTCAAACCAAGTGGCGCGCGTACGCAAACCATGTGGCGCGTTACATGGACACCACCGCGCGCATCCTCGCCGCGGCGCTGAGCGAGTTGTGGGACAGCTCCGTGATTATCGAGAACCGGCCCGGTGCGGCGGGCAACATCGCCACCGAGTACACGGCGAAGGCGCCTCCCGACGGTTACACGCTGGTCCTGTGCAACATCGGCTCGCACGCCGTCACCCCGGCGCGCTTCGCGGGGAAACTCACCTACGATCCGGTTGCGGATTTCGCGTTTGCGGCGAAGATCGGCGGCGTGCCCAACGTGTTCATGGTGCATCCGTCGATGCCCACGAAAACGCTCCAGCAATACATTGCCTACGCCAAGGCGCACCCCGGCAAGCTCAATTTCGGCTCCTCCGGGGTTGGGGCGTCGCCCCACCTGTCAATCGAGTTGCTGAAGACGATGACCGGGATCAACATCGTGCACGTGCCGTACAAGGGCGCGGCGCCGGCGCTCACCGACGTGATGAGCGGCCACATGGAATCCTCCGTCGGCAATCTGGCGGGCGGACCTTTGGGGGCCATCAAAGCCGGCCGGGTGAGGGCGCTCGGCGTCACGTCCGCAAAGCGCAACGTGCAGATCCCGGATGTGCCGACATTCGCCGAGTCCGGTGTGCCGGGCTACGAGGTCACAGGGTGGTACGGTATCTGCACGCAATCCAAGGTGCCGCAGCCGATACTCGCCAAGCTCAACGCCGATATCAACAAGCTGCTGGGCGGGCCGCTCAAAAAACGCCTCGAGGACCAGGGGATCGAGGTCGCGCCGGCCACGTCCGAGGCGTTCGCCGCACACGTCAAGGCGGAGATCGCGAAGTGGACCAAGGTGGTGCGGGAGGCGGGGCTTGCGGCAGAGTGACATCATGAGTAATGCGATGAAGCCCGCCGCTGCGGCAGGCACGCTGCGGCTCGGCGATCTGATCGTGAATCGCATGGCCTTCGGCGCGATGCGCGTCGCCGGCCCCGACATCTGGGGCGAGCCGAAGGACCGCGCGGCGATGCGTAAGCTCTTGGCGCGCGCATTCGATCTCGGCCACACCTTCTTCGACACCGCCGACAGCTACGGCCCCGAGGTTTCCGAGACCCTCATCGCCGAGGCGCTCCATCCCTACCCCAGCGAACTCGTGATCGGCACCAAGGGCGGTCTCGTGCGCCCCAGCCGCCACCGCTGGGACGAGGACGGCCGGCCGGAGCATCTGCGCCGGGCGCTCGACGGCAGCCTCAAGCGCCTGCGGCTCGAACGCATCGATCTCTATCAGTTCCACGCGCCCGACCCGAGGATCCCGTTCGCCGAATCCGTCGGTACGCTGGCGGAACTGCAGCGCGCCGGAAAGATCCGGCACCTCGGCGTCTCCAACGTGACGGTGAAGCAACTCGACGAAGCGCGCCGCATCGCGCCCATCGTCTCGGTGCAAAACGAGTACAACATCGAGAACCGTACCGACGACGATGTCCTTGCGGCGTGCGAGAAAGCGGGCATTGCCTTCATTCCCTGGTTTCCGCTCGGCGCGGGGCGGGCGCTGCGCTCGTCAAAAGTGAAGCGCATCGCTGCGAAGCTCGGCGCGACACCGGCGCAGGTCGCGATCGCCTGGCTTCTTGCGCGCTCGCCGTGGACGCTCCCGATCCCGGGCACGAGTTCGTTTGCGCACCTCGAGGAAAACGCCGCAGCGGCGGCGCTCAGGCTCGCGCCTGAAGATCTCGCCGCGCTCGGTTGAGCGTACCGCACGTCGAAACGAAGAAGATCAATCAGTCATGAATTCGCCGGCGGCCATCGAAACCGTGCGCGGATGGATCGCGGCGGCGAAGCGCGTCGTGGCGCTCACCGGCGCGGGGATCTCGACCGATTCGGGCATCCCGGACTTCCGCGGGCCGCAGGGCGTGTGGACGCGCAATCCGGCAGCGGAAAAACTTTCGGACATCCGCTATTACGTCGCCGATCCTGAAGTGCGCAAGGCGTCGTGGCAAAGCCGGCTCGATCATCCCGCCTGGACCGCGCAACCCAACGCCGGGCACCTCGCGCTCGCCGCGCTGGAAAAGCACGGCAAGCTCCATGCGCTCATCACCCAGAACATCGACGGGCTGCACCTGCGCGCGGGCAACTCGCCCGGCCGCGTCATCGAGGTGCACGGCAACCTGCACCAGGCGATCTGTCTTTCGTGCGGCTGGAAAGGGCCGATGCAGAAGGTGCTGGCGCGCGTGCGCGCGGGCGAGGAAGACCCGCCGTGCACGGAATGTCGCGGCATATTGAAGAGTGACACGATCTCGTTCGGCCAGCAGCTCGTGCCCGAAGTCATCGCGCGGGCCATGGCGGCGGCAAGCGAGGCGGATCTGTTGCTGGCCGTGGGCACGAGCCTGCAGGTTTATCCGGTCTCCGGCGCCGTGCCGATCGCGAAAGACGCCGGCGCGCGCATCGTGATCATGAACGCGCAGCCGACGCAGTTCGACGAGATCGCAGACGCGGTGCTGAACGGCGCGATCGGCGAAACGCTGCCGCTCATCTGTGTGTGAAATTTCAGTAATGGGAGACATCGCATGACGAAGACCCTTGCCGCATCGCGTTCTGCTACAGGCCCCGCCCATTCCCCGTCGACCGATGTACCCGAACTGGGTTACGGACCGGTTCCGGACATTTTCAGTCTTCCGCAGGGCATGAACTTCGGGGCGTGCTCCAGCGTGGCCATCAACTCGAGGGGGCATATCTT
>MERI01000013.1 GCA_001772005.1 Betaproteobacteria bacterium RIFCSPLOWO2_12_FULL_62_58 | reverse complement strand
CAAACCGCGATTCCAGGCTGCGTCCCATGGAGCACCTCCAAGATCACGTGAAGATGCCGCGATAATACCTTGGTTTATAACACAGTGCAACTAGAGATCTGCTGGATCCACGACTTCGCCCGCAACGGCCGCCGCAGCTGCGACGAACGAGTTGGCGAGAAACACCTGCGCGCCCGGGTGGCCGCCGCGGCCCTTGAAGTTTCGGTTGATCGTGGCGACGGCGACCTCTCCATCGTCGAGCGCGCCGTTGTGGGCCCCGAAACACGCGCCGCACGTGGGTGTCGTCACGGCCGCTCCGGCCTCGACGAAGATTTCACACAAGCCTTCGGCCATCGCCTGCCTGTAGATTTCCTGGGTCGCCGGCACGATGATCGCCCGAGTTCCTTTTGCAACCTTCCGACCTTTGAAAATACTCGCGATCTGCCGCAGATCCGTAATAGTTCCGTTGGCGCAGTTGCCCATGTACACCTGATCGACGCGCACACCTTTCACGTCGTCTACTTCGACAACGTTTCCAGGCGAATAGGGCTTCGCCACGAGCGGCCGCAAAACGGAGACGTCGATCTCGTGGCGCGACTCGTACTGTGCATCGGCATCAGGTCTCACCAGCGTGAACGGCCGCCTGCAGTGCGTCTCCGCCCACCGCTCGGTCTGCGCGTCGGGCTCGACGATGCCCACTTTGGCGCCAGCCTCAACGACCATGTTGCATATGCCCATGCGCTCGTCCATGTTGAACTGCGAGAGTGCGGGTCCAGCGAACTCCATCGACTTATACAATCCGCCCGCGACGCCGACATCCTGCAGGACCCTCAGGATGATGTCCTTGCCCGTCACGAACTTCGGCTTGTCTCCCGAGAGAACGATGCGCATCGACTCGGGAACGCGAAACCATGTCTCGTCGAGCATCATGATTGCGGCCAACCCCGCCCAGCTCATGCCCGTGGCAAAAGCGCTAAACGCACCCGTGGTGCCCGTGTGCGAATCGCCGCCCACTACGAGGTCCCCTGGTCCGATCAGTCCTTGCTCCGGCAGGAGCGTGTGCTCGATGCCGCCTTTGCCTGCGTCAAAGAAATGCGTGATGCCTTTCTCGGCCGCAAAGCGCCGCATATCCTTTGCGAGTCGGGCGCCGGAGGCGTGAGGCGCAGGCGCGAAGTGATCGCAGACGAGAACGACCTTGTCCGGGGCCGCGACCGCGCCCCCGCCCATATTCTCGAAGTGCCTGAAAGTTAACGTGCTATTCACGTCATTGATGAGCACGACATCGACGCGTACGCGGGCGATCTCCCCGGGCTCGACGCGCGTCGAATCGTCGAGCACGTGCGCTTCGAGCATTTTCTCGGCCATGGTTTTTCCCATGGATCAGTCCCCTGCCGGCTCCACGATTACTTCACCGCCCTCGACCCGGAACTTGTGATCGAAGCCATCGGAGACCCAATCCATGTAGCGGACCATATCGTCGAAACGGCCATCGCCCGCGCGCAGCACCTCGGGGCGTAGCTCTTTGTCGATCAGCACCGGAAGAAACGACACGCGGTCGATGCGCTTGTCCTTGATCACTGCCTTTGCGACGAGGCTTCTTTTCGCATCGGTTCCGTAGGGCAAGTTCGGGTAGTCGGGGTCGAGCTTCACACCGTAGCGCTTCTCGAACGCTTTTGCCTTCTCCGCGCCGAATGCAGGCGCCGACATCATGAAGTTGCTGACACTGAAAAAGCACGCTTTGCCGCCGTACATTCCTATCGCTTTCGGCACATGCGCGTGATGGCCGACGATCAGGTCGGCGCCAGCCTTGAACACGGCTTCAGCAACTTTCGGTTGGTAGCCGGCAATCGTGCGCGGTATAAAATGCAGCCCCCAGTGAAGTATCACGACTACGGCATCGGCCGCTTTTTTCGCCGCCGCAACGTCTTCCAGCACGTTCGCCATGTCCTCTTCGTAAGGAATGGTAACGATACGAGGCGGCATTCCGGCCTGGTACTCGGACGGCTCGTAGTACGTGTGCACCCTGAGCGGCGCGACACCGGCCTTATTCGGTCCGGCTGCGTATCCCTCGCGCAGCACCGAACAATAGGCGAGAAAAGCCACCCGCGTCTCCTTCCGGTCGACGATCGCCGGCTCGCGCGCTTCCGCCAGATTGCGCCCCGCGCCTATGGCCTTGATCCCTTTCTTCCCGAACAGGTCGATGGTGTCCAACAGGGCGTCGTCGCCCCAATCCATCGCGTGATTGCTCGCGACCGAGACGACATCGAAACCGCAGTCGCTGAATATGGAGGCCATGTGGGGCGGCAGTCGACTGTGGCTGTCGCCCGAATGGAGCTGCAGACTGCCGCGCGCCGAATAAACCCGTTCAACCTGCGCAAAGCGTACGTCCGCGGCTTCGAGCGTCTGCCTCGCCAGCGTGCTGTATTTCGACATCGGCACGTGTATAGGACCCACGTCGCCGCATCCAAGCATTACCAGACTGCTCATTACGCCACTCCCTCCCGAGATCGTTCTCCCCATTCTTCCAACTCATGTGCCACCCCTGTGGAAGCTCCGCGCAACGTTGAGACGTGTTCGGCACGGCCTCGACACAAATCCTGTTGAGCCGCATCACCGCGGGCGCACCGGCCGCTGACCGGAGGCGGCCTCGACCCGCCGGCCCCCGATGAACATCCGGTATTTCGCAAACGGTGCAGCCACCGTCTCCATATGCCTTCGACGCGCGCGCTGAAGCAAGCAACCCGCAGTGGACCCGGCAAGCTAACGCACGGCTTTCTCTGCGAGGTAACGCTGACGCGCAAGCTGTGGCAGTCCGCCGTATTCGTAAATCTGTTCGATCATCGGCGGGAAACGGGGGATCGCCACAGACGCACCGGTGCCTACGTTCCTTGCGATATTCGACGGATAATCAATCTCCAGAATCTCCGCGTCCTGTACGATGTCGCTGATGCCTCGAGCGACGAAGATCGGCATCGGCAGCGCAATGGTGTTGCGAAGGAACAAACGCGATGCCGATTCGACGACGATCGCGGCAATGCCCACTTCGCGGAGCACCAGCCCCGGGCGGTGCGATCCGCAGCCAAAGTTGCGGCCGGCGACGATGATGTCGCCGGGCTGCACTTCCTTCGGGAACTCGGGGCGAAACGATTCGAGCGTGTGTTTCTTCAGCTCTTCCATCGTATGGTAGAGGTAAAAGGGGTTGATCGAATCCGTATCGACAGAATCGCCGAATTTCCACACCCGCCCGCGTATCACGCGATTCAGGTCAAAGCTCATCGAACACCTCCTTCGGGTCAACGATCTTGCCGGCTACGGCCGCCGCCGTTACGGTCAGGGGCCCGCCAAGGTAAATCTCGGCATTCAGGCTGCCCTTGCGGCCCTTGAAGTTGCGTGTCGTGGCGGTGATGCAAACCTCCCCGTCCGCGAGGAATCCGACCTTGGGCTGACATACGCCGCAACCCGGGGTCACGACGTGCACGCCCGATTCCACCAGAGTCTCGATCAAGCCCGCTTTGAGGCATTGCAAGTATACCTGCTGCGAGGACGGAGAGATGATGAAGCGCACGCCTTTCGCGACCTTGCGGCCCTTGAGCATACGCGCCGCGATTTCTATGTCTTCGAAGCGGCCGTTGGAGCACGAACCGATCTGGGCTTGATCGATCTCTATACCCTTGACCTCATCGACAGGTCCAACGTTGCCGAACTGGTGCGGCTTCGCCACCACAAAAGGCATCTCATCCACGTTGACGACGATTTCCTTCTCGTAGGCCGCATCGGGATCAGCGGCAACCGGCTCGTATGGCTTGTCAGTGCGCGCCGCGACGTAATCTCGGGTCTTCTCATCGAAAGGAAACACGGCGAGCTTGGCCGCCACTTCCACCCCATGCGTGGAGAGACACATTCTGCTGTCCATGCTGAGCTGCGGGACGAGCGATCCCGTGAACTCGAGCGCCATGTTCTGCGCAAAATCGTCGCCGTACTGGCCGGCCAGGTAGAGAATGATGTCCTTGGCGATCGGGTAACCTGGCTGGCGTCCTTCGAGCACGACGCGTATCGACTTCGGCACCTGAAACCAGAGCTCGCCGAAAAGCAGCACGTAGAGCATGTCGGCACGGGTGATGCCGGTGCTGCCGGCATTGATAGCGCCGTACGCGATAGTGTGCGAGTCGTTGCCCACTACTAGCTCACCCGGCCGCACGAGGCCGTAGTCCGGCATCATCTGGTGCGCGATGCCGGGCTCGGCATCATGAAAGTGCTTGATGCCGAGCCGTCCCGCCTCTTTCCGTATGAGGACATTGTCGTCGGCATACGACTGGCTCAAGGCCGGTTGATGGTGATCGACGAGAAGAAAAACCCGGTCGGTGTTCCACACGCGCGGAAATCCATCCTTGAATCCCGCCTCCACCGCCAGGTCATGGATGTCCATGAACTGGTAGTGGCACATCGCCCCATCGATGCGCGCGCCGATGAACTCGCCGGCCCTCACCGGCTGTTGCGCCAGGTTGTGCCGGGAGAAAATTTTCTCGGCTATCGTCTGTCCCATGCCTCCTCCTTCAACGCCGCTAGTCGAAAGCCTTCTGCCCCAGGAGGTTTTCGCGGAAGCGGTTCTTGATATGCGCGCCATCAGGCACGTATGCGACTTGCGCGACGCCGAGCTTTTTGAACGCCCGGTATATATCGGCCGCCCACGGGCGCGGGGGAGTTTCTGCTTTCAAGTTACGCTCCACTTTAGGATTAAGATAAGTAACGCGCCGGCCTATCCCTGCTCGTTCACGTAGCGCGCGATTTCGGTGTGATCCGCGGTTCCGCCCACTGCGTTTTCCGCTTTCTTCCACAGTGCGAGCGTCGCGCGACCGAGCTCGGCCGGCACGTTGCACGCCTCCGCCACCTCCATGGCGAGCGACAGGTCTTTCGTCATGAGTCCCAGCGCAAAGCCGGAGTTGAACTTGCCATTCAGGATGAACTGCGCGAACTTGTTTTCGGTGCTGTTGTTGCGGCCCGTTGAAGCGTTGATGACGTTGACGAGCACTTGCGGCTCGATGCCGAAGCGCTCCGCGACGCGCACGGCTTCGGCGGCGGCCGCAAGTCCGGCTGCCGACACGTAGTTGTTCAGCACTTTGGCCGCATGACCCGCGCCGAGCGAGCCCACGTAAAAACGCTTTCCCATCGCGGAAAACAGCGCGTCGAAGCGGTCGGCCAGCGCTGGGCCGCCGCCGATCATGATCGACATCGTTCCAGCGACCGCCCCCTTGACGCCGCCCGATACCGGCGCGTCGATGAGGGAAATACCATAGGCGAGCAAATCTTTACCGAGCTGGCGCGTGCCGACCGGCGCCGAGGAGCTCATGTCGATGATCGCCGCGCCTTCCGCGAGGCCCTTGACGAGACAGTCATCACCGCTCTCTTTGCCGAGCACGGCGCGGCGCACGACGAAACCGTCGGGCAGCATGGTGATGACGACATCGGACTTGCCGCCGAGTTCTGCCAGGCTCGACGCGCTCGCGCCGCCGCGGGTCTCGATGAACGCTCGCATCTTGCGGGCGTCGGTGTCGTAGACGGTGACGTTCCAGCCAGCCTTGATGAGATTCCCGGCCATGGGATTACCCATGTTGCCGATGCCGACGAACCCGATCCTCAAGTTTTGGTCTGCCATGATTTGTTCTCCCGATTACGCCGCTTTGGCGCGCTTTGCAGCCGAGGCCGCGTTGCGCCCGGCAAGACGGCCGAAGACAGCGCCGCTCATCAGGCCGGTCGAGCCCGGATAGTTGAAGTAGAACAGCCCGCCCACCATTTCGCCCGCGGCATAAAGGCCGGGTATCGGTCGGTGATTCGTGTCGACGACCTGCGCGTCGGTGGTGATTTTCAAACCGCCGAAGGTGAAGGTAATGCCGCAGGTAACCGCATACGCCTCGAACGGCGGGTTCTCGAGCGGCATCGCCCAGTTCGAGCGCGGCACCGCCAGACCGACCGCTGCCCGTCCATCCTTGACGTTGGGATTGAAGGGCACGTCGCGCTTCACCGCGGCGTTGAATTCGCGGATGGTCTTCAGCAGCTCGTCCTTGTTCACGTCATCGAGCTTTTCCGCAAGCTCCTCGAGACTATTCGCTTTCACTTTCGTGACGTGCTTCGAGCGGTATTCCGGGCGCAGCAGATGCGTGACCGAGGAATCGAAAATCTGCCACGCGAACTGCCCGGGCTGATCGAGTATGATGCGCCCGTACTTCGCGTAGGTGTAGTTGCGGATATCGGCGCCTTCGTCGAGGAAACGCCTGCCCTCGGCGTTCACCATGATCGAGAACGGATAGCTGTCGCGCTCGTAATCGTCGGTCACCGAAAAATCGCCGAAGTCGGCGGCGTAGCGCTCCCAACCCACCGAATGGCAGCCGGACCAGTGGCCGCACGGCTGCGCGCCGATGCGCAGGGCCATGTCGAGGCCGTCGCCCGTGTTGTATTTGCTGCCGCGCACTTTCGCGAGGTCCCAGCCTTTGCCGAGATAGCGGCTCCTCCACTCGGCGTTCGCCTCGAATCCGCCGCAGGCGAGAATGACGCTGTCCGCGCGGATATTGCGCGTCACGCCGTTCACACGCGCGGTCACGCCGTGTACACCGCTGTCCGAATGCAGGAGCTCCCTCGCCCAGGCCTTGTAGTACACCTGCACGCCCGCTTTCCCGGCTGCTTTATAGAGCGTGTCGACGAGGCCGCGCCCGCCGCCCCACGCCGCGAGGGTCGCGCCGCCCCAGAACGTGTACTTGCCGTCGATTTTGAAAGACTGCCGCCCGAACTGCGGCAGCCAGCGCACGCCTTTGTCCTTCATCCAGTGCATGGTGGCGCGGCTGCTCCGCACCAGTATCTCGCACAGGTCGGGATCGGTCCTGTTCTGCGTGATGCGCGCCATGTCGTCGAAGAACTTCTCCTCGGTGTAGGCGCCGAAGTCGCTTTTCATTTCCTCTTCGGTCAAGTCCGGCGAGAGCGCGCGGATGTCCTCCGCGCCGTTGTAGACACAGCGCATCAGCCCTTCGGTATAGGAGCTGTTGCCGCCGCGCTCGTCCTCCGGCGCGCGCTCGAGCAGCAGCACCCGCGCGCCTTCGTCGCTGGCGGAGATTGCGGCACACAGCGCCGCATTGCCCCCGCCGACGACGATTACGTCGAAGTTGCCTTCAGTCTGTTCCATCATTGCTCCAGTTTCAGCTCATCGAATCTCGTGTCGCCGGCACCCGCCGCTCAACGCCGATGATACGACTATCCCCGGCGGGGGCGGTTGCTTCCCCTTCACGGGGCCGGGCTGGGGCGCTTCGCACTATCCCACGCGCTCGTACATGAGGGTATGCTTTTTCAGCGCCGCTTCGTCGACATTGATGCCGAGCCCCGGGCCGTGCGGCACGTCGACATGGCCATCTCGCACGACGAAATCGCTTTCGGGGCAGATCGGATCCTTAGCCGTCGCATTGAGGCCGAAAACGAACTCGGCTGCGCCCATCATCCGGGAAGCCGGGATGCTCGCGTAGAAATGAGCGCCGGCCGCCGCTTCCAGCTGCGATTGCACCGCGAGGCCGCCGCAATTCAACTGGATGTTCGCGGCTTCCGCGATGGCTGCAATTTTCTTCGCGGGCGTGATGCCGCCGATCTTGTAGAGCTTGATGCAGTACGCGTCGACTGCGCGCGCTTCGGCGAGCGCGTACGCGTCCTGTATCGTGAAGAGCGCCTCATCCGCCATCACCGGCACGCCGTCCGCGGCGCGGCGGATTTCGGCAAGCCCCTTGAGGTCGCGCCGCGCGATGGGCTGCTCGATGTAGCCGAGATTCATCTTTTTGAGTTCCCGGATCGCCGAGAGCGCGTCGGCCATGGTCCAGCCGGTGTTGGGATCAACGCCGATCATCACCGCGTCGCCCACCGCACGGCGCACCGTCTCGAACACCTTCACGTCATAACGCCAGCCGCGGCGATCGGCCATCTTGAGACACAGCACGCGTATGCCGAACTCGTCCACGGCGCGCTTCGCTTCGGCGACCATCGTCGACATTTCGTCCGCCATGCTGACCGACCATTCGAGCGGTATGCGCGGCTGGCAGCATCCGCCGAGCAGGTTGTACAGCGGCTGGTTGAACGCCTTGCCCATCGCATCGCGCACCGCGATATCGAGCACCGCGCGCGCCGCCGGATTGTTCGCCAGCCGCGCGTCGAACATCTCGTTGATCGACTCGATATCGAATATCGATTTGCCGATGAGCCCCGGGCCGTAGATTTCCTTGATCGCAGCGACGACGCCGTGCGTCGTGTCGGCCACGAAGTGGCCCGGGCTGATGGGGCGGATCTGCGCGCAGCCGACCACGCCTTGGGCATGGATCTTCACGAACACCGGCTTGGAGAGCAGCTGCTCCGCGGGCCCTGTGTCGTAACTGCCGCTCGAGAAGATACGCTGCACGCGCACCGGCAGCCCCGTCACGAAAATTTCGATGCGCTCAATCATGAAGTCCTCCGCCGTCGTTGATTAGGCGCGTGCTTTGAGCGGCTGCCGCGAGCGGCAGGGGCAATGCAGAAGCCGTAATCAGCCGTCCGATATTGAACGATGGCTTCATTCGCGAACGCCTCCTATTTTGGAATTCTCACGGTATCCATGCAGCCGGGCGTCCTGTATGCAGTCCCGGTACTGCTCGAAACTGTAGTACGCCTGGGCCGCAATCTTGCCCTGCATGATGTATTTCCAGCGCCACCTATTGCTGTTGTCCTGATAAAACTTCCATTTGTCCGCGGAGCGGTTGTCTCTCTTGCGCTCGGTCGACATGCAGGCTTCCTTGCGGTCAGCGTATCGCGTCAGTGCAGCGCCGAGGCGCGCACCAGCAGGTGGCCTTCGAACAGGCGCCGCTGCGTGCGATAGAAACCGCCGCGCACCGCCCGCCACACGCTGTCGCCGCTCGCGTTGACCAGTCCTTCATCGACGGCGTAGGGGCCGACCGGCTCGCTGCCCTGCTCGGCGAGCTGCCGCTGCACGTCACGCGCTTGCAGCGCTTCATTCACCTGCCGGTTGATGGGCGGATACACCACGACGAGCCGCACCGGTTTCGTCGGATAGTCAGGTGGCGCCGCGTATGGCGTGCCACACCACGAGAGCACGAGGATTGCAGCCAGTCTCAACATAGCGCATCCCATGTGTGGCCACTTGGACCTATGCCGCTCGTCTTTGCTTCGCGTAGTCGCCTGCGCTCGCACCCGCGAGGCGGCCGAAGACCGCGCCGCTCGTGAGACCGCTCGCGCCCGGGTAGTTGAAATAGAAAATGCCGCCGACCATCTCGCCCGCTGCGAACAGGCCGGGAATCATTTCGTGGTTGGTGTCGAGCACCTGTCCGTCGGTGTTGATGCGCACGCCGCCGAACGTGAACGTGATGCCGCACGTGATCGCATATGCCTCGAACGGGGGCGTGTCGATCGTATTCGCCCAGTTCGAACGCGGCACATCGAGCCCGGGCGCCGAGCGGCCGTCCTTGATGTTGGGATCAAAGGGCACGTCGGTTTTGACCGCCGCATTGAAATCGCGCACGGTTTTCAGGAACTGCGCCTTGTTGACGTCCTCCATCTTGTCCGCGAGCTCTTCGAGCGTGTTCGCAGTGACCTTCGTGACCTGTCGCGTGCGGTATTCATCCAGCAGCAGACGCGAAACCTTGGAGTCGTAGATCTGCCACGCGTATTGTCCCGGTTGATCGAGAACGATGTGCCCGTACTTGGCGTAGGTGTAGCTGCGAAAATCCGCACCTTCATCGAGGAAGCGCCTGCCGTCCGCGTTCACCATGAT
>MERI01000012.1 GCA_001772005.1 Betaproteobacteria bacterium RIFCSPLOWO2_12_FULL_62_58 | reverse complement strand
CTTGCGCCTGCTGCACGATGTAGGGCCGAAACATGAACCAGACTTCCAATATCAGCAGAATCACGTAGAAGCCGGCGAAATAACCGAATGCGGCCATCGCCGAAGTCCAATGCGGCGTAAGCACGGCGTTGAATGCACGCTGCGGTTGTCCGAGGTGCAGCAGCAACGGCACGGGAACGAAGAGCATGAAGCATAGAGCGGTGAGCAGAGCAAACTTTGCTACGGGCTTGAATCGTTCCATGCCGAACACGTGATACAGGCTGGAAACGGTAAAGGCGCCGGCCACCAGCCCCGTGACGTATGGGTACACCGCGATCAATATGGTCCAGGAGAAAATCGTCTCGTTCGGGTATACAGCGCCGGCGTACGTGGCGATATCAGAAAGGGGCTCCATCAGATCACATCCTTATCGAGGCCGACATAATAGACATTCGGCACAGTGCCCTGTTCGGGTTTCAGCACCCGCACGCGATTGTTGCGAATGAACTGGCTGATCGGGCTTTGTTTGTCCTTGAGATCGCCGAACACGCGCGCGCCGACCGGACAGACCTCGACGCAAGCCGGCTGCAATCCCTTGGTAATGCGGTGATAACACCACGTGCATTTGTCGGCTACCTGTTTCTCATGGTCGAAGTGGCGCGCGCCGTAAGGGCAGGCCTGCACGCAATACTGGCAGCCGATGCAATACTTCTGGTCGATGAGCACAACACCGTCCTCGGTCCTGTAGGTGGCGCCGGTAGGACACACTTGAGTGCAGGGCGAACGCGTGCAGTTATTGCACAGCTTGGGCACGAAGAACGCCTTCTCCACCTTGGCATCCTTGTAGCGGTTGGCGAAACGGTATTCCCGTTCCGAACCGGAGGCCTTGATGTTCACGGGGTCGTGGTGGCTGTCGATGCGCGCTCTGGTCTCACCCTCCAGATAGACGTAGCGCTCCACCCAGGTGCGGAAGTGATGCGCGTCACCAGGGACATCATTCTCGCGTTTGCACGCCTCGACGCAACGCAAGCAGCCGATGCATTTTGTGGTGTCGACGCCGAAGGCCCAGCGGTGCTTCGTCCAGTCATAGTCCTTCGTCGGAAACGAGCCCGCGCCGGAAGCGGGCGCGCTCTTTGCGGCCACGGTCTGCATGACGCCCAGAGCGCCGGTGCCCACCACCGCGCCCGCGCAGGTCGCAGCCCGACCGAGTCGGCGCAGGAACGCGCGCCGCGCGACCAATGAGGATATGGTTTCCTTTTTCATTGCGTCTTCCCTCCCACCGTAACGGCCTGACAATTCTGCGCAGCGTAATAGGCGGCGAGGTTCGCGATGTCCCCGTCGCTCAAGCCCCTTGTGACGCCCGCCATTGTCGGGTCTTTGCGGAGCCCGGCCCTGAAGGCCTTGAGCGCGTTCACCAGGTACTCGGCCTTTTGAGCGGCAAGCTTCGGCCATGCAGGATTGCTCGTGATGCCTGTTTCGCCATGGCAGGCCGTGCAATTCTTCGCCAGCGCCTTTCCGGCGGCCACGTCGCCGATGCGCGCCGCGCCTGGAGCCCCGTCGCAGCTCAAGCTGGCGTAATAGGCCGCGAGATTCTGGATCTCCGCGTCGCTCAACGCCTGCGCCAAGGGCGTCATCGCCACATCCTTCTGAGCACCGGACTTGTATGCCGCAAGTATCCTGACCAGGTAGGCGGCGTGTTGCCCCGCCAGATTCGGCCACGTATCGTTGGGGCTGATCCCTTTCGCGCCGTGACAGGCGGCGCAACTGGCCGCGTGCTTTTTGGCGCCTGCCGCGGCGTCGCCGGCCACTATTGCCACGACGGCCACGATCTTGGGCGCGTGGGGGTTGTGGCAGGCGGTGCATTGCTGCCCGCTCGACGCGTACGGGTTGTGTTGGGCCACCTGGATCTGCGGCTGCGTACGGGGCCTCCCCGGCATGGCCTCGTGACACAGGGTGCACAGCTTCACCGCGTCAGAAGGGATCGGCAGCTTGCCGCTTTGAGGGTGCCCCTTGGCTGCGCCGTGACACGTTTCGCAGGTCACCGTTTTGTGGTTATTCGCCGACCATTGCGCGTGGCGTTCACTATGGCAGGTCTGGCAGTAGCGCGGCGTCTGGTAGACCGGTTCCTGGGCCGCAATTTCGGGAACCGAAGCGGCGCGATAATGACCGTATTTGTAGAACGAGTCGGCAGTAAAAAAAACCTTCGCTGCGTAGCCTATCGCTCCGAAGGCCACCATGAGGAGGATAAGCCGAACGATATGCTTAGGCATGCTTGGGCGATGTCCTGTTCTCAGTTGAAGGTTGGGACAGCGGTTCGTTCATGCGTAATCACAAACCGATGGTCGCTTCAAATCAAAGACTACCTTGGATGAGCGGAGCGGAATTTGATCTACATCAACGGGAAACGGATCGCACCTATACCCGCGATTCACCACTGCGGCGGAGGTGTGTAAAGAAAAAATACTGGCGACGAATTGTTATATGTGATTGAATTTAATTAGGTATTTTTTGAGTAAATTATTTGACATGGATCAATAACGCATATCGCCCCGCATAAGATAATTTGTCTCAGGGACAATCGTATTTCGTCCAAAAAAATAAACGGGGGAGACAGAAATGTCTCAGGGTGGAAAACGTACCCGGAACAAGCGTGATAGCGCCTCAAGGGGTAGAGTTTTCCGGCGTATGGGCGAGAGCAGCGGCCTCTCCGTTTCCGATGCGATCTGCCTGAGGCTGCGTTCCCGTTATTCCGAATGCTCGTTTTGCGTCGACGCATGTCCTGTCGGCGCCATTCGCTTCAGTGACGATTCCCTCGACGTTTCGAGCGCATGCCTGGGCTGCGCGCGATGCGCGGCCGCGTGCCCGACAGGCGCACTGAAGGCGAATCGTTTTCCCGATCTCTCAGTGCTGCCGCGCGCGGCACTTGAGGCCGGCGTGCTAGAAGTCGAATGCGCGCGCGTTCCCCGACGGGCGGCCGCGAAGAACGCGCTGCGCCTGCGCTGCGCGGGCGGGATCGGCGCGCACGACTTGCTCGGGCTTTACGCCGACCGGGGATACCGGGACCTCAGGGTGATCGCTCGCGGATTGTGCGGCGACTGCCCCGCCTCCGATCACGGCCGACATCCGGCGGCTGCAGCGGTCAGCGAGGCGCGGGCGCTGCTCGAAGGATTCGGCGCTCCCTATGCCGAGGGCGTTGCGTTCGAGTTCCGGAGGCTGCCGCAGGGCGCCCGCCCGCTGCCCACGCCCCATGCTGAGCCCGAGCCGGATGCGTCGCGCCGCGACTTCCTGCGGCGGCTGGCGGGCATCCCCCAAGCGGAGCCGGCCGCGGACGCAACTCCGGCGCGCGCCACAGCCAAGCTGATCCCCGCCTCGAAAGCGCGGCTCATGATGGCGTTGGAACGGGTCGCGAAATCCGCGGGCGGCGCCTTGCCTGCGCGCTTATTCCCGAGGATTGAGATCAGCAACAGTTGCGCCGACCACGGCGTCTGCGCCGTTGTGTGCCCGACCGGGGCGTTAGCGCGGTACGAGGAAGACGGCGCAAGCGGACTGCGGTTCGAAGCAGCAGCGTGCATTGCCTGTGAAGACTGCGTCCGAGCGTGCCCGGAACGCGCGATCCGCTGCTCCGGTCCGGGCAATGCGCTGCCGGACGTTTTCGGACCGGTGCGGCTCACCTGCTTCACTACAGCCGAGTGCTACGAGTGCGCGCGGGAATTCCCCGTGACGGGAGAGGCGCGTCTCTGCCCGACCTGCCGGAAGACGCGCGATCTGGCGCGCACCAGCTTCTCCCAATTGTTCGGCGCCGCCCGCAACCCGCACGGCGAGCGGATGCCAATGGAAACATCGGCTGGAACCGATTGACTTGGACTGATGCACATCATCGAAAAGGAGCAAGCATGAAACTCGATATTCTCAACACCGCGATCACGCGCCGTCGCTTTCTGCAAGTAAGCGGCGTAACCGGCGCCGCCGCTGCCACCGGGCTGGGATTCGAGGACGTCACCGGTCAGGCCGTGGCCGACGCCAAGGCCGCGGCAGCGGAAAGCAAGACCGTCATCACCAAGAGCGTCTGCAATCAATGCCCGGCGCGCTGCGGCGTTGATGTCTACACGACCGATGGCCGGGTGCACGCAATGTATGGTTCGCTCGAGAGCCCGATTTCGAACGGCAAGCTTTGCCCCAAGGGGTATATGGGCGCTTACATCCTTTACGATCCGGACCGCTTCAAGGGGCCAATGAAGCGCACCAACCCCAAGAAAGGCCGCGACGAGGACCCCAGGTTCGTGCCGATTTCGTGGGACGAAGCGCTCAACACCGTCGCGTCGCGGCTGCAAAGCCTGCGCGACAAGGGTGAATCGCACCGCTTCGCGCTGGTTTACGGCCGCGGCTGGGGCGCATCCGATGCCGGGTTGTTGGGCGACTTCGCCAAGCTCTACGGCTCACCCAACGTCGGGCTCGGCCACTCCTCGATTTGCGCCGACGCCAGCAAGAAAGCGAAGCTGCTGCAGACGGGGATCTACGACTACAACGCCTATGACTACGCCAACACCAACTACATGTTGATCTTCGGCGCGAGCTTCCTGGAGGCCTACCGCCCGCTCAACAACAACCTGCAGGTGTGGGGCCACATCCGCAGCAAGAGCCCGAAGACCAAGGTCACGGCGGTCGACGTGCATATGAACACCACGCTTTCCGCGGCCGACCGGGCGCTGATGGTCAAGCCCGGGACCGATGGCGCGCTGGCGCTCGCCATTGCCCACGTCATCCTGACCGAAGGCCTGTGGGAGCGGAATTTCGTCGGTGATTTCAAAGACGGCGTCAACCGCTTCAAGGTGGGCCAAGCCACGCTCGATCCCGCCGAATTCAACGAGAAGTGGACCAAGGGCCTGGTCGAATGGTGGAACGTCGAGCTCAAGGACCGGACCCCGAAATGGGCCGCGGCCATCACCTCGATCGCCGAGCGCGATATCGTTGCGGTGGCGCGCGAGCTGGCGACCACCAAGCCGGCGATGGTGCTCTACGAGCGCGGCGCCACCTCCTACCTGAATGGGATGTACAACGGCATGGCGATCAACGCGCTCAACGGGCTGATCGGCTCGATGTACGCCGAAGGCGGTCTCATGAGCCAGATGGGCGTGCCGTACGGCAAGGCGCCGGTGAAGGCGGATGAATTCATGGACGACTATGCGAAATCGGACGACCGCAGGAAGCCGCGCATCGACGGCGTGGGGGGCGAGTGGCTGATGGCAAGCAATCAAATCCAGGCGATCGCCGGCTACCACATCGCGGGCAAACCCTACAAGCTCGACACGATCATGTTCTACATGACTTCGCCCATCTTCTCGCAGCCCGAGCCGCGCAAGTGGGAGGAGGCGCTCAAGGACATCTTCCTCATCGACACCTCACCGTTCCCGGGCGAAACGGCAATGTTTGCCGACCTCGTCTTGCCGGATCACACCTACCTCGAGCGCCTGCAGGATGCGCCGATCTATCCATTGCAAGGCTGGCCGATGGCGACGCTGCGCGTACCGGCGGTGAAGCCCCTGTACGATACGAAGGTTTTCGGCGACACCTTGATCGAGATCGGCAAGCGCATGAAGGGCCCGATGGGCGAGTATTACAAGGCGCTCGTCAGCACCGAGAACGTGATCAAGCATCTCGCCAAGGGCTTCGAGGACAAACCCGGCACCAACGGGGTCAACAGCTTCGAGTCGTGGAAGGAAAAGGGCTGCTGGTACAAGAAACCGTATCTGTGGCGCCAGGTGCGCGGTGAGTTCTTCGAGTGGGAGGGCAACGGTTATAAAAAGCCGATGACGCCTGAAGAAGTAAAGAAGAATCTGCTCAGGACCGCGTCCGGGAAGTTCGAGTTCAAGGCGAGCTACGTGCAGGACAACGAGAAGTACGCCGCATACATCAAGAAGCACCTTGGCGTTGCGCCCGAGCGCGTGGGCTTTCCGCAATGGCTGGAGCCCAAGTACTACGGCGGCGGCGACCTGCATTTCATCTCGCCGAAAGTCGTGCTCCAGGCTGAAGGACGGGCCGCCAACTTGCCGCACGCCATCGCGATCGCGCAGCCGGTGGTCGGCGGCAAGAAAACGGCGTACCTCGAGATCCATCCCGAAACCGCCAGGAAACGCGGCATTGCCGACGGCGACCGGGTGCGGATCAAGTCGGAGGTGGGCAGCATCGAAGCCATCGCCCGCTACTTTGGCGGGGTGCGGCCCGACGTGGTGGTCCTGCCGAACACCAGCGGCCACTGGGCCTACGGCCGCTGGGCGAAGAGCCGGCTGCCCAGCGGCAGCGCAAGCGAGGTCATCGTGAACAAGTCCGAGCCGATCTCGGGGCAGGCCGCGCACTACGCGACCAAGGTCACGGTGGAACGGGTTTAATGAGCGTCGTAATAATGCGTGACGACCCTCATCCCTCATCCCCGCCCTTCTCCCGGAGGGCGAAGGGAGATTCGAGGTGCAAACGCGCGGTCACGCATTTGCACGAGGTTCAATAGGACGGACAGGAGGCGAACATGGCCAAGTGGGGAATGGTGATCGACCTCGAGAAGTGCACCGGCTGCCAGGCCTGCACCGCAGCCTGCGCGATGGAAAACAACCGCTTGCCGGGCGAGAACTGGCAGGACGTGGTTTTCTTCACCGAGGGCGAGTACCCGAGCGTGCAGGTCAACTGGTTCCCGCGTCCGTGCATGCATTGCGAGAATGCTTCGTGCGTGAAGGTGTGCCCGACGCGCGCCACTTACAAGACCGCAGACGGATTCGTGCTGGTGGACTGGGACAGGTGCATCGGCTGCAAGTACTGCATGATCGCCTGCCCCTACGGCGTGCGCTTTTATATCGACGAAAAGCCACTGATCGGGCCCGATATGCGCAATGTGTTTCGTGGCAAAGGCGACCGTGCGTGGAATCCGCCGTGGAAGATGCCGGATGCACTGGAGGATCGGCGGCACGGAATCGGAATCCAGCCGCGCGGTGTGGTGTCGAAATGCACGTTCTGCTACCACCGCGTCAGCAAAGCGCCCAAGGGCGCGCCGGACTTGTCCGAGCACGACCCGAAGACGCGTGAGTACACGCCGGCGTGCGTGGTGGCATGCCCGCCCACGGCGCGTTACTTCGGCGACCTCGACAATCCCGCGAGCGAGGTGTCGAAGATGATCGCCAACAAGAACGGCGTGCGGCTGCTCGATCACCTCGGCAACAAGCCGCAGGTGTATTACCTGACGGGTGCCGGCGGGGCCGTGCCCAGCAATCGCGCGATCAGGAAAACGTAACCCGGGAGATGCGAAATGAACTACCTTGCCGAACCGAGAAGTTTTGCGGAAGTCGCGCCATACGTGCTCAACCTGTGGCGCCGCGAGGGCACGCTGCAATTCCTGCGCCTCTCGCTCACGCTCGGGCGCGAAAAATCCGTGGCGGGCGAGATGTGGAAATACGGCGTGGTCGTCGGGCTGTTGAGCGTCGCTTTCGTGGCGTTCATGCTGCTCGCCGAGGGCGGCGCCGCCTTTAATACCTCGAGCGACGGGATCAATTGGGGCCTGGCGATCTCGGTTTACGTCTTTCTCGCCTTGACGTCGTCGGGACTCACCTTCATCGCCTCGCTGTCGATGGTGTTCGGGTTCCGGGAGTACTACCCGATCGCCAAGCGCTGCATCTGGCTCGCCATCATCACGCTGGGAGCCGGGTTCACCGTGCTCGCGCTCGAGCTCGGGCATCCGTTCCGCATGCTGTGGGCGATGCCGGCCGGCATGCAGTATCTCTCGCCGATGTTCTGGATGGGCGTATTCTATATGATCGACCTGGTGTTGCTGCTGATCAAGTTCGACCGGCTGTGGCACGACGATTGGCACAGCCCGCTGAGCCAGGCCCTCAGCATCGCGTCGTTTGTGGCGGTGGTGCTGGCGAGCGGCATGCTCGGGCTGGTGTTCGGCTCGATGGTCATGCGGCCCATGTGGTACGGCTCGTTCACCGCGGTGTACTTCATCCTCACCGCCGCGCTGTCGGGCGCGGCCGTCATCGTGCTGGCGACCTACCTGGCGTATGGATTCCGCCACGAAAACATGCCTGAGCCGCTGCGCAGCATGGCCTCCGGGAAAGCGCTGCCCAAGGTGTTCGCCACGCTGACTGGCATCGCGCTGTTCTCGGTCGTGACGCGCCTGTGGACCGGCCTGTGGAGCAATCTCGATGGGCTGGAAGGCTTTCATGCCCTGGTGGGCTCCCCGGCGTTCCACATTGAGGTGTGGGCGGGTCTCCTTCTGCCATTCGTGCTCATGGTCGCGCCTGCTCTGCAACGCCAAGCGCGCTGGCAGATCACCGCTGGGGCGCTGGTGCTCCTCGGCATGTTCATCGACCGCTACCAGTTTCTCGTCACCGGCCAGGCGGTGCCGATGTTCAAGGGCGCCTGGGCGAGCGGGCTGGCGGAATACGTCCCTTCGCTCACCGAGTGGATGATGGCCGTGCTCGGCTTCGCCATCGTGTTCGCCTGCTACGGGCTGGGCGAGAAGCTGTTCGATCTCGCCAGCAATCCCCGGCATAAAGTTCGCGCGGGCGCCGAGCTGAAGGCGGCCTAGCGCTGAGAACCGCGCCGGCCGGGCAGGCAGCCCGGCCGGCAGCGCTTGTGCTAGTCCGTCACCATCATTCATGGCAAACGTGACTGACCGCGCGGCGTTTTATCTGTGCCTTTCGCGCGCTTTCCTGCCGCCCCAGGAACACGCGGCGTACGACGCGGTCAAGCTGCACTTGGCCGACGACCTGGGCGACCTCGCGGCCACGCTGAATTACCCCGCTGCCGACCCCCTGCGTGATCTGCGCCAAGCAGTGGCACGCATTCCGCATCACCTCACCCTGCTGCAGGCCTACAGCCAGCTGTTCCTGGCGCCGCCAGTGCGGGTGACACTCAATGCCGGGCTCTATCTCGACGGCGCGGTGATGGGCCGCGCGACCCTCGCCCTCGAGAAGTGTTACCGGGAAGCGGGCCTCAACTGTGCCGCCAATTTCCACGACCTCCCCGATCATGTCGCGTTGCAGCTTGAGTTTGTCGCGCACCTCTATGCGTGCGAAACCGCCGATAGCGCACCCACCCTGAAAGCTGACGAGTTCCTGGCTTCGTTCGTGCGCTGCTGGCTGCCGCCGTTCATCGGCGCGCTGGAACAAGCCTGCGCGCATGACGCAACAGCGCAGGTCTATCTTTGTCTCGCGCGCCTGTTACAAGTCGCCGTAAACCACGATCTGCGCGATCAGGTGCTTGGCACAGGCATTAGGTAACTAATTCAGTGGGGTAAACTCCCGGCCGGGAGTCATTTGATTGCGCCTCAGTCACAGCAACCACCGTATCCATCCGGCGCGCTGCCTGATGACCGGGGCGCGTTGGGAATCCACTCAGTTGACGTGAGCCCTACCGCTCTTACGCCATCTTGAGCGATCGAAGACGGGATCTCAGACGACGTACGCCGATGGGAAGTTGGTGCGTAGGACAGCAGAACTGAAAATTCGTCGCGCTCGCCAAAAGGTTTGCGCCCACAACGTACGGATTCGGAAACATACCGGGCCACTGCCAGCCGTAACCCGCCGGCGCGGGGAACGTTATCGCTTTTTTGGCGCAAAAAAGCTGGCCGCAGCCAGCTTTTTCGAGTAGCAATGTAAGTTACTTCGTGGACATTACGTAGCCGACGGCCGCCTTGAGTTCCGCGTCTGAAGCAGTGATCTTCGCATGACCCTTGCCTTCCTTGAGCTTCTCGGCCAGCTTGCCCTGGGCGTCTTTGTCCCCTTTGTACTTCGCGGCCACGTCCTTGAACGCCGGTCCCACCTTTTTCTTGTCGAGCTCGTGGCAGTTCAGGCAGCCCTTGGCCTTTACCACATCGGCTCCGGACTGCGCATGAACCAGACCCGCCGCGAAACTTCCCGCAACCGCCAAAGCCAGCAACGTCGTTTTCACCACAACCTCCTTCAAGATTCGGCTCAATTTCACTTATAACGCCGCTTCATCTCAAACGTTGACAACACGCGGCCCGATTCCAGCGGCGCTCGATAAAGCCGTTTCGATATCGCCGAGCATGGCACGCGGCCCTGGCCGTGCGCGGGCCGCGAGCGGCGCGCGTCGCTGCAAATGAAGCAGCGTAACCATGCCCGGCAGTGATCGGCTGCCTCCATGTATAAAAAAGATATGCCGGCCCGAGTTGTTGGATGTAGCTGAAGACAAACAACAATGTTTATTTCCTCTGCTCGGAACGCATAGGAAAAATGTACGTTAGACGCCTCCTCGATCATTCGAAGCGCATACCCCAATCTCCGACTTGATATGGTAACTCATTGACTTGACTAGCCGTTTTCCATTCTTATCGATGCCTGGCATGGACGTTGCTTTATCAAGGGTAAGAGAACTGAACATACGCGAGGTGGTCACGTGGACGCAAAAACCAAGATCCTGGTCGTGGACGATGACGAAGTAGTGCGGCTCAGCCATCTCAGGTCCCTCGCGAGCGCCCACTGCAACGTGGAAGCGGTCTGGAACGGAACAGAGGCGCTGCGTGCAATGGAGCAGCAGCCATTCGATGTAATCCTCCTCGATCTTCGCATGCCCGGTATGGACGGCATGTCGGTGCTCAAGATGATCAAGGAGAGATGGCCGGAGAGCGAGGTGGTCATCATCACGGGGTACGCAACCCTTGAGACCGCCAAGGAGGCGGTGCGGCTCGGCGCGTACGACTACCTCGCCAAACCGGTTGGTCCGGATGATGTTATCAACGCGGCAAACGGCGCCATGATGCGAAAGAAGTGGGCCCTGCACAGCGATCGAACGAGACAAGACGAGGGAACTATCTCAGGTGCCGGTTCCCGATGGAAATCCAGCAGTCACGCTTATTGAAACAAGGAGAATGCCATGAGAACTCTGCGAAAAGTGTTGGTCGTTGACGATGATCCGGTGGTCGGCAAGAGTTTCGACCGGGTCCTCTCGGGAAAGGGCTACGCGGTGATCACCGCCCGTAATGGGGAAGAGGCGCTGCGCAAGCTCAACAATGAAAATTACGATGTCGTCTTCACCGACATCAAGATGCCGGGGATGAGCGGACTCGAAGTGGCCGAGCGGGTCAAGGCAAGTCAACCGTGGCTTCCGGTAGTCATAGTTACCGGCTATGGCACGGATGACAATGAAGCCAGGGCCGAAGCGGCAGGAGTCTCCGGCTTCCTGCGCAAGCCGCTGTCGCCGGAAATGATTGAAGGGAGCACGCAAAAAGCCCTGCTCGAAAGAGACGCGACGGCGGCACCACAGCAAGAGACCGCAGCGGCCGCCATGCCGGAGCCTGCGGCGGTGGAGACGGAGAGGGCGTCGAAGAACATCGCCGTCTTCGTGACGAACATCGCTCTCTTCTTCGCGGCGCCTTTCATCGGGCTGGCTTACGTCCTTGCCGGCCCCTTCATCGGGCTTGGCATGCTCGCCTGGATGGGCGGGCGGGCACTGGTGATGCACGGCGCAACGAAGAAGATCGCTGTCTTCTTGAAGAACGTCGTCCTCTTCTTCGCTGCGCCTTTCGTGGGCCTCGCGTATGCCGTCGCTTTCCCTTTCATCGGGCTCGGCATGCTGGCCTGGATGGGCGTGCGGGCGTTGGTGAAGCGATCGGGACCGGAGTAATCGTGCAGCCCGACGCCCCGCTGGCGGCGGAGGTCGCGCCGGGGTGCGACCTCGCCGCCAATTCCCGACCTGCCGATTTGCGTCAAGTCGCAGGGGTGCGACCAGCGTTAGCGCTTCAGGCTGGAGCACGTCCCCGAGCCGCAAGTAATCGTCACGCGCGCCACGCCGTTCAGCGGGCGTTTGATCCAAATCAATCCCTCCCGCGCAGCGAGGCATATCATGAACCACTAGCAGCCTGTCGGGCTTAGGCGTCCGACAGGCTGCTAACAGCAAAACCGCCTGCCGATTGGGGATGAATCTGATGATCACGACCGCTCTTGCCCTCCAATGGGCGCGCGAGCAGGCTTAAAATGAGGTTGTCACTGTCTTTTTGTTGCATTTTCGTACAGGCGGTCTTGCATTAGGAGTTTGTCCGACCCAAGTCCGACAAACTCCTAGGGAGTAAGAATGGCACGCTTGCGGAAAGAAGACACAGCGACAAGAGGAAGGTTCCACAAGGACTTTCTCGTCGGTATCATCGCGGCGTTTCTGTTGTTTTCCGCTACGTTCATGACCGTGCGTGCCGCGGACAGCGCTCTTTCCGAGGCCGACAAGGGGTGTCTCAGTTGCCACTCGTCCGAGGGGCTCAAGAAGGATCTTGCGAACGGGGAAACGCTCGCCCTGCACGTTCAGGGGGAAGCCTTTGCGAAGTCGGTCCACAAGGCGATCGGATGTGCCGGCTGTCACGGAGACGTCGACCTCAAGAACCATCCTGCGGCGCAGGACAACATCAAGAGCCTGCGCCAATATGCCATCGAGCGGGCTGCGGCATGCCGCCAGTGCCATGAAGATGCATTCAAGCAACACGAGGGAAGCCTCCATGCCGCGCGCGTGAGTCAGGGCAACCCGCTGGCTCCGGTGTGCACGGGTTGCCATGGTTCCCATTCAGTGAGCCCCAAGACCGCGTATGAAACATGCGTCAATTGCCATTCGGCCGCTTTGGGCGCCCACCGCAAGTGGCTCCCCAACGCTGGACTTCATCATGAGGTGGTGTCCTGTGCCGCCTGCCACGCGCCGGCGGCGCTGCGGATGATAGACCTGAGGCTCTACGACTCCGCAGCGAAGGGGTGGGTTTCGGAGAAGGAAGGCTCACCGCTGTTCGAAAAACTGGCGCGTTCGATGGACGCCGACGGCAACGGCCTGGATGCCGCGGAGTTGCGCAACCTCTTGAGGGAAATCAACCGGGACGCGATTGCGGCCCCAAGAACCCTGCGCGGCCGGGTCGAGCTTCGCACCGGCGTCGAGGCGCACCGGCTCTCTGACAAAACCCAGGCGATCAAGGCCTGCGATAACTGCCACAGCGATGGCGCCGAGCCGTTCCGGAACATTACTGTTTCCATCACCGGGCCCGACGGCAGGCCGGTACGGTATCGCGCCCGGAAAGAGGTCCTGAGCTCCGTGCTTTCAGTGGAGTCGCTGCGCGAGTTTTACGCCATCGGCGGCACCCGGAACAAGTTCCTGGACGTTCTCTTCGTTCTCGCTTTGTTCGGCGGTATCGCGGTGCCGGTCGGGCACATGACGGTGAAATGGCTTTTCAGGAAATATCTGAAGAGAGGCGAGGGACGCTAAGCAGAAGGACAAGCGACATGCAGAGGATATACGTTCACCCGCTTCCGGTCAGGATCTGGCACTGGATCAACGCCGTCGGTTTCGTGGCGATGATCGCGACCGGCATTCAGATCAGGTACGTCGATCTCGTCGGCCTGATGTCTTTCAGGAGCGCCGTCAACCTGCACGACTGGATCGGTTTCGTCCTCATCGGCAACTTTTTCGTCTGGCTGCTCTTTTATCTCTTTTCGGACAGGATCAAGGTCTATCACCCGGAGTTGAGCCCGGTGAAGCATTTTCGCGGCAGCTTCCGCCAGCTCCAGTATTACGGCTACGGCATATTCAAGGGGGATCCCAATCCGCACCATGTGAGCGCCTACCACAAGTTCAATCCGCTGCAAAGCATGACCTACCAGATCATCATGCTCCTGCTCGTTCCCCTCCAGTTCGTCACCGGAATCCTGCTCTGGGACGTCAAGGGTTTTTCCGCGGCGGTGGAGTTCTTCGGCGGGGTCCGGGTCGTGGATACGGTGCACGTGCTGTGCTTTATTTTTTTCGTCGGATTTATTTTTATTCACCCGTACCTGGCGAGTCTCGCCCACACACCCACGGCGCACTTCAAGGCGATGTTCACGGGGTATGAGGAAGTTGAGGACCAGCCCGTCGGCGCGCCGCCTGAGTGACCGCCGATCTTTGAGATGGCTTTTAATCTTCCAGAATCTCGCTGACCAACTCGTTGATCTTTCCCTTGACTTCGCCCAGCATGCGGCGTCCCCTTGCAGTCGCTCTGTAGTATTTACGCATTTTCCCGCCAACCACTTTTCCGCTGGAGCTGAGGAAGCCCGACCTCTCCAGTCCGTGAAGAATCGGGTACAGCGTGCCGGGGCTCAACGTGTAGCCGTGCCGGCGCAGTTCCTCGATCATCTCGAGCCCGAAGATCGAGCCTTTGGCGGCGTGATGCAAAATGTGAACTCGCACGAATGCAAGAAACAGGTCCCTGACTATGGTATTGTCCATCGTTATCGTGATACGATATAGTTAATCGTTTGGAGGGGAGATCCCTGGTGTGCGCTGACTGTATCGCAACAACTCATGCCCATACCTACCATCCCAATTCTAAAGCGTTGCGATTCGATTCAACAGAAGGGACAGATAATGCCGCATTCTGAAGTGCTGTCACAAGCCAAGGCGGGCAAGCGGGAATCCGCTTTCGCCGTATTCAAGATATTCCTGAAGCTCGGGTGCACGTCGTTCGGCGGCCCGATCGCGCACCTCGGCTACCTTCGCGAGGAGTTCGTCAGCCGGCGCAAGTGGATCACTGACCGGGCCTATGCCGATCTGGTCGCTTTGTGCCAGTTCACGCCGGGCCCGGCGAGCAGCAAGGTCGGTATCGGCATCGGCTTGTCGCGGGCCGGTCTGCCCGGCGCCTTTGCGGCATGGCTGGGCTTCACCTCCCCTTCCGCGCTCGCCCTCATCCTGTTCGGATTCGGCGTCATCGCCCTGGGCGACCGCTTCGATCTGGGCTGGCTGCACGGCCTCCTGGTCGTTGCGGTGCCGGTGGTGGCGCAGGCGGTGTGGGGGATGGCTCGCAATCTGACGCCGGATGCGCCGCGCGTCACTCTGGCCGCGCTCGCCGCGATCGTCGTCATGATCTGGCCCACGCCCCTGGGCTTTATTGGCGCTATTGTCGCGGGCGGCATCGTCGGCTTGCGGCTGTTCAATGTAGGCGAGGACGGCGAACACGTCGCGATCGGCGCGAACGTCAGCCGTACTGCAGGCATCACAGCGCTGGCCCTGTTTTTCGGGCTGCTGGTCGCACTGCCCGCGCTTCGAACGGCGTTTCCTTCCTCCCAGACGCTCGCGTTGCTGGACAGTTTCTACCGCGCCGGATCGCTGGTGTTTGGCGGCGGGAACGTCGTATTGCCGCTGCTGCAGGCCGAGGTGGGGCCTCCGGGGTGGGTATCCAACGAAGCTTTTTTCGCGGGCTACGGCGCGGCACAAGCCGTCCCAGGCCCCCTGTTCACTTTTGCGGCCTATCTCGGCACCGTCTCGACGGTGACACCTAACGGCTGGATCGGTGCCCTCATTAGTCTAGTGGGCATCTTTGCCTCATCGTTCCTGCTCGTGATCGGGCCGCTGCCGTTCTGGGACGCTCTGAGGCGCTTTCGTCCCATGCGTTCGGCACTGGCCGGCGTCAACGCGGCGGTCGTGGGCATGCTTCTCGCCTTTCTGTATGACCCGGTCTGGACGAACGCGATCCGCTCTGCCGCCGATTTCGGGCTCGCACTCGCCGCTTTCGTGCTGCTCATGTTCTGGAAGTTACCACCCTGGTTCGTGGTAGTGCTAACGGCGGCGGGGGGCGCCATCGTCAGAGCAGTCTCGCAGGGTCTCTTGACGATTATGTGAATGAGCTATCTGATAATTTGCGTCGCCGCCTTCGCCGTATCCGGCCTGACGCTGTTCTCCGGCTTCGGGCTGGGCACGGTGCTGATGCCGGCGTTCGCGCTGTTCTTCCCGGTGCCGACGGCGATCGCCGCGACCGCAGTGGTACACCTCGCCAACAACCTGTTCAAGGTGGGCCTGGTCGGGCGCCACGCTGATTGGAGTGTAGTGTGGCGGTTCAGCATCCCTGCGGCGCTGGCGGCGATCGCCGGCGCGAGCCTGCTCGCATGGTTTGCCGATCTCCCGGCGCTCGCGAGCTACACGTTTGCCGGGCAGCCGCGCGAAGTAAGCGCGGTGAAGGCTGTCATCGGCGCGCTCATCGTGCTTTTCGCAGCGCTTGAGCTCTGGCCGTGGTTCGCGCGGCTCGCGTTTTCAGCGCGCTTCTTGTTCGTAGGAGGACTGCTATCGGGCTTCTTCGGCGGCCTGTCGGGCAACCAAGGGGCGCTGCGGTCCGCCTTCCTTATCAAGGCCGGCTTGGCCAAGGAGGCTTTCGTCGGCACCGGCACGGT
>MERI01000011.1:12928-19991 GCA_001772005.1 Betaproteobacteria bacterium RIFCSPLOWO2_12_FULL_62_58 | reverse complement strand
CGAGATCTCCCCGTGTGCGGCAACCGGCTCCTGATTCACTTGAGTTTCGCACCACCCCGGGCAACGTCGGACGCGGCGAAGAGTATGAGCAGGATTCAGGGAAACGGTCAACAACAGCGGGATTCAGGAACCAATTTATGTTATTTTCCGTAAACCCTCTGCATGACGCCATACACCCGAACCAGGAGGGTCGGTTTGCGGTGCCGCAGGGACCCGGGCTCGGAATTGATCCGGACCCCGAAGTTATCGAGAGGCTGCGGGTGCTCTGAAGTCGCGCGTACAATTCAGGCGGCACGCCGGATAAGAAAGTGCAGCCGCGCCCGCCGTGGTATGGTTCCTCCTTCGCAAATCACTTGAAAGGCGATGCCATGCAGATCGAGAAAGTCGGCCTGATGACCCCAGGAGACATGGGGCAGGCGGTAGCAATGCAGATCAAAGCGAAAGGCTACACTGTCTGCACTGCGCTGGATCAGCGCAGCGAGCGCAGCCGTGCGCTCGCGCGCGAGGCGGGATTGACCGACGTCGGTACGGTTGCGCGGCTCGTTGCCGAATGCGATGTCGTGCTCTCGGTCATGAATCCGGGCGCCGCGCTCGATTTCGCGCGCGACGCGGCGGCTGCGCTGCGCGCGTGCGGCCGCCATATTCTGATCGTCGACTGCAATGCGATCGCGCCGGACACCGTGCATGAAATCGCCGGCGTGGTGGAACGCGCAGGCGGGCGTTTTCTCGATGGCGGCATCATCGGCCCCCCGCCGCGCGGCAAGGCGAAGACCAATCTCTACGTGTCGGGCCCCGGCGCCGTTGATCTCGAAGCGCTCGCCGGGCCGCAGCTCGTCGTGCGCGTGGTGAGCGAACGCATTGCGGACGCGAGTGCGCTCAAGATGTGCTATGGCGCCCTCAACAAGGGCACGCAGGCGCTGTGGCTGGAGGTGCTGATCGCGGCCCAACGCCTTGGCGTCGACGGCCTGCTGGAGGCGCAGTTGCGGCAGTCCCGCGCCGATCTTTATGACTGGGCGCTCGGCCAGTTTCCAATCCTGCCGCCCAAGGCGTATCGCTGGGTGCCGGAAATGCTCGAGATCTCCAAGACCCTCGGCGCAGCAGGCATCACCCCTAAAGTGTTTCAGGGGGCGGCGGATATCTATCAGTTCGTTGCCGGCACGGCGCTCGGGAAGGAGACGCCTGAGACCCGCGACAAAACGCGGGGCGGCAAGGATATCGTGCGCTTGCTGGCTCAAGAGCGCAGCCGATCATAAAACAATTCATCCCACCCCCGTGTATTGACTCAAGGAGAAACAACAATGGCTATTTCGATGTATCAGGTTTCGGTGCCCATCTTTGTCCGCCACCTTAACGGCCTCGCCGGCTGCCTGAAGAAGGCACAGGCAATTTACGCCGAAAAGAAGTACGACGAGTCCACCCTGCTCAGCTACCGGTTTTATCCCGACATGTTCAGTTTCACCCGGCAGGTCCAGGCCGCGACCGATCACGCAAAGAATTGCGCCGCGCTGCTCGCGGGACTGGAGGCGCCGAGCTACGAGGACAACGAAAAGAGCCTCGCAGAGCTCATCGCGCGGGTTGAAAAAACGATGGCCTACCTGAACACCATCAAGCCGGAGCAGCTCGACGGCTCGGAGCAAAAGGCCGTCACCGTGAAAATGCGCGACCGCGAATTGAACCTCAAGGGACTGGAATTGCTGCTGAACCGCTCCATGCCCAATTTCTACTTTCACACCACGACCGCCTACGACATCATCCGGCACAACGGCGTGGAAATCGGCAAGCGGGACTTCATGGGGGCGAGCTGACCGCGCAAGCATTCGAGTCTGTATTAGCATAGCGGCCTTTGCCCGCCAACCGACGGACCGGAACAAATGGAAGCCACGGAAAAGAAACTCATCTGGAGCCAGAAGTTGATCGTCCGCTGGTCCGACCTCGACGCGAACGGCCACGTGAACAATGCGGTGTTCTTCACCTACTACGAGCAATCGCGCATCGATTGGTTACAGTCCATCATCGGCCAGACCACGCCCGACGGCTACGGCGCAGTCGTCAAAAAGACGAGCTGCACCTACCTGCAACCGGTCAACTACCCCGCCACCCTGGACATCAAGCTCTTTGTCGGCAAGGCCGGACGGACCAGCTTCCCGACTTATTCGGAAATCTGGACGGCCAAGTCGAGCCCGGAGAAGGTCGCTGAGGGTGACGCCATCATGGTGTGGGTCAATCGGGAAACCGGCAAGCCGCATGCGCTGCCCGATTTCTTGAGAGAACTCCTCGTGTCTTGACGACGCCGGCAGCTTGCGGCGCCGGAAAGTACAGCACTACCCGGGCCCTGCTTCTCGCGAATCGCGAGTGAGCACGGTAACGCGTGGAGGCAGAGTTCGAGCAGCGTTGCACCGCGGCGTAGATTTCGGGTTTGACCGCGCCGCATGGCGGGCGTAGCATGATTTCGCAAGCTTTAGCAGCCCGCGACCGGAGGCCCGGCATGTCGCAACGAACCATCAGAACGATCATCGATCAGCAGGAACTCGTCACCACTCCGGCGAAAACGTCTGTCAGCGAGGCCGCCCGCCTGATGAAACAGCGCCATGTCGGAGCGGTAATGGTGGTGGAGGACGGCAAGCTCGTTGGGATATTCACCGAGCGTGATGCACTATTTCGTGTGCTCGCGGACGGGCGTGACGGGCAAACCACGCAGCTCGATGACGTGATGACCCGCAATCCCAGGACAATTCACCCGGACAGGTCTTTTGCGGAAGCGCTGCAGATGATGTACGGGGGCAGTTTTCGACATGTGCCGGTGGTCGAGGATGGTCGGCCCGTCGGTATGGTCTCCGCCCGTGACGCTCTCGGTCCCGAACTGGAAGCTTTCGTATACGAGTTGCTGCGTCAGGAGCACGTCGGGGAAATCCTTGCTTAGCCAAGACCGGAACGTGGGGTCAGCTCAATGAAACCGCGCACGCTCATCCGACTGACTATCGTCCTCGTCGCGATCCTCGCCGCGGCCCCTGCTTGCGCGCAACTGTACAAGTGGGTGGATGAGCGCGGCGTGACCAACTACTCCAATCAGCTGCCTACCGATCCCAAGGCCGCGAAAAAGCTGGCGCCTGTCGAAGACAGGATTTCCGTTTATACCCCGGACAAGGCCCTCACGCAGGCGGTCGAAGCGTTTCGCCAAAAAAGCGGCCAGGCTTCCGCCGAGAGAATTGCCAGCCTCGAGCGCGAACTCGAGGCCGAGCGCCGGGCGCGGCAGCATGCAATCGCCGCGGCGGCGCAGGCCGCCTACGACCCGTGCTTGAGCCAGGGAATCAACTGCAACGGGATCTACGGCAGTTCCTACCCGTACGATCCCGGCTTCGTGTTCGTCCCGACCCGCCATCGACTCCGAAGGATCAATCAGATACAACTGCCGCTGGGCGCGACCGCGGGAAATGTCGTGGGAATGAACGGCTTCATTCCGGGAAACTCCGCCACCGCGCCCACTCGTACCGTGCTTCCTTCCCGCGTCTTGCATGAGGCTCCAACGGGCCGGCGTTTCGCAACGAGGTAGAGCGCGAAGTTGCGGAGGAGTCGGGAAGTCGAGAGACCGGGGGATCGGGAAGTAGCAGATTTACCGGCCTGCGTTTTCTGGATTCCGGCCCGCGGCTCAAGACGTGCCGGGACAGGCTCCTCCGGAATGACGAGTCGCTTTGCGTGACTATGCCCACAAGTCGCGCAGCTTCGCGGCGACGTCGATCCGCGGCAACTCGCGCGACGCGGACGACTCCGCTGCTCCCTCTGCTGCCGGCGGCCATGCTATCGCTTCGAAGCAATCCATCACCCGCGGCGTAAGGAAGCGGCTGCGCGTTCCGTAAACATGTCCATCCCCCAATCGCGGCTGCTGCGTGAGGTAGTATTTGAGCGGCGCCACGACATCGAGCTCATGCTTTGCGCGCGTCATCGCGACATAGAGCAGGCGCCTTTCTTCCTCGACCATTTCCGGTTTTCCTGTCGCGAACTCCGAAGGGAAGGCGCCGTCGGCCACGTGCAGGATGTAAACGCGGTCCCACTCCTGACCTTTTGCCGAGTGGACCGTGGAGAGCACCAGATAATCTTCATCCAGCGATGGCGGCCCGGCCAGGTCGCCGGTCGCCTGCGGCGGATCGAGTGTCAGTTCGCTGAGGAACCGCTCGCGCGTCGGGAACTGCGTGGCGATCCGTTCCAATTGCTCCAGGTCGCCTGCCCTTGCCCCCGCCGCGTCATATAGGCGCGCGAGATGCGGCTCATACCAGCGCCTGACGAGACCGGCCTGCCCTTCCCACGCGCTGGTGAGCGAAGCGATCGTAACCAACAAGTCGACGAGCGGCGTCCAGTCGTCGCGCGTTGCCGCAGGCACCGGATACGCCGCGAGCGTGCTCCAGGAATACGAGGAAGCTTCGAAGGCCCTCAGGCACCGATCCGCGTTCGCAGGCCCCATTCCGGGCAGCAGCTGCAGCACGCGAAAGGCCGCCATGCGGTTTCGCGGATTGTCAGCCCAGCGCAGCACCGCGAGCAGATCCTTGACGTGCGCAGCCTCCAGAAACTTGAGCCCACCATACTTCACGTACGGAATATCGCGGCGTACCAGTTCGAGCTCGAGCACGTCGCTGTGGTGGGAGCTGCGAAAGAGCACGGCCTGGCGCCGCAGGAGCACGCCCTGCTCGCGAGCCTGGAGGATGCGGGCGACCACGTACTCCGCCTGCGCCTGATCGTCCGCCACGGTCACGTGGCGCGGCCGCGTCGCGGACACGCGTTGCGAACGCAGCTGCTTTTGATACTGCCTCGTGGCCTCCGCGATCAGCCGGTTGGCGGCATCGAGGATAGGCTGCGCGGAACGGTAGTTCTCCTCGAGCGTCACTACGTGTGCCGCGGGTGAGAATCGCGTCGGGAACTCGAGGATGTTCTCCACGGTCGCCGCCCGAAACGAGTAAATGGATTGTGCGTCGTCCCCCACGACACAGAGACCGGCGCCCGTCGGCTTGAGCGCGAGCAGGATCTCGGCTTGCAGCGTGTTGGTATCCTGATACTCGTCCACGAGCACGTGGTCGTAAAGCGATCCCACGTCTTGCGCCAGCGCCGGATCCTGCATGAGCGCGTGCCAGTACAGCAGCAGATCGTCGAAATCGAGCACCTGCTGTTCGAGCTTGACTTCGACGTAGCGCCGGAACAGGCGCCGGAGGTCGTCCCGCCAGGGACTGCACCAGGGAAAAACCTCCGCCAGCACGCGCTCGAGCGGCAGCCGGGTATTGACGCAGTGGGAGTAAATCGCCAAACAGGTGTCCTTGCGGGGAAAGCGCCGCTCTTTGGCGGAAAGACCAAGCTCCTGACGGGCGATATCCATGAGGTCGGCCGAATCGCCGCGGTCCATCACGCTGAACGCGCTATGGAGACCGGCATGCGCGGCGTAGCGACGCAGCAAGCGGTTCGCGACCGAATGGAACGTGCCCGCCCATGTGAGCCGCGAAACCACCCGTGCGCTGTCCGGGGCCACGCCGTCGGCGCTGCTCATTGCGCCGGCGACGATCCGTCGGGCACGGCGGATCATCTCCTGTGCCGCACGCCGCGTAAATGTCAGCAGCAGCAGTCTCTCAGGCGGGACGCCGTTGAGAACCAAGTGAGCCACGCGGTGTGCGAGCGTGTTCGTCTTGCCGGTGCCCGCTCCCGCGATGACCAGCAGCGGGCCGGCCGTCCACCGGCCCTGTTCATCATTTGAACCGTAAGTTGCCGCGGTCCGTTGTGCGGCGTTGAGAGGCTCGGGAATGGTTGTCGTCATCTACGGCATTATGACGGACACCTGTATATATATCCAGGACACCGAAACAAGTGGAATCAAACCTTCATCCTTCATCCGTCCGCCCTCATCCTTGAGTAAAATGGGTCGAAGTGATGGATTTGCCGTACGGCAGGAGAACGCCATGATGAACCGCAGAACTTTTGCCGGAATGCTCGCAGGCACTACCGCGGCATCGATTCTCGCATGCGCAGGAATGAAGAATGAAACCCGCAACTGATCCGGAGAGCGTTGAGACAACCTCCAGCGCCTCGCGGCGCTCGGGCATAGCGCTCTACCGCAGCGTAGGCGAGGAGCTTGCCCACTACGAGGTTGACGTGGATGGCGGAGCGCTCGTCAAACGGGCTGCGGTGATGCTTCCGGCCAACGTCCAGTATGCGTGGCCTCATCCTTCAGGGCAGTACCTCTACGTCGCGTCGAGCAACAGCGGGCCCGGGTCGAGCGGCATCAAGGGCGATATACACCGCGTCAGCGCTTTCCGCATCGATGCAGCCACTGGGGCGCTGCAACCGCACGGCCAGCCGCAACCGCTGCCTTCACGCCCGATACACATCAGCCTCGACGCCACCGGCGCGTATGCGTTGATCGCCTACAACAACCCGAGCGGCGTCACCGTTCACCGGATCAATCGGGACGGGACCATCGGGGCGCAGGTGAACCAGCCGGGGCCGCTCGATAGCGGCATCTTCGCGCACCAGGTGCTCATGACCCCATCCAACCGGATGGCGATCCTCGTCACGCGAGGCAACGACGCCGCCGGCGGCAAGGCCGAGGACCCGGGCGCGCTGAAGCTGTTCCGCTTCAAGGACGGCGAGTTGACGAACCTGGCGTCGATCGCGCCCGGCGGAGGCTACGGCTTCGGGCCACGGCACCTGGATTTCCACCCGACGCAGCCGTGGGTGTACGCGTCGATCGAGCGGCAGAACAAGCTCCATGTCTACCGGCTGCAGGGCGATGGCCTCGCCCGCGAACCGGAATTCGTGAAGGACACCTTGGCCGAGCCGCATAACGAGCGGCCACGGCAACTGGGGGGCGCCATACACGTGCACCCCAACGGCAGATTCGTCTATGTATCGAACCGCGCCGACAGCACCGCGGAATTCGAAGGCAAGCGCGTGTTCCGCGGTGGCGAGAACAGCATCGCCGTCTATTCGATCAACCCCGCGACCGGAGAGCCGACGTTGATCCAGCACGCCGATACGCACGGCTTTCATGTGCGCACGTTCGCGCTCGATCCGGGCGGCCGCATGCTCG
>MERI01000011.1:0-12913 GCA_001772005.1 Betaproteobacteria bacterium RIFCSPLOWO2_12_FULL_62_58 | reverse complement strand
TCGTGAAGGACACCTTGGCCGAGCCGCATAACGAGCGGCCACGGCAACTGGGGGGCGCCATACACGTGCACCCCAACGGCAGATTCGTCTATGTACCGAACCGCGCCGACAGCACCGTGGAATTCGAAGGCAAGCGCGTGTTCCGGATCGGCAACGACGGAAAACTCGACTTCGTGCGGAAATATGACGTCGAAACGGGCAACAAGACCCAGTTCTGGATGGGGATCGTGGAGATGAAGGCCGACGGAAAAAAGAGTGAGTAGTGAAGTCGGGAGATCGGGAGAGCGTCAGGGCGGGAGAGAGCGGCATCCGCAAGCACGGGCCGCGTTGCCTCACTCGCGCGCGCGGCAAGGTCTTCGTCACTGCGGCGTAATGCCGATCTTGCTGGCGATGCTCGCCTGTCGCGCGATGTCCTTCCGGAGAAAATCGGCGAACTCTTCCGGCGAGCTGCCGACCGGAACGAGGCCGTTATCCATGAGATGTTTGCGCACCTCCGGCAGGGCGATGGCCTTGGCTGCCTCCGCGTGCACGCGGCGCACGATTTCCGCCGGCACACCGGCCGGGAACCACATGCCGTGATAGCACGTTACGTCGAACCCCGTCAGTCCCGCTTCGTTGAACGTCGGCACCTCGGGAAACATGGGCGTGCGGCGCGGACCGCCGATGCCGAGCGCGCGAACGCGGCCCGCCAGGATGAACGAGCGGGTGAACGTCGGGCTTGCGAACATCACTTCGATATACCCGCTGAGCACGTCGTTAAACGCCACCGAGGTGCCCTTGTATGGCACGTGCGTGAGTTTGATGCCGGCCATCGAGGCAAACACCGCGCCGGTAATATGCGGCGGGCTGCCGATGCCGGCCGAGGCGTAGTTGAGTCTGCCGGGCATCGCCTTGGCGAGCGCGATGAACTCTTTCACCGAGCGCGCCGGAACCGACGGATGAACGACCAGCAGGTTCCCGTATGTCGCGTTGATCTGCGTGATCGGCGCAAAGTCGGCCAAGGAGTCGTACGGCAGCTTCTTGTATTGGGACGGGTTTGACGAGTGCGAACAATTGGTGACCATGATGGTGTAGCCGTCGCGCGGCGCCTTGGCGACCAGCTCCGTGCCGATCGTTCCGCTCGCGCCCGGACGGTTGTCGATCAAGAACTGCTGGCCCATCGTATCGGCGAGCCGCTGGCCAACTGCGCGTGCAGGAATCTCGATCGGACTGCCCGGTGTAAACGGCACGATCATGCGCACCGGTCTGGCAGGATAGGTGACCTGCGCATCGGCCGTATAGGAAAACACTGCGGCTGCGGCAGCGAAGATCCAGCCGATTGCGCGCATGCGGGGCGCGACGCCGGATTGACGCATGTTCAGGTCTCCAGAAAGAACTCCTGTTATTCGAGCTTCAACCAACCCGGCAGGGATTCGCAGCGCCCGAGCCACGCCACGCGCAGCTTGCCTGCGCTCGCCAGAGCGGAGGACGAGAACACGAACAACGCCGCAGCAGTACAGACGACCGGCCAGCGGCGGCTCGCGTTACGCGGCTTTCGCGGTGGGGACGTGAGCGAGCAATCCGGTGCGCTCGAGATCGAGGCGCAGGGCCTGACGCTCCTTCTCGGTGATCTGCGGCAAGCCCGGGCGCACCGGTCCACCCGCCATGCCCATCAACTCACTCCACGCCTTGATGTAGGCGATCGGGACGAGCTTCTCGTTGACCCATTTCGAGCGCATCCACTTGCCGGCCATCTCACGCAGCGGCTGCATGGGGGCTGCGATCTTTTCCGCTTCCGCGTAGCGGCCTTGCAGCCCGAGCTCGGTGTACTCGTGCATCGGCATGGAAGTCGGCGTCTGGAACAGGTACGGCGCGGGCGATGACTGGAACACTTTCTGCCCGTAATCGCGCATCATCTTGATCCACTGGCCTTCCGAAGGCTCGCTCATCACGATCTTGCCGCCGAGCAGCGCTTGCACTTTCGCGTAGTGCTCGAGCGGCCGCGGTATCTTGATGCCGCAGACGTTCTCGATGCCGGCGATGCGCGCGGTCAATTCGGGCGACAGGCCGTAGCCGGCGTACTCGGCATCGAACATCCAGATGCCGATGTTCACGCGAGACGCGACGTACTCGAACCATTCGTAAATCGTCTGCTCGCTCTGCGGCGGGTAGTATGGGTTCATGAGAATCGCGAAATCGGCGCCGGCCTGCTCGGCGTGACGCGTGAGCTCGATCGTTTCGTGCGCCGAATGGTGCGCGGTATGCGCGATCACCTTGACACCCCGGCGATGCGCTTCTTCGACCACGATCTCCACGACGCGCTTGCGCTCTTCCTTCTTGAGCGACCAGAACTCGCCCATCACGCCCGTGCAGAAAACGCCCTGGATCTTGAGATCCGCGATGCGCTTCATGTTGCTTCTCAAGCCCGCCTCGTCGATCTCCAGATCGGGCGTGAACGGTGTGGTGATGGCAGCCCACACTCCGCGGAACTGCGCCTTCGAAGCTTCTTTCGCTTCCGCCTTGCGGTAATTCATCGACACTCTCCTTAGGTGTAAGGCACGCATAAGTGCCCGGATTCCCCGGCTTTCCGAGGCGTTGCTGTTTGCCGATCAACGCGAGATACGGCGTCACGCTTTACGGCAGATCATGCGCCCGGCGCACGAAGCGGGTCAAGCGCCGGCGCGCGCGCTCGAACTCAGGCGATGTCGGGAACAGGCAGGTCAGCGGCAGGCTGGCGTACCGGGGCCAACTCGCGGCACCGAGCGGCGGAGTTCGCTCGGCGGCGGACGGCGCCCACAGCCCCAGGTGCTCCAGGATGCGCCGGATGACTCCCGGATCCTCGACGCCGCTTGGTAAGACTCGGCGACGGTGTGCTAGTCTTGCCGCTGTTGACGCTATCCAAGAACAGGAAGGGGGAACAATGGTGAAGAACGCCGCACGTATCGTCATGTTTGGAGCCTGCACCCTGTGTGTGACGCCAGGCTGGACTCAAGGCTACCCGGCGAAGCCGGTGCGCATCGTGGTCGGCTTTTCCGCCGGCAGCACCACCGATCTCATCGGGCGCGTGCTCGCGACGAAAATGGGTGACGGCCTCGGCCAGCCGGTGGTGGTGGACAACCGGCCGGGCGCGGGGGCGAATATCGCGGCGGAGCTGGTCGCGAAGGAGACCGCGGACGGCGGAGCAGGTTCTGCGCGCCTTGGCGCGTGGATGCGACCCGGGAGCGGGCTATAGCGTGCCGGTATGAACCGCGGTCTTCATGCGTGCCTTTGCGGTCGCATCCCCATAAATGGGGCCCCTGCTCCTCGCTCTGGCACGCCTCCCGACGGCTACGCGGTGCTGCTCGCCAACGCCGGGATCGCGACCGGCGCGACCGCCTACGTCAAGCTCAACTTCAATGCGCTGCGCGATTTCGCGCCGGTGTCACAGGTGAGCGCGACCCCGCACATCCTGGTGACGCATCCCTCGCTGCCGCCGAAATCGGTGAAGGAACTGGTCGCATTCACCCGGGCGCGTCCGGGCGAGCTCAATTTCTCCTCTACCGGCCACGGCAATTCGGACCACCTCGCGGCGGAGCTGTTCAGTTACATGACCGGGCTCAAGATGGTGCATGTGACCTACAAGGGCGGGCCGCAGGCGCTGGGCGACGTGATGTCCGGGCAGGTCGCGCTGTACTTTGCGGGCGTGCCGGTGGCATTGCCGCTCGTCAAGGCCGGCAGGGTGAGGGCGCTGGGGGTGACCGGCGCGAAACGCGCGGCGGTTCTGCCCGAAGTGCCCGCGATCGCGGAGGCCGGCGTCGCCGGCTACGAGCACATCCTGTGGGGCATGCTGCTCGTCCCCGCCGCGACGCCGAAGGATGTCGTGGCGCGGCTCAACCGCGAAGCGGTGAAAGCGCTCGAGGCCGCCGACGTGCGCGAGCGCTACGCCGGGATGGGCGTCGAGCCGGCCGGGTCCACGCCGGAGCGGGCGGGCGCGTATCTCAGGAGCGAGACCGAGAAGTATGCCAAAGTGGTGAAGGCGATCGGGCTCAGGATCGATTGAGAAGCTGCTTCGGATTGACCGAAACTGCGTTGGTTCTCGGGGAAAAGCGAGATCGTCAGTGCGCACCTATGATGACGCCAAGGCGGTGGCGGACCTCGACAGGCGCTATTCGACCGCTCAGCTTGTCGATCAGAGAAGGCGGGTTCGCGAGATCATCGGGGCTCGCACCGGAGAAGCGGGCCTGGATGTCGGTTGCGGGCCGGGTTTCCTTGCGTGTGAACTCGCCGCTGAAGTGGCGCCTGCGGGACGGATTGTTGCCACTGACACGAGTTCCCATTCCGTAGACGCGACGGCTGCCCGCGCCGAAAAGCGTGGGCTCGCCGGAATAGTCAAAGTTCAGGTTGGTGACGCAGCGAGCCTCGAATTCCCGGACGACACGTTTGATTTCGTCGTCGGGACACAGGTCTATTGCTATGTTTCCGACGTGGGACGTGCAATCCGGGAGGCCGCGCGCGTTCTGCGCAAAGGCGGACGTCTCGTGGTGCTCGATACAGACTGGGACTATTGCGCCTGGCGATCCAGCGATGCCGCGCTTACGCGCCGCATGGTTGCCGCGCGGGGAGCGAGGCAGTTTGCCCACCCCCATCTCCCTCGCGAGTTACACGGGTTATTCCTCGGCGCTGGATTGACGCTCGCCGACGCGCAGGTCTTTTCCATGATCGAGACCCGTTACGACCCGGACTTGTTCGGGGTCGAGAGCATCCAGGGCACATGCGAGGCCGCCCTGGAGGACGGCGTGCCTGCCGCCGATGTCGCTGCCTGGGAACAGGATCTTCGCGCGCGTCATGCAGATGGAGAATGGTTTTTCTGTCTGAACCGCTTTATCTTTACTGCGACGAAGTGAGGATGCTCGAAGAGGCGGACGGAAGACCTGCGAATGGCAGGGCTATCAATAATGCGCCTGTTAAGGGCTGAAAACGGCCAGGACCGAACACTGGCGAGAGGTCAAAACAAAATCGGATCGGCTGAGGGGTTCGAGCCCCGCTCGGCTCGCCAATCAGGGCTCGGACGCAGGGCCTGGATTAACAATCAGCGGGAATGTCCGCTCCGGCAAGACTCCGGGAGCCGGTCGCCCGGCGTGCCTCGGAGTCAGACGAGATCACGAGTACTTCTGCCCGCACTCAGGGCAAAACTTCGGATTCCCGTCGGCTTCGGCGCCGCATTTGCCGCAGCGCTTCTTTGCCGACACGGCTGCGCCGCACTCCGGACAAAACTTGCCACCCTGGGTCTTCGCGCCGCACGCCGGGCAGACCACCCCGGTTACGGTGGCGACGTCGCGCTGCGCCACCCAGTCGACGCTTTTCGCCTTCTCGCGGATCTGTTCCTTCGCAGCCTCGGCCTGCGCCACCGCCATCTCTTCGTCAAGATCGGGCGCGCACCCTTCGCAGAGCTGCATCTTCTTGTTCCAGCAGACCGGCTCGCAGACCCATTTTCCGCAGCGGGTGCACTGCTTGAACTGCTTCGAGATCTCCTCTGCCGCTTCCTTGAGCGCCGCGTCGTGCGCGGTGCTGCCGACCGCGCGTTGAATCTCGTACGCGCTGTTCGCGGCGCTGCCCAGGATGCCGCCGAAGAGGTTGCCGGCGGCGCGAAACGCGGAAGAGGCCATGCCCAGCGTCGACATTTTGAACGTCGACATATATCCGTTGCCGCACTTTTCGCAGCAGAATTTAAACTGGTAGCCGCGGTCCGTGGACAAATCGTCGTAATTCCCTGTGAACCAGATGGATGCCATGTCAGTCGCCCCCCGAGTCTTGACTGACAAGATTCTAGCAATAAACGGCATGCAGAGATGCCTGCATCAAGAACCCCGGGGACATGGTCGGCGCATTGAAAGGCGGGAAGGATTCATGTCAGTGACACGTTTGTCGCCGGGATGTTGTCGGTTGGCCCGATGGTTCTGGGGGCGGGTGTGGTGTCTGGCCAGGATTATCCGAACAAGCCCATTCGCATGGTCTAGTCTTCACCGCCCGGAGGCAGTTCCGACACGCTCTCCCGAGAAATCCCCGTCGGGAATCGCGCACTTGCTCGCGCGTGTCATCGCGAACGTTCAACGGCCGGCTTGAATTGATTCCGGAAACCTAATTGCAGCGCACTTCGATCGCATCTTCGCGCGCCATGAGTTGCGTTCCGAAAGCGCGACTATGCCTCTCCAGATCGTCGTAAATCACTTTCCACAGCGGGTCGCGGCAGGAAATTAGGCGAGGAGGTACGCCGACCCCGGTCTTCACCGGCAGCAGATGGCAATCCCGTAATCCATCCGCTTCAATCGTGGCACCGAACAGAAAAGTCTTCAGCGTTTCTTCGGTAAAAAACGAAGTCCAGGTGTCGAACAGGAGGTTTCCGGAGCCGTGCACGATGGGGCAACCGCGATAGAACTCGATCGCCGATATGACATGCTGGTGCCCGCCAAACACGGCATGAGCGCCGGCATCGATCGCCGCTTTCCCGATCTCGCGCTGGAAGTCGTGAACCTGGGGCGACATGCTGGTACCCCAATGCACGTAGACGACCAGGACGTTCACCTGCTTTCTGAATGTTTCGATATCGCCCCGCAGTCTTTGCAGATGAGCGGGATCGATCCAGCTGGCAATCTGGGGCGCAGTTCCGGGATACTCGAGCAGGCTGCCCCGTGGCTGGTATGCAGTATAGGCCTGGAGCGGATTGACACCCGGGCATTCAGCAGTGGCCGCAAAGCCGGTGGGCAACGTGGTGGTATAGCCGAGGAAACCGATCCGCATGCCGTTTTTCTCGACGATATGGCCTTTGCGGGCTTCATCGATATTCCGTCCGGCGCCGAAATGGCCGATCGCTTTTCGATCCAGCAGATCGATCGTGTCGAACATCGCAACATCGCCGTAGTCGAGGACGTGGTTATTGGCAAGGTTCACGCATGAAACGCCGGCTTCAACAATACCGTCGACGTTTACCGGCATGCCGCGATGACATATCGCTTTGCCACGAGCCAACTCGCCCCGATCGGATAAAGGGAGTTCCAGATTGAAGAAAGAAACATCCGCCCGCTGGAACAGCGGTGCAATGTCTCCGAACATTCCCAGGCCGGTCTTGCGGATGGGCGCAACATCTCCACCAGTGAGAAAGCTTGCTTTCGCCATGATCGTCAGCCGCACATCACCGCGCCAGGCCGATCTCCTTCAGAATCGCTGAGATTTCCCGGTGCTTAGCCTCGATGAATTTCCTGCTTTCTCTTGCGCCCATGAGATCTATCGCGTCTGCCCCTGATTCTTTCCAAAGAATAAACGAAAGAATAAACGGGACGCAAACCTTTTCTGAGGATAACGCGGGACAGCCGAACGCAGATCTTTCCTTTGTTCCGTTGATAGCCGGAGAAAAAGCGACGGACTTACATCCGGTTTTCCGGCGGGCGAACCCGCCGCAGGACGATGGGGCGCAATCCCGAGAGGCCGGTACCTCCCGGCCTCGAATAGCGGCTATTCGGCTGCCACCGCGCCGAGCACGCTCCGGACGGTCGCGAACCCGTCCGCATCGTTGCAACTTGGATCATTGCAATAGCATAATGGGAGTCCGTATCGATAATTGATATACGGACGCTGCTACCCGTTGAAACACTATCAGCCGCCAACATGGTCGCGCTCCATCCCCTCATCGGGCATTCTGACTCTATTTCCACTCGCTGACTCTATTTCCACTTTTTCTTAGTAGAGGAGCCATGACCGACCACAATGACCGCCATCATGGCGACGAGCACGACCGCCCGCTATCCGGCCCGGCGCTGCGCGTGAAGGCGCTGGAGTCGCTGCTCGTCGAAAAGGGTCTCGTCGACCGAAAGACGCTCGACGAGCTGATCGACACCTACGAGACGAAGGTGGGGCCGCGCAACGGCGCCCGCGTCGTCGCCCGCGCGTGGGTCGATCCGGCCTACAAGCAGCGCCTCCTCGCGGATGGACGCGCCGCCATCGCCGAGTTCGGCTTCTTCGGGTATGGCGAGGACATGGTGGTGCTCGAGAACACGCCCAAGGTCCGCAACCTGGTCGTGTGCACGCTCTGCTCCTGCTACCCGTGGTCCGTGCTCGGGCTGCCGCCGGTCTGGTACAAGTCGGCGCCGTACCGCGCGCGCGCTGTCATCGATCCGCGCGGCGTGCTGAAGGAACTGGGCGGGGAGATTCCGGACGACGTCGAGGTGCGCGTGTGGGATTCGACGGCCGAGCTGCGCTACCTGGTGCTGCCGGAACGTCCAGCGGGAACGGAGAGCTGGAGCGAGGAGCAACTGGCGGAGATCGTCACGCGCGATGCGATGATCGGGGTCGTGCAGGTGACCGTGCCGGCGGGGAGCAGGCGATGAACGGCGTGCACGACATGGGCGGCATGCACGGCATGGGGCCGGTCGAGATCGAGACGGACGAGCCCGTCTTCCACGCGGAGTGGGAGGGGCGCGTGTTTGCGCTCCGTCTCGCTTCCGCCTTTCACGGCAAGTGGAATGCCAACATGAATCGCTACGCGGTCGAGCAGATGCCGCCCGCCGCGTACCTCGCCGCAACGTACTACGAACGCGTGCTCTTCGCGCTGGAGAAGCTGCTCGTCGAGCAGGAGCTGGTGGCCGCGAAAGAGCTGGAGACCGGCCGCGCCGAGGGAAAGGCGAGCGTGCCGGGCATTCTCAGAGTCGCCGGCGTGGAAACGCTCCTGTGCAACCGCATCCGCGCCCGTCTCGACGACGACGTGCCGCCCAAATTCAAAGCTGGTGACCGCGTCATCGCGCGCAACATCCATCCGGCCGGACACACGCGGCTCCCGCGTTATGCGCGCGGGCGGCGCGGGGTGATCGACCGCGATTACGGCGTGTTCGTCTTCCCGGACACCAACGCGATGAGCCGCGACAAGAAACCGCAGCATCTGTACGGCGTGCGCTTCGCCGCGGGCGAACTGTGGGGACCCGGCGTCTCCGCGCGCGACAGCGTGTACGTGAACCTCTGGGATGACCACCTCGATCCCGCCTGAAGCCGACCTCGGCGCTCTTCCCGCCCTCCCGCGAGACGACGAGGGGCCCGTGTTCAAGGCGCCGTGGGAGGCCCAGGCCTTCGCGATGACGCTGACGCTTCACTTGCGCGGCATCTTCACGTGGCGCGAGTGGGCCGATGCTCTTGCCGCTGAACTCGCGGCCGCCGCGGCGCGCGGGGAACCGGACGACGGCAGCCATTACTATGAGCACTGGCTCGCTGCGCTCGAAAAGCTGGTCGCCAAGAAAAAACTCATCCCGGGGGACGTGCTGGAGCGGCGCGTGGACGAATGGGATGCCGCCGCGCGGGCGACGCCGCACGGCAAGCCGATCGAGCTGCCGCCCCGCTGATTGCCAGTCGGCGATGGTGGTCTGTTTCACATTACCGTAAACTGTTGCGCTGGTTTTTGTCGCCGACGCGTGCGCCGCGGGCGAACAACTGATGGCGATGAGCGTGCCGGCATTCGTCATGTCGGGCGACGACGCTTCCCATGCGACTTCCTGCGCGCACGCATTGCGCGAACTGATGCCGCAATCGAAGCTCTCGCCGCTGATGCCGCCGCAGCAGAACGTCTCCACCGTTCGTGACTGGATTTATCAATCTGCCGGCATCGCGTCCACGGCAGCGGGGGCGGCGGCTTCCAATTGAGCCTTGCGTAAATGGATGACAATCAATTTGCGCCTCGAATCGCCCTTCTCCTTTCGGGAGAAGGGTCGGGGATGAGGGACCGGGAGGGCCAGGGTGGGGATGGGTTTAGTGTGGCAGCCATTCTTAGCATTACCCCACCCCCTAACCTTCCCCCTGAGGGGGAAGGAATGTTTTTCCGTGAACTTCATGACACAGTAGTAGTAGGATTCACCGCTCATGACTGACGATCTCACGCCTTCCCGACCTCACGATCTCCCGGCCGCATCGGCGCGCTGCGCCTCGAAACGGCTATACACCTTCCGCACGTTGCCGTGGAAGATCTTCTCCCGGTCCCCGGCGCTCAGCCAGTCGATGCCGTCGATGTAGCGCTTGGTATCGTCATAATAGTGGCCCGTTTCAGGGTCGATTCCCCGCACCGCTCCGACCATCTCCGACGCGAACAGAATGTTGTCCGCGGGAATGACCTTGAGCAGCAGTTCGATTCCAGGGCGATGGTACACGCAAGTGTCGAAGAAGACGTTGTCGAGCAGCAGTTCCTTTAGCGGCGGCCGGCCCATGTCCTGCGCGATCCCCCGATAGCGGCCCCAGTGATACGGCACGGCGCCGCCGCCGTGCGGGATGATGAACTTCAGCGTGGGGAAGTCCTTGAACAGGTCGGAGGTGATGAACTGCATGAACGCCGTGGTGTCGGCGTTGATGTAATGGGCTCCGGTGAAGTGGAAATTCGGATTGCAGGACGCGCTGACGTGGACCATGGCCGGGACATCCAGCTCCACCATCTTTTCGTAAAGCGGGTACCACCACTCGTCGGTCAGCGGCGGGTCGGTCCAGTAGCCGCCCGAGGGGTCGGGGTTCAGATTGCAGCCGATGAACCCGAACTCCTTCACGCAGCGCTCCAACTCTCCGATGCAGCCGGTCGGGCGCACGCCGGGGCTTTGCGGAAGCTGGCACACGCCGACGAAATTTTCGGGGTAGAGCGTGCAGACCCGGTGGATCAATTCATTGCAGGTCTCCGACCAGTGCTTGCTCGTGGTCTCGTCGCCGATGTGGTGCCCCATGCCGCCCGCGCGCGGCGAGAAAATCGTGAGATCGGTGCCCCGCTCCCGCTGCATCTTGAGCTGCGCATGCTCGAGACTTTCCCGGATCTGATCATCAGTGATATTGAGGAACCCCTTGGATGGGACGTGCGCAGGGTTCTTGAGGCCCGCGATCTGGCGCTTTCGATATTCTTCCAAATCCTTGGGCGCGGTCGTATAGTGTCCGTGGCAATCGACGATCATTCTTCCTCGCTTCTGTAATTATCGAGCATTACGTAACTGCGTTACAGTGCTCGACCCTCACCCCCGCCCCTCTCCCGAGCGGAGAGGGGAGCGTCGAGCGAATCCGGATTGTCATCCGGTTTCGTAAAGATCAATAGGCCGGCGCGCTGCACTTCACTTTACCGCCCCGGCGTTCCATAATGCCCGCCTCAACCTCGAGGAATGATTATGCGCCTTGCCAAACATACGGTTGCCTTCGTTGCGATAGTTTTCGTCCTGATCGTCCCTTCGTGGGCCCTGGCCCAAGGCTACCCCAGCAAGCCGGTACGCGTTGTCATACCATGGCCGGCAGGCGGCTTGACCGATGTCACGGGACGCATCGTTTTCCAGAAAATCTCCGAGACGCTCGGCCAGCAGTTCATCATCGATAACCGCCCTGGCGCGACGGGAAGCATAGGCGCTGATCTGGTCGCCAAATCCCCGTCCGATGGCTACACGATCATGGTGCATTCCACGAGCCATGTCAGCAACCCGCACATCTACAATAAGCTGCCATACGACACGCTCAAGGATTTCGTCGGCGTCGGGCTGCTCGTGGCGCAGACGGGCCTGCTGGTGGTTCATCCGTCGCTGCCGGTGAAATCGGTCAAGGAACTCGTCGCGCTCGCAAAAGCGCGTCCCGACCAGATTCTGTACGCCTCGTCGGGCAGCGGCAGCTTCTCGCACCTTGCGGTGGCCTTGTTGACGTCGATGACCGGGACCAGGATGGTGCACGTGCCCTATAAGGGTGGCGGGCCGGCGACCACGGCGCTGGTTTCCGGAGAGACGCAGTTCCTGGTCGGAAGTCCAGCCGCGGTCCTGACGCAGATCAACGCCAAGCGCCTGCGCTTGCTTGCGGTGACCTCGGATACGCGGCTGCCGCAGTTTCCGGATACCCCGACTGTGGCGCAGGCGGGCGTGCCCGGGTATGAGTTTCGAGCGTGGGTCGGCGTGCTTGCGCCGGCCGGCACGCCCAAGGCCATCGTCGATCGGGTCAATGCCGAGATCAAGAAAGCGCAGGACAGCCCGGACATGAGGAGCAAGCTCGAGTCATTTGAACCGTGGTACATGACTCCCGAGCAGACCGCGGCGCGGATCAAATCCGACTACGACAAGTACGGCAAGCTCATCAAACTCACGGGTACTAAGCTCGAATGAACAAAGGAGCAACACCATGGCTGAGACGCCTCGCCTGAATGGCGCAATCAGAGCCCTGGAACAGGGCAAGCCCGCTTTCGTCACCTTCTCGGTGCCCGAGATCAGCGCGGCACAGGCCATCAATGCCGCGCCGTACGACGGCGTCGTGTTCGAGATGGAGCACAACCCGTACGACATCCGGGGGCTGCGCGACTGCCTGCAATACATGCTCGACCGGAAGCAGATCGTGAACGCGGGCACCCTCGCGCCGGCGGTGACGCCCATGGTGCGTATCCCGCCGAACGGCGGAGAAATGAATCAGTGGATCGCGAAGCAGGTGCTTGATATCGGTCTGTACGGCGTGATCTGGCCCCACGTCAGCACGGTGGAGGAAGCGCGCAATGCCGTCGCCGCGTGCCGCTATCCGCGCCCGCCATCCGCGCCTCACTTCGAGCCGGCAGGCCAGCGCGGCGATGCCCCGAGGACCGCGGCACGCTACTGGGGGCTGACGCAGCAGGAATATTATGCCCGCGCCGATGTCTGGCCGCTCAATCCGAAGGGCGAGATCCTGGTGGTGATCATGTGCGAGGAGGTGCGCGCAGTGAAAAACCTGCCGAAGATCCTCGATGAGGTGCCGGGAATCGGCGTCGTGCTGATCGGAGAAGGCGACCTGTCCCAGGACATGGGACATCCCCGCCAGTATGACCATCCCGAGGTTGCATCCAAAATCGACGAGATCGTCGCCATCTGCAAGCAATACAACGTGCCCTGCGGCCATCCCCACGTGGACAGCGGGAATGTCGAGGCGATCCTCAAAAAAGGGTTTCGCTGGCTGATGC
>MERI01000010.1 GCA_001772005.1 Betaproteobacteria bacterium RIFCSPLOWO2_12_FULL_62_58 | reverse complement strand
GGCGGAAGACGAACTCGAACTCGCTTCGGATCAGGGCAACTTGCTCAATCTGGAAAAGGTCGGCAAGAATGCCGCCTTGGCCGAGGAAGTCTTCGGCCTGGTCGGCACGTCGCAGTTCTTCTTCGAGTTCTCGCGCGACGACATCTCCGTTCTGGCCGGCTATCTGGATGTTTACCGCGCGCAGCCGGGCGAAATCATCATCCGCGAAGGCGATGTCGGCGATTTCATGCTGCTTGTCATCGACGGCGATGTCGACATCCTGAAGAAGGGTGTTCGCGGCGAGCAGCAGCACATGACCAGCGTCGGCCCCGGCTTGACGCTGGGCGAAATGTCGATGATCGACGGCGAGCCGCGCTTCGCTACCTGCCTTGCCACCAAACCCACCGTTTTTGCCGTGCTGACCCGCGACAACATGGCGAAGATCATCCTCGATCACCCGAGCCTCGGTTCCAAGATCCTGGTCAAGCTTGTCACGATGCTGTCACTGCGGCTGAGGCAGACGAGCGCGAAGCTGCTTCAGTACCTGGAAGGCGGCCGGTAGCCGCCGTTGACCTTTTCCTCATGTTGCGCCGTCCCGCACGGTATGCGCCGTTGCTGTGCTGCGCGGCATTGTTTGCGCAGACTGGACGCGCGATCGAACTGCGCGATGACCGCGGCGCGGCGCTGCATCTCGCCGCGCCGGCGACGCGCATCGTTTCGCTCGCGCCCAATCTCACCGAGATCGCGTTTGCGGCAGGCGCAGGCGACAAACTGGTCGGTGTCGCCCGCTTCAGCGATTTTCCGGCCGCGGCGCGGCGCCTGCCTCAAATCGGAGATGGAGCACGCGTCGACCTCGAACGCATCCTCGCGCTCAAACCCGATCTCGTCCTCGCCTGGAAGAGCGGCAACCAGGCGGGCGATGTGACCCGCCTCGAAGAACTCGGTTTTCGCGTGTTCGTGACCGAACCGCAGCGTCTTCCCGACATTCCGCGCCTCACGCGGCTGGTCGGTGCGCTCGCCGGCACGTTGGACGCCGCGGAACGAGCGGCGGGTGCGTTCGAGCGCGAGATCGAAGCGCTGCGCGCACAATACAGCGCGCGGCAGCCGCTGCGCGTGTTCTACGAGATCTGGCATCGGCCGCTGCTCACCGTGAACGGGAAGCACATGATCAGCGATGTACTCAGCCTGTGTGGCGGCGTGAACGTGTTTGCGGATGCGCCGCTCCTCACGCCTTCGGTGTCGCTGGAAGCCGTGCTTGCGGCGCGGCCTGACGTAATCCTCGGCGGAAGTTCAGCCGTCGATCCGACGGAATTCGTCGCGCAGTGGCGCCGCTACGCGATCGAAGGGTTGAAGGGACTGCCGGTGTTTTACGTTGCGCCGGACGAAATCCAGCGCCAGACGCCGCGCATCACGCACGGTGCGAAGGCGATCTGCGAGCATTTAGAAAGCGTCAGAAGGAACCGCCAAAAGGCGGTGAATGGTAAATAGTGAATAGTGAATGGTAAAAGCGCGCATCGCGTCCTGCCGGAGTTACTTACTGTTCACCATTCACCATTTACTATTCACTGCTTTGTGGAACCGCAGATAAACTGCCGTTAAACCCGGAAGCGTTGCTCCGCGCGTTGGATCGGACGAACTGATCGCAGTTCAGCGCGCAGATACGAGGGTCGCCTCCTTGTGTCGTCGTTCAGGGCTGCCGCCGTGACGCCCAACGTGTCCCAATCACCTGCGCGCGCGAGACAGCAGCGCGCTCGCACGCGTCAGTGTGGATTGGGTTATGCGGCTTTGCCTGCGTGGAGAAGCGACCGCCGAACCCGCTGCGGCGGCTCAATTTCGACAAAGCGGTCTGCGGAATAAAGATAGGAAGTCTAAGAAGTCTAAGGGGTCAGGCCTTTACGTTATAGCGTTACTCGGACTTGCAGAGAACTATAAAGTAAAGGCCTGACCCCATCCTTCACATCCTTCATCCTTCCTTTGTGGCAGCATTAGCGAGACGAAACTTGTCCTCCTTGGGATTGAACACAACTTCAATTTCATCGTCGCTACTCATGGTCCGGTCTAACATGATGACTCGTTGCTGGCCGTCGATAAGCCAACTCATCACGGAGGCGCGTTCCGGTCGTGGATCCCTGCGGCGTGCACGGGTCTCTTCCTCACTTTGCCAGAGAATCATGGAGGAGATAGGGAAGCCGCGATACGGAGTCTAAGGGGTCAGGCCTTTACGTTATAGCGTTACTCGGACTTGCGAGAACTATAAAGTAAAGGCCTGACCCCATCCTTCTTGCATCCTTCCTTAAGGCCTGACCCCATCCTTCCTTTCATCCTTCCTTTGCGTCACGAGCTACTCTTGCTGCGCCAGCAGAACCAGCGTTTGCTTCGTGACGTTGATCTTAACGTTGATTTGCTGAGGCGGAAGCCAAAGAACGCAACCAGCACCATGCGCGGATTGAATTTCGGGGAGGAAGTGTATGCCTGCCCAGCCCTTCTTGATTGCTTCAGCAGCGAACCAGCCCCGAACCTTTTTCGCGATTCGTTGCAAGTCTAAGGGGTCAGGCCTTTACGTTATAGCGTTACTCGGACTTGCAGAGAACTATAAAGTAAAGGCCTGACCCCATCCTTCCGGACTTGCAGAGAACTATAAAGTAAAGGCCTGACCCCATCCTTCCCTTGCTCGACGAACTCAAGTCACGTACGACTCCTGCAGCACTTCCTCGGCCCAGCCTTCCCTGCGCAATATACGCAGCGCGACGCCAAACAGTTTCGGGGAGGTCGCGCGGTAGAGATCGGCGAATGCGGCTTCGTCCCTGAGTCCGCACCGCGCAAGCCATTCGACAAGCTGGGCAGCCAGCGCGTCCGGAGCGCGTGAGGGCGGGAGAACGACAAATTCCGTGAGGGCGTTAGGGCGAGAGAGCGTGAGCGCGAAGTAGGATCCTCTCCCGATCTCCCGATCTCCCGATCTCCCGATCTCCCGGAATCTGCGGTTATCGATTCTTCCCCTGCTGCCACAGCACGTCGCCGCGGCCGGCGTGGCGGTTAAGGGCGCGGCTCAATACGAACAGCAGGTCGGAGAGACGGTTCAGATACTGCAGCATGAACGGAGGTATTTTGTCCTGATGCGACAGCGCAACCAGACGGCGCTCGGCGCGGCGGCACACGGTGCGTCCGACATGGGCGAGGCTTGCGGCGCGCGAGCCGCTTGGCAGGATGAAATCCTTGAGCGGCGGCAGCGCCGCGTTGAATTTTTCGAGGAGCGCCTCGAGCCGGGCGACATGCGCCTCGCCCACGATCGCGTGCCCGGGCACGCTCAGCTCGCCGCCAAGATCGAAGAGATCGTGCTGTGCGTCGGTGAGGCAGGCCCGCACCAGCTCGGGAATTTCCTCGGCGAGCAGCACACCGAGCACGCTGTTCAGTTCATCGACCGTGCCGATCGCCTCGATGCGCAGCGCGTCCTTCGCCACGCGCGAGCCGTCGGCGAGGCCGGTCGTGCCGTCATCCCCGGTGCGGGTGTAGATTTTGGTGAGGCGGTTGCTCATGACGCTGCGCTTTTCAGTTGGTGTCGCAGATTATAACGTCCAGGGAAAAGCTGCCTCCATACGGCTCGGGGTTACGAGCCGAAGTGGGCTGGGACGAGATGCGCGTCGCAGTCCGCCGCAGATGAAGCGCAGCGGCGGGACCATCAGGGGCGGCTGCTGCGGTCATCAGAAAGTTTGATTCAATACATGGGGTTGAAGGTGACTTGCGGCCGCGTTTTGATATCATGCTGGCAGGCAGAGGAGAAAATGGCACCATGACAGGGCGCAAGCCATACGTTGAACTCGTCGTCTCCGGTCTCGTGTCGGCGTCGCTGTACCTGCTGTTGTTTCTCTACGAAGCAGAAATCATGCAGATCTACACGCGCACCGACACCTTCTATCCCGCGCTGCCGATCATCACGGCTTTCGCGTTTTCGTTCGCGCATGGGGCGTTTGCGGGATACTTCTGGGAAGTCGTCGGTATCAGGGCGAAACGGAAGGGTTAACGGGCCATGGAACCGACGGCGGCGCAATTCATCGACCTCACTGCGCTCGAGGTATTGTCGCTGCTGGTGATCGGTTTTGTCGGTGGACTGGTCAGCGGTTTCATCGGTTCCGGCGGCGCGTTCGTGCTGACGCCCGCGATGATGAGCCTGGGCGTACCCGGCGTGGTGGCGGTGGCGAGCAATATGTGCCATAAATTTCCCAAGGCGCTGGTCGGCGCCTACAGGCGCTACAGGTTCGGCCACGTCGACATCAAGCTTGGGCTGGTGCTGTCTGCATCGGCAGCGGCAGGAGTATGGGCGGGGGCGGATTTCCAGCGCTACGTCAAGTCCAGTTTCGGTGAGGCGGGATCGAATCTTTACGTCAGCTTGGCGTTTGTCGTCGTGCTGGTGATCGTCGGAGGATTTGTGCTGCGCGATGCAATCGGTATCTACCGGTCGGGCAGCACGCACGCCGAGGACAGAACGTCGCGGCTCGCCAAATGGGTCCAGTCGGTCGAAATCCCCGGTACCATGATCCATTTCAAAGTTTCCAACATCCGGGTATCGGCGCTGTTCACTGTCCCGCTCGGATTTGCCACCGGCCTGCTGGCGGCAACGATTGCGGTGGGCGGCTTCATCGGCGTGCCCGGCATGATCTACATGCTGGGTGCGCCGGCACTGATCGCCACCGCGACTGAACTGGTGATCGCATTTGTGATGGGCTTGGGCGGCAGCATCAAGTTTGCGTTGCACGGGTTGGTGGACATCCGGTTGACGCTGATCCTGCTTGCCGGCTCGCTGTTCGGCGTGCAGCTCGGCGCCATCGGAACGACTTACGTGAGGCCATACGTGATCAAGGTCGTGATGGCTGCGATCATGTTGATCGTCGCCGTGAGCCGCGGCTTGGTGGTGCCGGTTTATCTCACCCAGCTAAACGTGATGAGCCTTGGGCCCCGTACCATGGTTTGGCTGAATTACGCCAGCTTCGCGTTTCTGGTAATCGCGCTGGGTGTGGGCGGCTTTATCATCGTCGGCGCAATGCTTCAGGGTCACCGCGCCGTCGTGCTGCAGAAGCGCCAGGCCGCCCCGGCGAAATAGACGCGGCTATTCCTGCGGTTGCGGTCGTTCGGCGGAGCGCGGCTCGCCGTTGGGGAGCGCAATGCTGCACTCCCGGAATATCCGCACGCGGCAGATGCGGCAGATTTCGGTGTCCAGCTTGGGGTAGATCGCGGCGATGGCGCGCGTCTTGACCGGAAAGACGTTCTGCGACCCGATTTCCGCCATGTAGCCGCCTTTTTCCAGCAACGCGCGCGCGGCGTCCTTCAGGCGATAGAAGTAAAGCCCGCCGCCGATCCGCCGGCGGCGTCGCGCTTCCTGCGCCAGCATTTCCGCACCGGCGATGTCGGCGAAGTTGATGCCGCTCGCGACGATCAGAACGTGCTTCTGCTGCGGGTTAAGTTCGTCGATTTGCTCCAGGTGGCGCTGCACGTGATCGACCGCGCCGAAGAACAGGGAGCCGTTGATGCGCAGCATCTTGAGCTGCGGGCAATCGGGCAACCTGCTGTCCGCGGTGTAGTGGTAGCTGTCTGGCGCGGGATCGGGCTTGACGTCCAGCACCAGCGGGCGCGAAGTGCGCGTCAGATACAGCATGAGCGACAGCAGCACGCCGGCATAGATCGCGAACTCCAAGTCGGCAAACAGCGCGGCACAGAAGGTGACCAGCATCACCACCGTTTCGCGGCGGCTGGTTCTGAGGATGTTGCGGATGTGGTGGAGATCGAACAGGCCGTAGGCCACCATGAACAGAATCGCCCCCATCACCGCAAGCGGCAGATAGGCGGCCAGCGGGCCGACCGCGAACAGAATCGCGATGAGGAGCAGGGCGGCGAAGACGGCGGCAAGCGGTGTTCGCGCGCCCGCCTCATAGTTTGCGCCGCTGCGATTGAACGAACCGCTGCTGGCGTAGGCCGAGAAAAAGCTGCCGAAGATGTTGGACAGGCCCTGGCCGATGAATTCCCGGTTGGAATCGATATGCTGCCCGGACTTGACGGCGATCGCGCGCGCGATCGACACCGCTTCGGTGAGCGCGAGGATGGTGACGGCGAGCGCGACGGACAGTGTGTTCCTGAGAGCGCTCGGCGCAAGATCCGGCGCGGACAGCGGGGGCAGGGCGGCCGGGAGTGCGCCCATGGTCGCGATCTGCGTGATTTCCGCTCCGAAAAAGGCGTCGAGGGCGGCGGCGAAAACGCTTCCGACCAGCATGGCCACGATCATGTAAGGCAACTTATGGAGGTAGCGGCGCGCTGCGATGCCGGAGAGCAGCGTGACGGCCCCTACCGCGGTGACGTAGGGATTGATGTCGTCGAGGTTGAGCATGAACTCGGTCAACGTCTCGGAGAACGACGCGCCGCGCTCGATATCGATGCCGAAGAAGTTGCTGATCTGCGCCGCAAAAATCAGGCATGCTGCGCCGGCGGTGAAGCTGATGACCACGGTGTGCGAGATGAAGTTGACGAGCGCCCCCATGCGCGCCAGCCCCATCGCGAGTTGCATCACGCCGGTGAGGAAGGTGAGTGTCAATACCAGCCGGATGTATTCCGGGCTGCCGGGCTCCGCCAGCGGGCTCAAGCTCGCGAACACGAAGATCGAGATCACGTTGGTGGGACCCGACACCAGGTGCCACGAAGAGCCGAACAGCGCGGCGACGATCGCCGGCACCATCGCGGCATAGAGCCCGTATTGCGGCGGCATGCCGGCGAGCGTGGCGAACGCGACGCCCTGTGGCAGCACGATGGCCGCGCCCACCAGCCCGGCCATTGCATCCGCGCGCAGCGATTCCCTGGTGATGAACGGCCGCCAGCGCAGGAATGGAAACAGCGTGAGCGCCCAGTCGCGGGCGGGTGCGTGGTGTTGCGGGTTCAATTGCTTGGTGGGCGCGTATGGTGCCGGATTGCGGCATTATCGGGCATCGCGCCGGGTGCAGCAACGCCGCGCGGTTTTCGGTTATAATTTGCGCCCGAAAGAATCACTCCGCAACCAGAAAGAAGACAGACATGAGACGTCACACAACGCTCAGCACGGTGGTCGCGGCTGCCCTCGTTGCGGCAGCGGGAGCACTTCATGCCGCAGAGGGCGATCCGGCCGCAGGCAAAGGCAAGACGTCGATGTGCATCGGCTGTCACGGCATCGGCGGCTACAAGACCGCGTTCCCGGCGGTCTACAGCGTGCCCAAACTCGGCGGACAGCACGCCGCCTACATCGTCAAGGCGCTGCAGGCGTACAAGACCGGAGCGCGCAGCCACCCGTCGATGCGAGCGATCGCGGCCACGCTTTCCGACAAGGACATGGCCGACCTGGCCGCGTACTACGCCACCGACGCCGCGAAATCGGCAGCCAAGTAATCCCGGGGCCGGCCAATGAGGAATTCAGCGATGAACAAACTGTTGTTGACTGCGTGCTGTGCGGCGCTGTTCTCGAGCGGTGGAGCGCTTGCGGCCGACCCGGTCGCGGGCAAGGAGAAATCGAAAACATGCGCGGCGTGCCACGGCCCGGACGGCAACAGCCAGGCGCCGGATTTCCCGAAGCTGGCCGGCCAGCATGAGGATTACCTGGTCAAGACCTTGAATGACTATAAGTCGGGCGCGCGCAAGAACGCGATCATGGCGCCGCAGACAGCCAGCCTGAGCAAGCGCGATATCGCCGATCTCGCGGCGTTCTATTCGCAGCAGAAAGGGCTGGTCGTCAAGTACTAGGAGTTTGTCCGACTTTGGCTCGGCAAACTCCTAAGTCCGACAGGCTGCTGGGGAAGGAGCGTCGCTCGCCGCTCACCGGCCTTCAACCGCTTTCTTCTTTCCAATCGCGGCGCGCCGCGACGAGCGCCGCTTCCACGCGGCTTCGCACCTGCAGCTTCTCCAGGATGTTGGTAATGTAGTGCTTGATGGTCTTTTCCGAAAGATGCAGGCGCTCCCCGATCTCGCGGTTGGTCAGTCCCTGCCCGACGAGCTTGAGGATTTCGTGCTCCCGCCCGGTCAGCTCTTCCAGCGGGTCGGGGGGGCGGCCGCGGGTGAGCGCCACCAGAATCCCCGCGGCGAGCGACGGCGACACGTAGACTTCGCCGCTTGCCGCGGCGCGCACCGCGCACGCCAGTTCGCGTGCGGACACGCCTTTGAGCACGTAGCCGCGGGCGCCCGCCTTGAACGCCGCCAGCAGCTTGTCTTCATCCTCGAACACGGTCAGCATCACGATCTTGGTCGCGGGGCAGGCGGTCGTGATTTTCTCTGCGGTCACCAATCCGTCCCATCCCGGCATCGCGATGTCGAGCAGCACCACGTCAGGCAGAAATTCGCGCGCGAGGCGCAGCGCCTCTTCGCCGCTCGCGGCCTGGCCGACCACGGCGAAATCCGGTTCCGACGCAAGCGAGTGCACGACGCCCTCGCGGAACAGCGGATGATCGTCCGCGACCAGGATGCCGATGGGATCACTCATGGTCTTCCGCCAACGGCGTCAGCGGCAGGGCAGCGCGCACCACGGTTCCCTTGCCCGGAGCGCTTCGCACGCTGAAGGTCCCGCCGAGAACTTCGATGCGCTCGCGCATTCCCGCCAGCCCGAGATGGCCGTCGGCGACTACGGCTTGAGGGTCGAATCCCCTGCCGCTGTCGGTGACTTCGACCACGAATTGACCGTCGGATCGCGTCAGCTCCACCCGCTGATCCGATGCACCGCCGTGCCGGTAACCGTTGGCAAGCGATTCCTGCAGCATGCGAAACAAGGTGATCTTGACCGGCAACAGCGCCGCGTCGGGGACGTCATCGACCGTGAGCGGTACCGTGAGCCCCGCTTTTCTCTCGTAGTCACGCACCGCGCGCCGCGCGGTCTCGGCGAGCGACAGCCGTTCAATCTCCGGCAGATGCAGCCCCCCGGAAATGGCGCGCAAGTCGTCGAGCGCGAATTGGAGTGCGGAATGGAGGGTGTGGAATTCGTCGCCGACGCTGCGGTCCTTGCCGACACTCGCGGCGCAGGTGCTGCACACGTCGGCCAATGATTCCATGCGCATCAGCGCCAGCGCCAAACCCTGGCTCGGTCCGTCGTGAAGGTCGGCGGCGATCCGGTGCAGGAAGCGTTCGTTGAGCGCCGTGGTGCGCGCGGCGGCACGGCGCACGCGATCGTGCAGTTGCCCGTTCTGGGCAAGTAAAGCGGTAAGTTGTGTCACCTTCTCGCTCAACTCGCTTTGCTGCGCGGCGATGATGTTGCTCGCGCGCTTCACCAAAGCGGCGAGCAGCAGAAAAATCACCAGCGTCGCCGCGCTCACCATGAGCCAGCTGCGCAGCCGCGCAACACCCACTTCCTGTTCCAGGTCGTCGGTTGTCTGATAGAACTCCGAGACAGCGATGATGGTTCCGGTGTTCCGGGCGCGCAACGGTGCGTAGGTTTCGATGAGCCGGGACCAGCGCTTGCGCTCGAACTCGTTGTCCGGGTCCGAGAGATCGGTTATTTCGGAATGCACCTTGCCGGCGAACGCGGAGGAAAGCGCCGGTCTTACTGCAAACTTTCGTCCGATGAGGGCCGGATTTGTGCTGTAGAGAACGCTGCCATCGGGCGCCCAGAGCTTGAAGGCCACGACTTGCCGGCCGAGCGGCGTTCCGGAAAGCAACCCGTCGAGCGCATTCCGGTCTACCTCGCGCAGCGGTCCATTGCCGGGTAAGGATTGAACGTGCGGAGAGACGAAACTTTGCATGTAGAGGCTGGTGAGCGACCCTACGTGATCGATGTGCCCGCGTTCGAGCTCCATGCTGATCCAGGTGCCGATGACCAGCATCCCGGCCAGCAAAATGACGCCTCCGCCCGCGAGCAGCAGGCGCACGAGACTTAACCTGGCGAGAAGTTTCATGTCGGCGGATTGATTGTAGCAGGCGGGGTCTGACGCGCCTATGGACTAACGGCGGACGTTCAGGGGCCGAACGTCCTAACCGATTCGCGCCCATCGGCCATTGTTCCGCCGCATTGTTTTTTGCACAATTGATCCGATGGGATGGTTTATTGATCTGGCCTGAAGGGATAGAGCATGTCCAATTTGTCGCGCAAAGCGCTTGGGTGCATTGCCCTGCTGCCGGCCGCCGCCTGGGCTTTCCAGCCGCTGGTGACCGACGATACCGGCACGCAAGGCGCGGCGGGTAACCAGATCGAGGTAGCATACAACCGCACCGTCGCCAAGTCGCCCGGTGCGAAGGACCTCACGCATGAAGTCCCGCTGGTGTTTACGCGCGGGATCAGCGATGCGCTCGATCTTTCCGTCGGCCTCAGCAATCAGAGAATCGTTCCGACCGCCCCGGCGACGGTGGAGCACGGCTGGAGCAACACGTTCGTCGGCGCCAAGTGGCGTTTTTACGACGACGAGCCGAGCAAATTGAGCTTTGCCCTGAAGCCGGAAATCCAGTTTCCGGTTTCCAGGGACAAAGAGGCGCGCGGGCTGGGCACGGCACGGACCTCTTACAGCGTCGGCTTGCTGATGACGCAGGAGACCGGTTTTGGCGCCGTGCACGCCAACCTCGTAGCCGCTCGGGTGAATTATGCCGACGATGCGCTTAATGCGGCTGAGCGGCGCACCATCTATCGGCTGTCGGTGGCGCCGGTATGGGATGTGGCCGAAGGCTGGAAGCTGGCGCTCGACGCCGGCCTCATGACTAATCCGGACCCGGCTGCCAAGGCGCGCATGGGTTACGTCGAGTTCGGCGTCATCTATTCGCCGAGCAAGGACCTCGACTTCGCCTTCGGCATCGTGCGCGACATCATGGACGGCGGCGCCCGCACCACACAGGCGACGGCCGGTCTCACTTGGCGGTTCCGGTAGGCTTTTTGCATGTTTTTTGTTGTTCATCGTTCAACATGGAGGATGAAAATGTTACGAGTGATCTTGGCGTCATTCCTGGTTGCAGGTGTTTCGGTTGCGTCGTGGGCGCAGGATGTCACTTATCGAAAACACATCAAGCCGCTATGGGAGCAAAAATGCGCTGCTTGTCATGGTGCGAGTGCTCCCTATCTTGGTGACTTCGAGGAGAACAAGAAAAAATTCGAGGCCGCCTTCAAGGGGCCGAGAATGGACACCTATGCCGATTTGATTTCTTTCGTCGGCTGGCCTGACACCGGCGCTATCATGAGAAGGCTCGATGACGGCAAAGGCGCGGGGGGCGGCAAGCCCGGCAACATGTATCAACAGCTCGGCGCCACGGAGGAAGAGCGCCAGAAAAACCTGAATCTTTTCAAGCAGTGGGTGGGGAAGGACGCCTGGAAACTCAACCGCTGGGAAGCGCGAGGCAAGGTGCCGGCCATCACCAAGGAAGATCTGGATAAGATCAAAGTGAAATACTAGTTTTCCGCCACAGCGGGAACGTGGCCAAGGTCTTTCTTGATTGGAAAGGCTCACAAGGCCGGATGGCGCAAGCCGTCCGGCCTTTTTGCCGCCGCCGCTTACAACATCGGCACTTTTGCGTTACCTTTCACCTTATGGGTCGCCGCGTTCATCTTCCGGTCTCCTTCTTTGGTTGAGAAAGCCACCAGAGGTTAACTCGCGCGGCCCTACTTAGCATCTATTTTTCATCCGGAGGCGGATGACGATGTTCAGGCTCGTTCGTCTGTTCCTTGTTACGAGCGCGATCGCTTTCGCCACGGTGAGCGCTGCCGTCGTTTTCTACCGGCAGAGCGAGGTGGACCTCCTGATCGCATTCGCCGAGAGCCAGAACGTGGCCCAGGCACAGGCATTCGCCAACACGATCTGGCCTCGGTTCTCTTCCTACGTAACATCTGCCTTGGATTCGCCGAAGGGGGCGTTGCCCGCGCGGCCCGAAACGCGCGCTATCCATGAAGTCCTGACGTCGCTGACGGCCGGATTGCCGGTCCTGAAAGTAAAGATCTACGACCTTGAAGGGCTTACGGTTTATTCTTCCGAGCCGGATGAGATGGGTCGCTACGCGACCGACAATCCGGGATTCATTATCGCGGCACGGGAGGGCAGGCCGGCGAGTAGGCTGACATTCCGCAACAGGATCAGTTCGTTCGAGGGAACGGCCCAGAACCGGGACCTCGTGGAATCCTACCTTCCCATCCGCCAACGTGACGGCCCCATCGAGGGGGTCTTCGAGCTCTATTCTGACGTGACACCTTTGGTGCTCAGGATCGAGGCTTCCACGGTCAAGATGGCGGTCGGTTTTTTC
>MERI01000009.1 GCA_001772005.1 Betaproteobacteria bacterium RIFCSPLOWO2_12_FULL_62_58 | reverse complement strand
AAGGTGATATTGGTTTGCGTCACCATGCGGGGATCCACCTGCAGCGTGACGGTCTTGTCCTGATCCCGATTCAGACCGAAGTCATTCAGGGAGAAATGGGAGAGATCCATACTCACCACAAGGGCATAGATGTCCGCCGCCGATTTGGTGGGATCGTCAATATGGAGTACATCAACAGTCGGGTTAAATGCGATGGTTTGCCCGTCCGTGAGCGACGACCAGAGATATGTGGCCATGAATTCCCTCCTTCGAAGTATCGCTGCTGCTGCTTTGACAACGTGTTTGCGGTCTTCAAATCCGAAGCCCCTCCCTGGGACGGGCCAGGCGTTTTTTCTAGTATAGCGTCACCCGCTGGGCAACGCATTCGCGCCCGCTGTTGCTCAATCCGAGAAAGCCGCCTAATCTATTAGCCCAGTGCAGTCGGCGTGGGCCCGCTGGGTGCGGTGAAAAGACGCCGACGGCGGTGAGGGTGCGCGAGAACACGGATATTCGAGAGGCACATCGGAGATGAACATGGTATTCGATTCAGGCACGGTGGGGCTCAAAGTCGCGCGGGCTTCGAGCAGGAGCTACGATGCCGCCGGGCGTGAGTGCCGCCCGCTCAGGGGCATCCTGTTGATGGCGGTGATCGGTGCGCTCGCTGTCGTGCCGGCGGTTGCGGCCCAGGCGGACGACGCGGAGGTCGTTTCACTGGTCGGCAAAGGGGACTCCAGGGAAACGGCGGATGCCGACTGGAAGCCGGCCGCCATCAAGCAGAAATTGCGGGCGGGATGGTTCGTGCGGACCCGCGAGATGAGCCAGATGGCCTTGCTCTTGCGGGACAATACCCAGGTGAGGCTGAACCAGTTGAGCATCCTCAACATCAAGTCCATCGCTGCCGCCGGACAGCCGACCCGCCTGGAGCTTCCCCAGGGGCGGGCGTGGGCCCAGGCCAAACCGGGAGCCACCGCAGTAGCCGCGCGCAAGCAGCCCGGTGTCGAGGTTGCGACACCCAGCGCAACGGCCGCCATTCGAGGAACCGATTGGGAGATCGTTGTGGACAAGGACGGCACTTCGACCGTGACGGTTCTGAGCGGCGAGGTCGAGTTTTACAACGAACTGGGACGCGTGGCAGTCGGTCCGAACGAGCAGGCCCGCGCGGCACCCGGCAAGGCGCCCACCAAGATTCTCCTCACCAATGCCGCCGAGCGCGTGCAGTGGGTGACCGCCTACCGGCCCCAGCCGCGCCGCTGGGTGAAGGATTACTCCGGCGGGATCGAAGCGATCGTCAAGAACATCGAGGCTGAGGAATTTCCCGCAGCCCTCGGCGCGTTATCGAAAGCCGCGAAAGCGCCGCGGCCCGACGTACGGGTGGCCCTGCTGCTGGCGGATCTCAATCTCTTCCAGGGGGAGGCCGCCACTGCGATAGGGCTTCTCTCCCCGCACGCCGATGACGGCCGGGGCAATCCGATGGCGAGCGCACTGCTCGCGCGTGCTTTCCTCGTCGCGGGGCGCATTGCGGATGCCGGACGGATCCTTGGAGGCGCCGCGCAGAAGCATGGGGCGCACGTCGAGGTGCTCCTCGCCCAGGCGGAGTACTCGCGCATCCAGGGCGACACGAACGGCACGAGACGCGCGGCGCTCAAGGTGCTGGAAGCCGATCCGAAAAACGCCGAAGCGTGGTATGTGATCGGCAGGATTGAAACCGAGCGCGAATACGCCGCCGCGGCGCGCGAAGCCCTGAATCGGGCCATCACCTTGCGTCCGAACGGGCCGGGCTACAAAGGGGAACTCGCAACCCTGGAGACATTCGCAAACGAGTTTCCCGCAGCGGAGCAGGCCTTTCGCGACGCGCTCGCCCAGCAGCCGGACGATTACGTGGCGCTGACCGGGCTGGGTGTGCTGCAGTTGAAGCGCGGTGAAACGGAGGCCGCGCTCGAGTCGTTTCTCAAGGCCGGGGTGATCGAACCACGCTACGCCCGCGCCTCGTTGTTCAGCGCGGTTGCGTACTACCAACTGGGCGAACGCGCGCGCGCGCTCGAAACTTTCGAGAAGGCCTCGACACTGGACGAGAAAGATCCGCTGCCGCATCTCATGCTGAGCCTCGTCTATTACGATTCGCTCGAACTGGGTAAAGCGATCGAGGCGGCAAGAAAAGCGCAGGCGCTGATGCCCTACCTCAAGTCTCTCAACCAGGTGCTGACCGACCAGAAGGGCAGCGCCAACGTGGGCAGCGCGCTGGCGGCTTTCGGAATGGAGGAGTGGTCCCAGGCCTACGCCTACGATTCCTACAGCCCTTATTGGGCCGGCAGCCACCTGTTCCTGGCGGACCGCTTCTCGGGCACCTTCAACAAGAATTCCGAGTTGTTCAAGGGATTCCTGTCCGACCCGAGCGTGTTCGGCGCTTCCAACCGGTTCAGTTCCCTGGTCCCGGTGCCGGGGCATTACGCCAGCCTCGCCGCCACCGTGTCCCGCGATTACTTCACGGAAGCGGGGCTCAACGCGACGCTCAACGGCTACAGCGTCGCGGTCAAGCCGTTCTCGTATTTCCTGTCTTACGACAAGACGGACGGGGATTCGGAAATCAATCGCACGAAGTCCGACGGGCGCATGCGCGCGCGCGGCGACAATTTCATTCTGGGACTCGGCGCGCGGCCCTCGCATGAACTGGGCATCTTCGCGTTTGCGAACACCTCCACCTACGACGGCCATTTCGCCGATCGCGCGAGCGGCCTCACCGATGACAATTTCAGTCTGGATTATCGGCGCGTCGATGTCGGTTTCAACTACAAGTTCAGTCCGACCAATCACGCCTGGCTCAAAATCGGCGAGGGCTCGGAAAAAGCACCGGTGTCGGGCGCGTTTTTTTCGCAGCAGACGGCGGACACGTTGAACGGCAGCACGCTGGGCACTTTCTTCCGATTTTTTCCGGCGGGACGCATGAACCTGTTCCAGTACGACCAGTCCCAGCACGACGTTCAATGGCGGCATACGTTTGATGTCGCGTCTCACCTGCAGATAAGTTGGGGCGCGGAGTATGCCAAGGAGGGCAAGCCGTTCGTTCTCGACTATCAATTGCCGGTCAATTCGCCGGCGCTGCCGGGCGTATCGGCGTTCCGCACCGTGCTGGCGCAGGACAATCAGATCAAATCGGGCGCCGCCTGGGTATCCGGCCGGGTCGCGCTCGCGCCGACGGTGGATGCTCAAGTCGATCTTCATTACCAGGACGTGAAAACGAGCTTTGTCACCAATCTCGCCACGGAGCTCGTCGGCCTCGCGACGACACCGGCGCCGCTTCAGGCGGGTGAAATCCACGACCGCGAATTCAACCCGCGCGTCGGTTTCAAATGGCGCCCCGCGCCCGGACACACCTTGCGCGTCGCCGGACAGCTGTGGAGAAAACCGCCGGGCGTGAATACCCTCGCGCCGGTGGACACGATGGGAATCGCGGTCGATGATCAGACCGTCGCCGCCGGCGGGCAGCTCAAACGCCTGCGGCTGCAGCACGAGATGGAACTCTCGAGCGGGACGTTCGCCCAGTGGTTCGTGGATGTGAAAGAGGTCGAGAATCCCCAGGCCGGCGGCGCCGCCATCGTCGGCGATCTCCAGCTGGTTGACCTGGAGAAGCTGAGGACGCGCAAGCGCGTCTACGCCGCACCCCAGGAATATCTGGAAGATACGCCGAAGTTCGGTTCCGGAAAAATCCGGATGGCCGGACTGGCCATCAACCAGCTGGTCACGCGCGACTACACGCTTGTCGGGCGCTACGTCTATGCCGACACGGAGAACACCGGCGCAGGATTTTCCGGCCGCGCGGTTCCATTCCACCCGCGGCACTACGGCAACGTGGCGCTCACCTGGCGGCCCCATGCGCGCTGGATCGTAGGCCCCGTAGCGACCTATCGCAGCAGCCGCTACAGCGACGAGAACAACACCAACCTGCTGACGGGCGGATTGGCGTTCGGACTGCAAGCCTACTGGGAGAGCGAGGACAAGCGGCTCTCGGCCGGCGGGCTGATCAATCACATTCATTCGGACAAGCAGTCCTCCATCTACCGCCATCCGGTGGTCCAGTTGCAGGCGGCGTACCGCTTTTAGCAGCCTGTCTGACTTGGCGGCCCAACAGACTGCTAAAAGCGCGGGCTTCATGGCGCGCGCGTTCACAATTCGGGGCTCGCTCGCACGACTGGTCAACCCGGTGTGGGTGGTTCTGGGAGCGGCGCTGGTCGGCTGGGGCATCCTCCAGACGTCCCTGTGGCGCCAGGTCGAGCTCAAGTTGTTCGACCTTCTCGTCGTCCGCAGCGCCCCGAACCAGGTTGCCTTGCCGATCACCATCGTCGGCATCGATGAGGCGACCTTCAGCGCGCTCAAGACCGGCTGGCCGGTGCCGCGACGCTACCACGCACAGGTCCTGGACAACCTCAGGGAAGCGGGCGTTGCCGTGGTGGGCTTCGACATCGTCTTTTCCGAACCGTCCACTCCCGAGGACGATGCGCCTTTCATCGCCGCCCTGCAGCGCTTTCGCCGCGCCGTCATCGCCTCCGACCTTTCGTTCCGCGAAGACTCGGCGGTGCGCCAGTGGTTTCGCGTGGATCCGCACCCGACGTTCCTTTCGGCAGGCGCATGGCAGGGCTATGCGTCGCTGCAGGTCGACAGTGATGCCGTGCTGCGGCGCGTTCCCACCATCCAGGATGCGTTCTGGCGCGCCGTGCTGCAGGAATTCGACAAGGCCCATCCGGGTGTGGCTGCAATGATGGATGCGAGCGAGGACATGCGCATCCGCTACCTCGGCGGGCCGCACACCTTCACCTACGTTCCGTACCACCATCTGCTCGATCCGGACAAGCACCTGCCTCAGGGTTGGCGCGATTTCTTCAAGTCCAACATCGTGCTCGTGGGCAGAAACCTGAACGTGATTTCCGACGTGGGTGCGGCGCAGGCGGAGATGTATCAGACGCCCTTCTTTCAGCGCACCAAGGAGTTCATGCCGCGGGTCGAAGTGCATGCGAATATCATCGCGAACATGATCGCGGGGGAGGTGCTGCGCGAGGCGCCGGAGGACTGGACACTGGGGACATGGGCCGGGGCGGTTTTGCTGGGCATGCTGTTCATGTGGCGCTGGCATCCGTTGTGGAGCGGGATCGCGCTCGCATTCCTGGCCGCCATTCTGGGGGCCGCCGAGTACGTCGTTTTCCAGCGCTGGCAACTGTGGATCCCGGCGGCCGGCGCGATGATGACTGCGGCGCTCATCTACGGCTCGCAAGGGGCGGTCGCATTCTTCGCGGAACGGCGCCAGCGGCAGGAGATCAGGACTGCGTTTTCGATGTACGTGTCGCCGGCGGTGGTTGACGAAGTGATCGCCCATCCCGAGCGGCTGAAGCTGGGCGGGGAACGCCGCGAGCTGACGGTCCTGTTTTCGGATCTTGCCGGCTTTACGACGATCGCGGAGGGGTTCGAGCCGGAGACGGTTGCGGCGATCGTCAATCGCCACCTGTCCGAGATGACCGAGACGATACTTGCGCATTCCGGCACCGTGGACAAGTTCATCGGCGACGGGATCATGGCGTTCTGGGGCGCACCGGTCGCGGACAGCGCACAGTCCGAGCACGCAGTGCGGGCGGCAATCGAAATGCAGAAACAAATGGATACGACCAGCGCGGAGATTGCCGCCGAAACCGGCGCGACGCTGAAGATGCGCATCGGCATCAACCGCGGGCCGTGCATCGTCGGCAACATGGGCGGAAGCAGGAGGTTCGATTACACGGTGATGGGCGACACCATCAATCTCGCCTCGCGGCTGGAGGGCGTCAACAAGGCCTACGGCACGCGCATTCTCGTGAGCCAATCCGTCATGGCCGCCGTCGGCGGGCAGCTGCGGTTCCGGGAAGTGGACACGGTCCGGGTCAAGGGCAAGCACGTTGGAATTACCGTCTATGCGCCCTGCGACGATGAAACATTGATCGCGATGAGCGGGGAGGGCCTGGCGGCTTACCGCGCGGGAAAATTCGAGGAAGTTGAAGAAGCGTGGAAGCGGGTGCTCGAAAAATATCCAGGCGATTCGGTTGCGGAAACGTTTCTGGCGAGGATCGCAAGGTTCAGAAAAGAAGGTTGGCCCGCCGAGTGGGACGGCATCACGACCCTCGAGGAGAAGTGACCCCGCGCGCTGATATTGAATAGTCCGGCTTAGGTGAACTCCACCCCGCTTGCCTGCAATCCCACGAGGTTGATGTTCTGGGCGATCAGGTCGGTATTCGCGGCAAGCACCAGCACTTCCGCCTGCGTCATCGTCCCGCCACTACCCTGGAAGAACCCGACATAGAAGTTGTGCTCCTCCGCCGACGGCGGCGCCCCCACCACGTTCTCATAGACCGTGTTCACAAAGTCATCGTTGCTCGCCGACCCCGCGAGCGAGAGAAACAGATCGGTGCCGAGCACGAGCGCGCACAACTGCGGCAGGCTCATGCCACCGTCGAACAGACTGATTCCGATGCCCACGGCTTCGGGAATGATGTATTTCGTGCCGAACGCCGCCCCGATGATCCTCACTGTATTGCCGGCCGCGGCGCCGACCCCAAGATCGAACGCGAGACTCTTGTCAGAGAACTGGAGGCGCTCGATGTCTAATAACGAGTCGCTGCCCTCGGACCCCTCGACCGTAAAGCCAGAGGGAGTCGGGGTGAGGACGTAGGCGTCGCGGCTGCTGCTGTAAACTGCGGTATCAACGCCGGCGCCGCCATCCAGCGTATCGTTTCCACCGCCACCCGTCAGTTGGTCGTGCCCGCGCATGCCTCGAAGAAAATTGGCTGCAAAATTTCCCGTGATGGCGTCGTTGCCGTCCCCTCCGATAGCGTTCTCAATGACGGTGGCGGCGCCGATCAGGAGGCTCGCGCCGTCAATAGCGCTGGTTGTGCCCGGCGTCAGGTTCAAGGCGCTCGCACCGCTCACCGCGGCCACACTCAATGTATCGGCGCCAGACCCGTCGACCAATGTACCCCTTGCGGAATCGGCTGCCAGCGATTCCGGATATTCGTCGGTGAAGATGTAGGTATCGTCATCGGACGCGGGTTTGCCGGTGAGGGTCAACGTCCAGCTGTCGAGGGTTCCGGCCAGCAACGCTTCGTCGTCGAAGACGAAGAGTGTCCACTGGCCGGCGGAGTCCTCGCCCCAGCTTGCAACCGTGTCAAACGTGAAATGGATGTTTTCCTGTGAAGAACCGAATGCGGTGTAGGGTCCAGCGCCGGGACGAAACAGCAGCCACGACCAAGTCCCGCTCGGCGACTCCAACGCGACCGAGAGGTCGCCGATAAACGGGTGCGCGATGTCGAGCCTGACGTCCACGCGCTCGATCTCGATATGCTGCGTAACGGAGATCGAGTTGCTGATGCCGCCGGCATCGTTGTCCGGAATGGCCGCATGCGGCGTCCGGGTGAACGAAAGCTCCTGAAGATTGGCGACCGTGCGCGCCGGCCCCCAGGTTTCCGCAAGCCGGACCGCGGCAGTCGCATCGACGAGCCCGAAGCCGAATTGGTGCAGTCCGCCGTCGAAGTGCAAACCACCGCCGTTCCAGTTGCCGGCGCCATTGAATTCCCAGTTCGACCAGTCAGCGCCGATGCGCCGGGCGCTGTATGCGAGGATTTCCTGCACGTCGCGATAACCGAGACCAGGGTTGGCTTCGAGCATGAGCGCGACGATCCCCGAGACGATCGGCGCTGAAAATGATGTTCCGGCCAAGAAAACGTAGTCGGTGGAGGTGAAGCCCGCCGCGCCCACCCGATCGGTAGATACGATGCCGCTGGCGCCGCCCCTTTCGCCGCCCGGCGCCGCGACCAGGATCGACGCCCCGGGGGAGGAATAATCGGCCGCCTGTCCAAAATAGTCGCTCGCGGCGACGGTGATCACGTAGCGGCTGTTCTGGAAGTTGTGCAGGTTGGTGTCGTCGCCGTAGCCGTAGGCGTTCCCGGCGGATTGCACGACGATCGTTCCCAGCCCGTCCCGCCCGAGCGCTGCGAGGTCGTACAGCTCGCGGCCCGCCGCGGCGAAGTTCGGGCTTGCGAAATCGTCGACGAAGGCGTAGTTGGCGCCTCCCAAAAAAAGGTTACCGAAACCCCAACTGTCGTTGACCACATCGGTACCGGCTGTGCGCGCATAGGAATAGGCATTGGCCACGCGCGAGCCGAAGATTGAAACCGACTCATTCAACGGCGAGTAGATCGATACCAGATCCGCGCCGTAGGCGACGCCCACGATTCCGGCGCCATTTCTTTCAGCGGCGATGACGCCCGCTACCGCCGTGCCATGGTTGTCGCCGGATCGCTCCGGCAGCCCGTCACCGGACAATGTGGCCGCATCCCGGCTCAGGGCGAGCGACAGGTTCCCGTCCAGGTCGGGATGGCTGCCGTCGATTCCCTGGTCGAACACCGCGACCCGGATCCCTTCGCCGGTGTAGTCGTTCCACACCGGCAGGACGTTTGCGCCGTACTGCGAAAAGAGCGACCACTGCCACGCGAAGTGTTTGTCACTCGGAAACTCCACCGACGGCGGCCGGTCGTTGTCTTCGATGATCCCGAATCCCACGCCGTCGCTAACCACGGCATTGACGGCGTTCGACAGCCTTACACCGAAGGCCTCGTTCGGCTCGAACAGCGTGTCGCCTAGAATGTTGATGTTAAACGTGGCCGACGTGCTGCCCGCGGGTATCACGACTTGTCCCGTCGCGGCCACGTAATCCGCACCGGCCAGTGCGAGGTCGTTGAACGTGGTGTAGGTGACGATTACATCGCCGTCGATCGCGCTGGAGAGCGAAATCGTAAATACGGCTGCCGCGGCGCCCGACGCGGGCTCGACGGCGTTCGCATCCGATATGCTGACACTCATGCCTGGCGAGGACTCCATGACATCTGCCATCTCGGTCTCGATCCGGGGAAGCAACGCGCGCGAATATTATGTTCCCTCCGGATACAAAAGCAATTGCACGTAAAAGCGACTCGGGGCAGCGCAATGGCGCGCTGGCGCAGGCGTTCAATAACGCCAGCTGTGCTAAACTCCCCATTTTTCTCGGCAATACTCGGGGGCAGTCGCGTTGTCCCTCGCTCATTGGGATGCCGCGGCGCGGCTGCTCAATTCGGGCACCGACAGGATCGTCATGCAAAACAAGTTTTCCGCCCGCTCCGAACTGGCGGCGGCGCTGTGGTCGCTGCGGAGCATCTTTCTGATCGCCGGCGGTTTCAGCTTCGTCATCAACATGACGTTGCTGGTGCCGGCGCTCTACATGCTGCAGATCTACGACAGGGTGCTCAGCAGCCGCAACGAATCCACCTTGTTGATGCTGACGCTGCTCGTAGTCGGGCTGTACGCGGTGATGGCGGGCCTCGAGTGGGTGCGCTCGCGCCTGCTGGTGCGCGCGGGTTCCATGCTCGACGCCCAGATGAACGCGCGGGTGTACACCGCGGCCTTCGAAGCCAACCTGCGCCGCGCCGGCGCCAATGCCGGCCAGGCGATGTTTGATCTGACCAACGTGCGCCAGTTCGTCACCGGCAACGGGTTGTTCGCGTTTTTTGATGCGCCCTGGTTCCCGATTTATCTCGCCATCATTTTCCTGATTCATCCCTGGCTCGGCCTGCTGTCGGTGGCGGGCGCGGTATTGCTGGTGGCGTTGACGTTGGCCAACGAGTGGGCAACGCGGGGGCCGCTGTCGCAAGCCAATACCGTGGCCATTCAGTCCGCCAACGACGCCACCAATAATCTGCGCAATGCCGAAGTCATCGAGGCGATGGGCATGCTCTCCAACCTGCGCCGGCGCTGGTACGAGAAATACCAGAACGTGATCGCCCTGCAGGGCATGGCGAGCGACCGCGCCGGCACCATTACCGCCGTCACCAAGTTCGTGCGGATTTCGCTGCAGTCATTGGTGCTTGGCCTCGGCGCGCTGCTGGCAATCGACGGCCAGGTCACTCACGTCACACCCGGCGGGATGATCATGGCCTCCATCCTGATGGGCCGTGCGCTGGCGCCGGTGGAAATGCTGATCGGCGTCTGGAAACAGTTCGTTTCATCGCGTTCCGCCTACGAGCGCCTGGAGTTGCTGCTCAAGGAGTTCCCGGCGCGCGAGCAAGGCATGGCGCTGCCGCCGCCGCGCGGGCATCTGACCGTCGAAAACGTGATGGCGGCGGCGCCCGGCACGCAGGTGGCGATCCTCAAGGGTGTGTCCCTTGCGCTGGAACCCGGGGAGGTGCTCGGCGTGATCGGACCGACCGCTGCGGGCAAATCCACCCTGGCGCGCCTGCTGGTCGGCGTGTGGCCGGCCGCGGCCGGCAAGGTGCGGCTCGATGGCGCCGACGTTTACACCTGGAACAAGCAGCAACTGGGCGCCTACATCGGCTATCTGCCGCAGGACGTCGAATTGTTCGGAGGCACCATCGCCGAGAATATTGCCCGCTTCGGCGAAATCGATTCGGACAAGGTGATCGAAGCCGCCCGACAGGCCGGCGTGCACGAGATGATCCTGCGATTTCCCAAGGGTTACGACACGCCGATCGGCAGCGGCGGCAGCTTCCTGTCAGGCGGCCAGCGGCAGCGCATTGCCCTGGCCCGGGCGCTCTACGGCGGGCCGCCCTTCGTCGTGCTGGATGAGCCCAACTCCAACCTTGACGATGGCGGCGAGGCGGCGCTGGTGCAGGCCGTGCTGGCGCAAAAAGCCGCAGGCCGCACGCTGATCGTCATCACCCACCGCACGAATATTCTGAGCGCGGTTGACAAATTGCTGCTGCTGCGCGACGGTGTCGTGCAAGCGTTCGGCCCGCGCCAGCAGGTGCTGGAGGCACTGGCGCGCGCTGCGCAGGGGGCCTTGGGTGCTGCCCAGCCGGCCATCGCGGCGGTGCAATCGCAGAGAACCTGACGGAAGCGGAAAATTCAATGTTCAAGAAAGGGTTTGCGCGCCTCGCGCAGGTCGGGAAGAAGGCCGATGTCCAGTCGATCGGCGAGGCTGAGTTGCGCGAGGTGAGCGAGGACATCGGTAACCCAAGCCGGCCGACCCGCTGGGGCGTGTGGCTGCTGGCGTTGGGCTTTGGCGGTTTCATCGTGTGGGCGCTGGTGGCGCCGATTGACGAAGGCGTTCCGGCGCCCGGCACCGTGATGGTCGACACCAAGCGCCAGACGGTACAGCACCTGACGGGCGGTATCGTTCGGCAGATTCTGGTGCGCGAGGCGCAACGGGTCAAGGCGAGCGACGTGGTGATGCGGCTCGATGACAGCCTGGCGAAGGCCAATTATCAGTCGGCCCGGCAGCAGTATTTCGCGTTGCGTGCCCAGGAAAGCCGTCTCGAGGCGGAACAGAAGAGTGCGGCACAGCTCGTGTTTCACCCCGATCTCCTGGCGGCTAAGGATGATCGCATGGCCGTCGACTACATGAATTTGCAGCGCCAGTTGTTCCTTTCGCGCCGCGGGGCATTGCAGGGCGAGCAGTCGATCCTGGCGCAAAGCCTCGATGCCACAGAGGAAACGTTGCGCGGCGTGAAGGCCCAGCTTGAAGGCAAGCAGGCGCAGTTGAAACTGGTGCGCGAACAGCTCGAAGGCACCCGTGAACTGGCCAAGGACGGCTACCTGCCGCGCAACCGCTGGTACGACGAAGAGCGCCTGGCGGCTGACCTGGCGGCCGCCGTAGGCGATCTGACGGCCAGCGTCGCCCGTATCAAGAGCAACGTTGCCGAACTCGGCATGCGCATATTGCAGCGCAAACGCGAGTTCTTGCGCGATGTGGAAGCCCAGTGGGCCGATACGATGCGTGACGCGCTGGTAGCGGGCGAACGCTTGCGTGCGGCGCGGGAGGAACTGGCGCGCACTGAAATCCGCTCGCCGGCTGACGGCATGGTGGTCGGCCTGGCGGCGCATACGGTGGGTGGCGTGGTGGGGCCCGGCGCCCGCATCATGGACGTTGTTCCCGAAGACGTGCCGCTGACCCTGGAAGTGCGCGTCGAACCGCAACTGATCGACCGCATCCGCGCCGACCTGCCGGCCGACATCCGTATCCACGCCTTTCTGGATAACCCTAATCTCGTGATCGAGGGCCGCGTGTTGTCAGTTTCCGCCGACCTGGTGGCCGATCAGCCCAATGTTCCACCCTACTACCTCGCCCGTATCGCCGTGACGCCCGCCGGTATGAAAGAGCTGGGCCGGCACCAGCTTCAGCCCGGCATGCAGGCCGAAGTCGTGATCAAGACCGGCGAGCGCACCTTCATGAAATACCTGCTCAAGCCGCTGATCCAGCGCCTGGCCACTGCTTTGCGCGAGGCTTGATCCGATGCACGCAAGACCGTGGCGGCGCATCGCAGGTGTTGCGCTCGCCTGCCTGACCGTCCCGGC
>MERI01000008.1 GCA_001772005.1 Betaproteobacteria bacterium RIFCSPLOWO2_12_FULL_62_58 | reverse complement strand
CGATGGCCCGCTGCATCACGGTGCCATCTTGTCCCGGATGATGCTTGGCAATGGACTCACGGAGCTGGTCACCAATCGTGAACACCGGGTTCAGGGAGGTCTGCGGGTCTTGCAGGATCATGGCGATCTTGCTTCCTCGAATCTGACGCATCTCTCGGTCGCTCTTGGTCAGAAGATTCTCCCCGTCCAACAGCACCTCTCCCCGCACCGTGCGGGCTGCCGGCTGTGGGAGCAGTCGCAGCAGCGACAGAGCCGTCACGCTCTTCCCGCAGCCCGACTCTCCTACCAAGCCCAACACCTCGCCCCGCCGCAGCGAAAAGCTGACCCCATCAACGACCTTCAGCACGCCCCGCCGCAAGAAGAAATGCGTGTGCAGATCGCGAACTTCGAGAATGATATCTCCACTCATGATTGCCTTTTGTGACACTTTGCTGCTGTACCCGAGACGGGCGTCAGCCCACTCTAGCGACGAGGGGTGGGTATCATCGATTGCGGAACTCTCTTAGGGCATCCTCATGGCGTTCACTCCATCACAACTGGCGCAGCTTGGGATCCAGACGATCCCGAAGCCAGTCGCCGAACAGGTTGAAGGCGAGCACGACCAGCGTGATGGCGATTCCTGGGGGGAGCGAAAGCCACCAGGCACTGGAGATCTTCCCCCGGCCCTCGGCGGCCATGAGGCCCCAAGACGGGGTGGGAGGCGGAACCCCGGCGCCCAGGAAGCTGAGCGATGCCTCGGTCACAATCACCACGCCGACGTACAGCGTCAGGAGCACCATGAACGTGTTCATCACGTTCGGCAGGATGTGGATCACCATGATGCGCGCCGGCGAACATCCATGCACCCTGGCCAGCGCAATGAAGTCTCGTTGCTTCACGGCCAGGACTTCCCCCCGCACCACCCGGGCAAAACGGGCCCACAGCAGCAGACTGATCGCAATGACGATCGTGCGCAGGCCCTGTCCCATGGTCACCGCCAGCAGCAGGGCAAACAGGATGGCGGGAAAGGCAAGGGCTGCATCCACAATGCGCATGAGCAGGTTATCCAGGCGACCGCCAACGTACCCGGAGACGATACCGATCACGAGCCCGACGCCGCCGCCCACCAGGAGCGCCAGGGCGCTCACGATCATGCTCACCCGGGCGCCGTAGAGCAGGCGGCTGAGGACGTCCCGCCCGAATACATCGGTGCCGAGGAGATATTTCGTGGTACCCCCCTCCTCCCAGAAGGGGGGTATGAGCTTGTCCGCCAGGGTTTGGTCGATCGGCGAATGTGGGGCGAGTATAGGCGCAAACACCGCCACAAACAGCATGGTGACTATGATGACGAGTGGCGTCCAAGGCAGGTCTTTCATGCTGGCGTCATTCCGCTAGACGGATGCGTGGATCGACATAGGCGTAGAGAATATCTACGATCAGATTGATAAATACGATGAGCACGGCGTCCATGATGATCGCGGCCTGCAGGAGCGGAAAATCCCGAAAGATCACCGCTTCATAGGTCAGCCGACCGATACCCGGCCAGGCAAACACCGTCTCCGTCACGATGGCTCCGGTCACCAGACCTCCCATGAACACGCCCCAGAGCGTGAGCATCGGGATCAAGGCATTTCGCAGGCAGTGCTTCCAGACCACGATCGTCTCGCTCAGGCCCTTGATGCGGGCCAGCTTGACGAATTCGCTATCGAGGATCTCCAGCATGCTCGAGCGGATGAGCCGCATGAAGCCGGCGAGGAGAAACGTGCTCAGCGTGACGGTCGGCAGGACAAAGTGACGGTAGTCACCCATTCTGGACGTGGGCAGCCAGTCCAGTTGCACACTGAAGATATAGATCAGCAGAATCCCAAGCCAGAAGTGGGGGGTGGCGATGCCCAGCACGGCGATGGTTCCCGAGACCCTGTCGATAAAGCTGCCTCGGTACAACGCCGACAAGATCCCCAGCGGAACGCCCAGGATCACGGCGAGAATCATGGCGCCCGGGACGATCATGAGCGTGTTGGGCAGACGAGAAAAGAATACCTCTACGGCCGGCTGGCGATACCGGATGGATTGGCCCAGGTCGCCACGCAACGCATTCGCGACGAAGAGACCGAACTGCTGGTGCAACGGGCCGTCCAGCCCCAGGGTCTCGATCAGCGCCTGTCGGTCTTCCTGGGTGGCATCTTCCGGGAGCATCAGATCCACCGGATTGCCGGTGAGACGGCCCAGGAAGAAGACGATCGTTGCCACCAGGACCAGGAGCACAAGGCCCTGCAGCAGTCGCCGCAAGATGTAACGCCGCATCGTCTACGAGGCCTTCTGCCGAGAAAGGCTCAGCACGATCGCGACATCTCGTGTGCAACCCTACTGCCAGGGCTTTTGTTCGGGCCTTGGCATGCGCTGGAACAAATCGCCGAACTCGTGGCGCCCGGGAATGGCTTTGAACGCTCCCACCATTTTGGGATTGACCGCCCAGTACCCCATCCCTTCAATGATGGGAACCGCGATCCAGGCATCAGACACCAGCTCGATCATGCGGTTGGTCTTTTCGGCCCGCTTGACGGCGTCCTGCTCCACAGTCACCGCACGGTGGAGCTCGTCAAACGTCTTGCACAGCTCCGGACAGTCATTGCCGCGACCGAGCAGATGGTGGGCACCCTTGCTGTGAAAGGCGCCGTAGAATCTAGCCGCGGCAACCGGCCGGCCCGCGGTGCGATACATCGAGGCGACGCCCACCAGTTGATTTTGCTCGCGTAGAAGCAATGGCGCGAAGGAGCCCCACTCATAGTGTGTGTAATTGACCTTGACCCCGAGCCTGTTCCAGAAATCGGTGATGGCCAAGCCGATCTGAGTCATGAACGGCGTCCCCGCCATGGCGGTATTGGCGAACTTGAGTTCGAATCCGTTCGGGTAGCCCGCTTCGGCCAGCAGTTTTTTCGCCCGCTGGGGATCGTAGCGTAGCGCCTCGCGGCTCCACTTCTGCCAGCGTTCCGTGTCGTCATCCACGCTGTACCCGAAGGTGGCAAAGGGCATGGGCATCTTCGCCTCGCCGTACATCACATGCTCGATGATCTGCTGGCGGTCGATGGCGAGGGAGAGGGCTTCCCGCACCCGCTTGTCGGCGAGGGGATTCTTCTGCGATTCGGGGCGATACAAGCCATAGATCTGATAGACGGCCTGCATCGTTCCCGGGACAGAGACCACCTTCAGTTTCGCGGCTTTTACCTCCTTGATCGACTCCGGGCTGATACTCGCAATCGCCGCCTCGCCGGTTCTGACCATGGCCACGCGGGTGCTTTCTTCAGGCACCAGCAGGAGGATCAGTCGTTTGAAGTGGGGCGTGCCCATCCGGTGTGGGTAATCGACCGCTTCGTACTCGATGCGGTCGCCGGGCACGCTTTTCACGAACTTCCACGGGCCGCTGCCAATCGGTTTCTTGCGGAATCCCTCCACGCCGACAGTCTCGATGTATTTCTTGGGCATGAGTTGCCCTTCCTGATACGTCGCGCGGCTCAGGCCCTCCGCAAAGTAGACTTGCACCCCGTTGGTATGGACCTGGACGGTGTAGTCATCGAGCACGTCGATGCTCTTCACATCCCGACGTAACCCCGGCCCCCGGGACGAAATCGACTCTTTCGACATGGTGCGCTCGAGGCTGAACTTCACATCGTGCGCCGTGATGGGGTCGCCATTGTGCCACTTGAGGCCCTTCCGGATGTGGAAGATCCAACTCAGGCCGTCCTTGGCGAGTTCCCAGCGTTCAGCAACACCCGGCCCCGCTCCCCCCTTTTCGAAGTTGAGCCCGACTATCGAGTCGTACATCGGAGCCTGGTAATGGGCATGGGCGCTCCGGGTTTCCTGGATCGGGTCCATGGATTGAGCGCCGAGTGTGTCAAGGGCGACGACCAGGGTTCCCTGCTGCTCCTCGGCAGCCATGGCGGTCCAAGCCAAAGCCAGAAGAAAGGCAAACAGCCAACCGTTTAACAGGCCGCAATGTTTCATGATGTACCTCCTCTACACGATCAAGATGGCGGGATCAGAAATGGTACCGTGGCTTCTCATACCCGACACGTCAGTGGCGACCTCAAAGTCGTCTTAATTGGCCGGTTTGAAAGTCATCTTTTTCTTCGTCGATTTTTTTCGACGGCGCTTATATAAAGACCGGCCTGGCACTTCTGTCTGACACTTCTTTCTGGCTTATTCTTCGATTCTGGTCCTTCGTGTTGGAAACACCATCGCCACAGCCGTCCTTCGTTCGTGGAATTCAAACCTAGGTGAAGACCGCACCGCCGCGCACAACCATAATCCTAACCGAGAGTTGTTGTCAAATATGAGCGTCGAACAGCACTACCGTAGGTGCGCGCCCGGACACGCCAGGTGCCTTCATGAAATATGCAGCCGTCGGCGCGCCTTCGTACGGCACATCAACTCGCTCGATATTCGGATAGCGGCGCTCGAAACCGGCGTGGAAGCAACGCAGGGCTTTGCGATAAATGCCGAGCTTCTGTTCGCCCGGCGGCACCATGCGTTCACCGGTGAAATAGTAGTTCCCAGCGCGGATGTAGTAATTGCCCGCCGTGAGATGGCGTCCCTCGGTGGCGGCCGCATCGGCCGTTTGTTCGAGCCTCGCAGCCATTGCCGACCATCCCTCCCACCACGCATCGGGGTCGCGCGCGCGCCTTGAGCCGCTCGCCAATGCGGTCGATCTCCTCCAGTGCAACGGCGCCCCAGGGGGCCATACCCTTGCAGACGAGAGTCGCATTCGACCAAGAGAAATTTCCCGGAAAATGATCGATCCACGTACCGTTCGAAGACATGAACCACTCCTTGTGCGCCGTGTAGAGAGCGACTTTGTAAAATCTAGCGTGTATGCCATCCACTGGACAGCCTTGCGCACGAACACGGGTGCTGAGCCTTGCCCGCCGCATCGTGCCTAAGCACCGTGGCTGCCACTCGCAGGGACAGCAGCACCCCGAGCCTGTTTCGCGTTCAACCCGGAATAACAGTCATATCCACAAACTCGTGCACCGGCATGGCTTCAAGGGCTGCCTGATCGGATAGCAAATTTAGTATCGAGCGCTGCTGCTTTTCGGAATACCGCTGGCGGATGCTTGCCCGGAATTTGTGATCGAGCAGAGGCATCGCATCCGCCCGGCGGAATGGATGGCCTATGGGGTAAAGCGTCTCCACCGGCCCGCTCGACGAGCCGTCCCTGAACCGCACTGCGACAGCGGCAGAGTTTGCCCGACGGGATTGGTCATACATGGCGCGGGTGTAGGCCGGATTCTCGGTGACATGCATAACCGAGCGCAGCGCGTCAATGCGCGGATCAGCAGCAGCCGCATCCTCATAGTGATGCGCCGCCACGTCACCGAATATAAGGCCCACCGCAACCACATACTGCAAGCAGTGGTCCCGGTCAGCGGGATTGCGCAGCGGTCCCGTCTTGTCCATCACCTGCCGCGCCTTCTCGTGGGTAACGATGTCGATTCGTTCCACATCACCAAGTCGTCCACGTACGGACGGCGACAGCTTGACCGCGCACTCGATTGCAGATTGCGCATGCGCACCGGCCGGATACGAGATCTTGAACATCACGTTCTCCATCACAAAAGACCCGAACGACCGGGAGACCGAAAGGGGTCGCCCCTTCAACGCCACATCGTAGAAACCCCACTTTGGGGCGCTGAGCGCAGAGCGATAGCCCATTGCACCCTTGATTGCCATCAGAGCAAGCAGTACCCCACGAGCCGTAGCATCACCTCCCGCCCATGATTTGCGGGATCCGGTGTTGGTCGCCTGGCGAAACGTGCGTATGTTGACTTCCAGACACGCGTTGGACACTGCATCCAGAATCTCGTCCACACTGCCGCCCAGTAGCTTGGAGGCAACAGCCGCCGTGGCGACACGGCTAAACCAACCATGATCAAGCCCTGCGGCTCCGAAGTTGTTCTCCAGGGCGAGCAGCCCATGAATCTCGTGCGCCTTGATCATCGCCCCGAGCACTTGGCGCATCAGCATGGGCGGCTTGCCCGCGGCCGCGTTGCGCCGTGAATCATGATCGGCGACCGCCAATATGCCAGCAATGTTGTCTGAAGGGTGTCCGGCGCCCGCGGTAAAGCTGTCATTGAAATCCAGCCAGCGGATCATGCAACCAAAATTGAACGCGGCACTGACCGGGTCCAGTTGAAAAGACGTGCCTGGCACTCTTGCTCCGTTGGGAACGATCGTGCCCGGCGCGATGGGACCAAGAAGCCGCGTGCACGCGGGATACGACAATGCCTGGAGCGCACAACCCAGGCTGTCCATCAAACACAGGCGCGCAATCCGGTAAGCATCTTCGCTCCCTACGTTGTCCCGATCAACGTAGTGCGCAATATCGAGCAATAAACGATCTACGTCCTGCGAACTGGCGCCAGCAGCCGTGGCACGCGGTTTGGAGGACTTGGCCGGCACTGCTACTGAGCCCGAATACCGGCCGCCCGCACGACGCGCGCCCATTTCTCGACCTCACCGCGAATATGGGCACTGAAGGCGTCCGGCGTGCCGGCCGCAACCAACGCCCCCTCGGCACGCAGCCGATCTCGTACCTCCGGTGTTTCGAGTATGCGGGCGATTTCCCGGTTCAGCTTTTGCACAATGTCGCGTGGCGTTCCTGCCGGCACCACGAGACCGTACCACGATGTCGACTCCACGCGCTTTACGCCCGACTCGATCATGGTGGGAATATCGGGAGCGACCGGCGAGCGTTGCACGCTCGTAACAGCAAGCGGGCGCACACGGCCGGCCTTGTATGGAGGCACCACCGAGATAATCCCAGCAAAGATCAGGTCGATCTGTCCGCCCATAAGATCTGACAGAGCAGGCGCGTTACCCTTGTATGGAACATGGATCAAATCGGTGCCTGAGGCCAATTTGAAAAGTTCCCCCGTGAGGTGCGTCCCGCCACCTATCCCCGACGAGGCGTAGGTAAGTCTGCCAGGGCGGGCCTTCGCCAGCGCGATCAACTCCTTCACGTTCTTGGCCGGGACATTGGGATGCGCTGCAAGCACTTGCGGTGCAGTCGCCATCAGGATAACCGGAGAAAAATCCTTCAAAACGTTATACGGCAGTTTCTCGTGCAGTGTCGCCGCGATCGCGGTCGTGAGCGACACAAAAAGCATCGTATACCCGTCCGCTGGCGCCTTGACTGCCAGCTCGCCGGCAATGCTGCCTCCTGCTCCCGGCCGATTGTCAACGATAACCTGCTGACCCCAGCTTTCCGTGAGCTTTTGGCCGACCGTGCGGGCGAGAAAATCGGTGTTGCCACCAGCAGCAAAGGGCACAATCATCCGAACCTGCTTGCGCGGAAAATCGCCTGCGCCCAGCGATGCTGCGGTCTGGGCCACCACATGCGAATTGGCTGCAAGCAGACCGGCGAGGCAGCACACCCTGGATACACTCAATCCCACCCATCCCTCCCTCGAAAACTGTTGATCCTGTCATCGGCACGCCGGCAGCCGCTCAGTAGCCCAAAATCCGCGACGCGAATTATTGCGGGGCACAGGTGCAGAAATCTGGTGCTTTTCAATCCGACCCGTGATTTCGATAGTGTTGGCGCGGAAACGCTGCATTTCCGCCGGTTCGGCGAAAGTATGGGTGCCTAGTGCGAAAGATTTTTTGCCTCGCCCGATTTAGCTGCGCTCTGTCTCCGTTCCCCGCTCTGTTGTTAAAGCAACGGGCTGGAATGTTTCGTTCACTCCGGCTCCAGGCCGATCCTCTTCACGATGCTCGCCTGCAGCTCGATGTCCTTCCTTATGAACTCAGCGAACTCGTCCGGCGAGCTGCCGACGGGAAAAAGAAAGTTATCCGCGAAATATTTACGCACTTCGGGTACAGCGAGCGCCTTCACCACCTCAGTGTGCATGCGGCGCACGATTTCGGCGGGCACGCCGGCTGGGAACCACATGCCGTGCCAGCTGGTGAACTCGTAGCCGGAAAGCCCCGCTTCGTGGATAGTCGGCACGTCGGGCAGCGCCGGCAGGCGGTGCCGCCCTGTAACGCCAAGCACACGCACGCGCCCATCCTTGACGAACGGTAGCGCGACTCCCGGGCTCACAAACATAATCTCCGCGCGACCGCCCATCACATCAGTCAGCGCCGCCAAAGTTCCCTTGTAGGGCACGTGGACGAGTTGGATGCCGGCCATGGAGGCGAACAGCGCGCCGGCAACATGCTGTGGGCTGCCGACACCCGCCGTGGCATAGTTAAGTTCGTTCCGCAATTTTCTTGCGAGCGCGATGAGTTCCTTGACGGAGCGCGCCGGAAACGACGGGTGAATCACTAGCAGATTCCCTGATGTCCCATTAACTTGCGTAATTGGAGCAAAGTCAGCCAGTGCGTCGTACGGCAGTTTCTTGTACTGAGCCACGTTCGCCGCGTGCGAAGAGTTGTTGAACAAGAGCGTGTAGCCGTCGGGGGGCGCTTTCGCGACGGACGCCGTGCCAATCCTCGCGCTCGCGCCCACACGGTTCTCGATCACGATCGCCTGGCCCATCGACTCGGAGAGCCGCGGCGCGATCGCGCGCGCAGGAATCTCGACCGGGCTTCCCGGTGCATAGGGCACGATCATGCGGATTGGTTTGGTCGGATACTTCTGTTGGGCGTTAACGCCGCCAGCTGCGGCGATGAGCAGTGCGAACGGAAGAACAGCGCGGTATACGAGCTTCTTCATCTTCTCCTCCAAGAATAAATAGCGAGCGTTCGCATGCACTTAAACTTGGCCCGCGAGTTGCGCCACAGGGCCCCAGCAGTTGCTAACCGAAAAGGCGCTTACCGATGCGCCGGAGAAACGCATACCACCTTTTTTGGAAGCGTAAGTCGGTAGGCGCATATCCGGTGACCAGTCGGGTAATTTGTCCAAATGCCATTGGGTAAGTGGAAAGAGAAAATATGGCAAGTTGTAATAGCCTGAAATCGAGATCCTTCGGAATCCGACCTGCAGCCTGCATTAGTCTTAGAGTCTCAGCATAACTGGCGATGCGATGCTGCCGTGTCTTATACCCAGGTAAGGAATCTCCATGCCCACTGGCAGCCTCCCATGTTAAGAATCGGATGTAATCAAGATAGTCTACCCTCCTTTTGAAACGTTCCGCTATCAGATCGGTAGTTGCCCGTGGAACCGTTTCCTGAAAATCCAGCATCGGCCGAAACTTCACGTTGAGCACCTCTTGGAACAATTTGTCTTTGCTGCGGAAATGGTGATGGATCAGCTGTTTACTGACCCGTGCACGTTGAGCAATGCCAAATAATGTCGCGCCGTCAAATCCTTTCTGCGTAAATTCTCTTGCTGCGGCATCTAATATCCGCTCTCTCGTGCGTTCGGTGTCTCTAATTTTCCCCAAAGGAGTGCCTCATTCACCAAGACTGATCTGAAAAATGCTGTGGGAGCACGCCATCCATGGCGCGACATGGTACTACGTGAATGTGAGCTTCTCTCTGCTGACAAATGCCGCAATATCCGACGCACCATTTACTTGACATCAGTAAAGTAACATTTTACTATTTGGATGACTATATCTGAAGGAACGAATAGGCTTTGGTATAGAACGCGACAGCGGGCAGATCCCGGACGTGCCGGAGGGGTTTATGGGGTCGCAGTTGTTCATCCCCATGATGAACATCCGGTTGCGCGGGAGTTGCCGCGTCGACGATTCCCGGGAACTATAGAAACTCCCGGCTGCAGTGATGCGAGAACAAGTGTTGAATCACTGCCTTGGCAGTGGTTCCAGCGCTGGGAAGGCGTCGTTTTCCATCTCGCATTCGGTGATGGGCGCACCCCCGAATTTATGACGTATCAAACTACTCACTCTTGGAGGCGAGCATGATCAATCTCCAACAGGGCACTGTCGTAGGATTGGCACTGTTAGTGATCGCTGCGGGCGGCGCGGTCGCCCAGCAAGAGTATCCGGCCAAACCAGTCCGGTTGATCGTCCCAATGGCTGCGGGTGGAGGGGTGGATGGTCTGGCGCGATTCATTGCCCAGCAGGTTTCGGACTCGTTCGGGCAGCCGGTGATAGTGGACAATCGAA
>MERI01000007.1 GCA_001772005.1 Betaproteobacteria bacterium RIFCSPLOWO2_12_FULL_62_58 | reverse complement strand
ATCGACCCCCGCCTCGCGGAAATAGCCCTTCTCCAGCGCAACGAAGATGCCGGCATCGGGCAGAATCCCGATAACGCCGATGCGCACGGGCTGTGCATGCACGGCGCCGGCACCCAGCATAACCGCCAGCCAGAGGGATACGACAGAGGCTCGGAACATCGTCATGGCGCACTCCTTTTAAGGTCAGGACAACAAACCGACGGACTGGAGCTCCTGTTTCAGCGTGCGTTTCTCGTCGGCCGTGAGCGGCTGCATCGGCGCGCGCGGCGCGCCGCCGGTGAATCCCAGCAACTCACTCCAGTACTTGATGGCGCTGATCGGAACGCTCGGCGCCGACCACTTGCTGTTCATCCAGCGATCAGCGATGCGGCGCACCGGATCCATGGTCTTGGAGACGGCGCGCGCGCCGGCCACGTCTCCGGCCATCGCTTTCTGCGTGTACTCGCGCATGGTTTGCCGCCCCGCGACCTGCAGCAGATAGGGATCGGGACTGGACATGAACAACGGGTCCTTGTGTTTGATGATGTTGTCGAGCCAACGCCCCTCGTTGGGATCGCACACAACGATTTTCTTGCCGGCCAGGCGCCGCACCTCGTCGGTATGCGCGGGCGGCAGAGGGTTCTTGATGCAGAAAATGTTCTCGATCTCGGCGATGCGCGCCACCATTTCCGGCGAGAGCGAGTAGCCGCAGATCGGGGTGTTGAACAGCGACACGGCGATGTCGACCTCAGCGCACAGGCCGTTGAAAAATTCGTAAAGGTCGTCGGGTTCGTGCGTGCTCACCGCCGGATTGCCGACGATGACGTAAGTCGACCCGATCTGCTGCGCGTGCTGGGTCAGCGCGATGGTGTCGCGCAGGCTCATGCAGCCGGTGTGCGCCAGAGTCTGGGCCTTGTCGCCGACTTCCTCGACCACGATTTGTTGTCCGCGCCGGCGATCTTCCATCGTCAGGGACCAGTACTCGCCGACCAGACCGCCGAAGAAAAGCCCGTCGAGCTTGAGCACGTCGACGTATTTGCGAACGTCCCTGCGCAGACCCGCCTCGTCGAGGTCCCCCTTTGCCGTGAAGGGGTACGGGATCGCGGCCCAGATGCCGTGCAAATTAGCCCTTCCGAATGCCTTGGCTTCGGATTTCCGATAACGCATGAATTTTCCTTTCTGGGTGACTGAAGAACGTTGCAAGTTCTGTGGAAGATCTGCTGTCTGGAAGCCCACGCTTTATTTTCCGGGATACCATCGCGCATTCCGGAGCGCGGTGATGAACGCTCAAACAGGTCCGCGCGACGCGTGTCGCATCAGCCGGGATTACAGAGGAAACGCAACAAGGTGTCAAGGGTCAGGCGCGGCGCGATCCTGGTAGGGAGGCGCGAGGAAAAAGCTTGCCGCGAAAGTCACTCCGCCCCTATCATTCCTTCGCTGCGCGGGCGCGGTCGCGCAGCGGGCCAGGTAAGCCCGGTCCCGGTCCGCCTTCGGGACTTGGCCGTCGTGTTCCAGTTCAGTCTCACATCCTGAGAACGAGAAATTCGGGAGGCCGTCCATGTACAACCTTCATCTTACCCCGGAACAACGCGAAATCCGCGAAACCGTCCGCGATTTCGTTCAGCGGGAAATCAGGCCCATCGCGCTGGAACGGGATCGTCTCGAGAATTTCGACGAGCGTTTCCCCTGGGAAGTGCTCGACAAGGCCTCGCAGATGGGATTGCGCACGCTGGCCCTGTCCGAGGAACTCGGCGGCACCGGCGCCGATAACCTGACCTCCTGCATCGTGACCGAAGAGCTGGCGGTCGGTGACGTGGGCATTTCCGCCACGCTGGGACAAACCTCGGCGCTTGCTCACGCCTGGTTCGATCGGTTAATGAATGCCGAGCAGCGCGCCCGCTTTCTGCCGCAGTTTCTGGCCGACGACCGCTTCCATCTCGCGACCGCGGGGCATGAGCCCGATACCGATCTGGGTTGGTCTTACCATCGGCCGCCGGCGCCGGGCGCCGGCTACAAGACCACTGCGGTGCGCGACAGCAATGGTGACTGGGTGATCAACGGCGTCAAGAACTTTATCACCAGCGCCCCGATCGCCAAGCTGATCGCGGTGCACGTGCGCACGGGAACGAAGAAATCCGAGACCGGCGGCGTAACCTCGCTGCTGGTGCCGCACCCTGCGCCCGGCCTCACGATACGCGAGCACGACAAAGTCGGACGCCGGCTGGGTTCCAACGGCGAACTGGTGTTCCAGGACTGCCGCGTGCCCGGCGCGAATCTGCTCGGCGAGGAGGGCAAGAGCCATTGGGCCGTCCCCAACATGGGCCGTCGCATGCCGCGGTTCCAGGCGATGAACTTGGGCATCGGGCGCGCCGCCTACGAGGCCGCGCTGGAGTACGCGAAGCTGCGGGTGCAGGGCGGCAGGCCCATCATCGAGCACCAGTCGGTGGGACTGGCGCTCGCCGAGATGGCAATCAGGCTGGAAATGGCGCGCAACATGATCTGGCAGGTGGCCTGGGCCTCGGACCACCCGCAGGCCTACGCCGACGGCAGCCTTCCCGATCTTCCGCTGCAGATCATCGCCAAGGTCTTCACCTCCGAGACCGTCCAGCAGGTGGTCCTCGATGCGGCGCAGATCTTCGGGGGCATGGGCGTGATGCGGGAGCTGCCGATGCAGAAGTACGTGCGCGACGCGCTGATCTTCCTGCACTCGGAAAGCACCAACAGCGTGGCGCGCCTGAAGATCGCCGAGGCGCTGGCGGGTTATCGCCGCGCGGGGTCCATGGCCGGGGAGTGATGATGCCCAAGACCCCGATCGGCAAGCACGCCTCGCGGCACGGGCGGGATTGACATGGGCGACTCGTTGCCAAGCCGCGGCGGCGTCACATCGCGCTCGATCGCAGACGCGGTAGAATCCCCGGCATGACGCTCACCGAACTGAGATACGTCCTCGCAGTTGCGCGTGAACGGCACTTTGGCCGTGCTGCCGAAAAATGTTTTGTAAGTCAGCCAACGCTCTCGGTGGCGATCAAGAAGCTTGAGGACGAACTCGGCGTAACGCTGTTCGAGCGCGGCGCATCCGAAGTCACGGTAACGCCGGTGGGCGCGTGCATCGTCGAGCAGGCGCAGCGCGTGCTGGAAGAAACCGCGGCGATCGAGCAGATCGCGGCAGCGGGAAAGGACGAGCTCGTGGGGCCGCTGCGGCTGGGCGCGATCTATACCGTCGGTCCCTACCTCATGCCGCAGCTCATCCCGCTGCTGCACAAGCGCGCGCCGAAGATGCCGCTGCTGATCCAGGAGAACTTCACCGCCAAGCTTGCGGAGCTGCTGAAGAACGGCGAGCTCGATCTCATCATCCTGTCGCTGCCTTTCAGCGAGCCGGGCATCGTGACCCAGGCCGTTTACGACGAGCCGTTCCGCGTCGTCATCCCCGCCGGGCACCCGTGGGTGAAGAAGACGAAAATTCCCGCAGCGGATCTGTGCAGCGAGAATCTGCTGTTGCTGTCGAGCGGTAACTGTTTCCGCGATCAGGTTCTGCAAACCTGCTCGGGCGTAAAGCGATCCACAAACGGCGGCATGCAGCAGACCCTCGAAGGCAGTTCGCTGGAGACCATCCGCCACATGGTCGCCTCCGGCGCCGGCATCACGGTGCTGCCCACGACCGCGGCGGAAGCGAAAGCCGCGCAAACCGGGCTGGTCGCGGTGCGCCCCTTCGCCCCGCCCGTGCCGACCCGGCGCATCGCCCTCGCCTGGCGCCGGAGCTTTCCGCGGCCGCGCGCCGTCGCCGCCGTGCGCGAGGCGATACTCGCCTGCAGGCTGCCCGGCGTGACCCTGATCGCCCGGGCTGCCCCCGTCGCCGATTGATCGGCTCGTCCCGGTCGCCATTCCGGCCCGGTTTCTCGATAGCCATACACTATCGGATTGATATCAACAATCCATTGGATTGATTCTCCGCGGTTGCCTAAGATGTGTCCAAGCGTGATGCAAACGCGAAACACACACGACAGGAGAAAACACATGAAACCGGAATCGGTAACCGTAAAAAACATCGAGGCGGCGTTTGCCGGCGAATCGATGGCGCATATCAAATACATGTACTTCGCAAAGATCTGCCGCGCGCAGGGCGACGTGGAAACGGCCAGGGTGTTCGAGGACACCGCGGCGCAGGAAGTGCAGCACGCTTTCGGCCATCTCGACCTGCTCTATCCGCCGGCGGAAATGAACCCGGCCGGATGCCTGGAAATGGCGATCGCGGGCGAGACCTACGAATACACCGAGATGTATCCCAATTTCCGCCACCTCGCCGAGCAGGAAGGCCACCATGCCGCCGTTGCCGAGATGGACGAGCAGATCGCGGAGTCGAAGCAACACGCCGCGCGCTTCCGGGACACGCTCGCAAAGGCGGCCAGGCGCTTCGCCGCGCTCGCCAGGGTCGAAGAGCGGCACGCCAACCGCTACCGCGCGACGCTCGCGAACGTCCGCAGCTGAGTGCTGCGGACGTGAACGGCAAGCAGTAAGCGGTAACCACGATAGCCGGGTTTGCATTTGACGGCTTACCGCTCACAGCTCACCGCTTACCCGAGCTATCGGCTCTTATCGGCAGTTGAATACTTTTTGCTAGGAAAGGAGATTCAGATGAGTAAATGGCAATGCATTGTATGCGGCTTCATTTACGACGAAGCCAAAGGACTGCCTGAGGACGGCATCGCGGCAGGCACGCGCTGGGAAGATATCCCGGAAGACTGGGCGTGCCCGGATTGCGGTATCGCCAAGGCCGACTTCGACATGATAAAACTCGCTGCGTAAAGGAGAAGCAAATGGACATCAACATCGGCATTAAGGATCAGGACCGCAAGGCCATTGCGGACGGATTGTCGCGTCTGCTGGCCGACACCTACACGCTGTATCTCAAGACCCACAACTTCCATTGGAACGTGGCGGGTCCGATGTTCCAGACGCTGCATCTCATGTTCGAGCAGCAGTACAACGAACTCGCGCTCGCCGTGGACCTCATCGCTGAACGCATACGCGCGCTGGGCTATCCCGCACCTGGCACCTACGCCGAGTACGCGAAGCTTTCTTCGATCCAGGAAACGGCCGGCGTGCCCAAGGCCGTCAAGATGATCGAGCTGCTGGTCGCAGGCCAGGAAGCCGTCGTGCGCACCGCGCGCTCAATCTTCCCGCTTGTCGAGAAGGTGAACGACGAGCCCACCGCCGATCTGCTGACCCAGAGAATGCAAGTCCACGAAAAAACCGCGTGGATGCTGCGCAGCCTGCTCGAAAAATAACGGCGGACTTGCAGTACAATAGCGGCACCAGTCCCGCCGCACGCCCGCGGCGGGATTTTTTTCTGCGTTACCTGGTGGGACAAGACATGCAACCTGTGGTCATCATCGGCAGCGGACTTGCGGGGTACAACGTCGCCAGGGAGCTGCGCAAGCTCGACAAAGAGGCGCCGCTTGCCATCGTCACCGCCGACGGCGGCGAGTTCTACTCCAAGCCGACGCTGTCCAACGCGCTGGCGGCCAACAAGACACCGGCGGCAATTCCGCTCAACACGCCCGAGCAGATGGCGGCCCAACTCAATGCGACGGTGCGCACGCACACGCGCGTGACTGCAATCCGAACCGACGCGCATCAGGTCAAGATCAGCGAAGAGACGCTGCCCTATTCGAAGCTTGTGCTCGCGCTCGGCGCCGATCAGATCCGCGTGCCGCTCGCCGGCAACGCCACCGACGCGGTCTTGTCGGTCAATAGCCTCGACGATTACGCGCGCTTCCGTGCCGCGATCGAGAGCAAGAAAAACGTTGCCGTCATCGGCGCTGGACTCATCGGCTGCGAATTCGCGAACGACCTTTCCTCCACGGGCTACAAGGTCGACGTCGTCGATATCGCCGATCAGCCGCTGCCGCGCCTGCTGCCGCCCGCCGGCGCCGCGCTGCTCAAGGAAAAGCTCGCTGCGCTGGGCGTAACCTGGCATCTCGGCGCCAGTGTGAAGGCGGTCGATCGCGAACCGGACGCCATCAAGGTCACGCTTGTCAACGGGGAAGCGATCGTGGCTGATGTCGTGCTCTCGGCGGTCGGCTTGAAGGCGAAACTGGAGCTCGCGCGCGCCGCCGGACTGACAATCAACCGCGGCATCGTCGTCAATCGCTATCTGGAAACCAGCGCAGCGGATGTTTTCGCAATCGGCGATTGCGCCGAAGTCGAAGGACTCGTGCTGCCCTTCGTGATGCCGATCATGCACGCCGCGCGTGCGCTCGCTGCCACGCTCGCCGGAAATCGCACCGCGGTGTCCTATCCGGCGATGCCGGTGCTGGTGAAGACGCCGGCCTGCCCGACCATCGTCGCGCCGCCGGCAAATGGCGCCGTCGGCGAATGGCGCGTCGAGCAGCACGCCGATAGCGTAAAATCGTTATTCATCGACGCCACAGGCAGGCTGCTCGGGTTCGCATTGAACGGTAGCGCGGCTGCGGAGCGCGCCAGGCTCGCGCAGCAGTTGCCGCCGGTCCTTGCGTGACGACCGCCGTGGCAGCGCGACCACCGTACCGCTCATGTTTTTATCGATACCGCCCGTCACGCGCACGCTGATCATCGTCAATCTTGCGGTCTTCCTGCTGCAGGAGGTGGTGGGCGATGCGCTGCTCATATGGTTCGCGTTGTGGCCGCTCCACTCGCTGGCTGCCGGACCCGTTCCGGCGGTATTCCAGCCCTGGCAGTTGATCAGCTACGGCTTCCTGCACGGCAGCATCGTGCACCTGTTGTTCAACATGCTGGGGCTCTACATGTTCGGTTCGGACATCGAGCGAGTGTTCGGGCAGCGGCGCTACCTTGTCTACTACTTCACCTGCGTTGTCACCGCAGGCATAGCGCAACTCGTGGTGTTGGCGATGAGCGGCGGGCCGCCGTACCCGACTCTCGGCGCATCGGGCGGCGTGTTCGGCGTGCTGCTCGCCTTCGGGATGTATTTCCCGCGGCGGATCGTGGTGCTGATTTTCCCGCCGATTCCGATGCCGGCATGGCTGTTCGTCATCGTATTCGGCGCACTCGAACTCTATCTCGGCATCACGCAAACGCTGGCGGGCGTGGCGCACTTCGCCCATCTCGGCGGCATGCTGGGCGGCTACCTGATGATCCAGTACTGGCGGGGCCGCCCGCCATTTCGCCGCCGTGGGTGACAGGGAGACTCCATCCCGGAAGATGCCGCCGGCACTCCACGCAGGATGGATACCGCCGCCATGCACGTCACCGACGCGGCCGAGGCGAACGCGATCGCCCCATCCGGCCCAGGGCATCTCGCGACGGCTTTGCCGGCCGCGCCGTGTCCCGGTATCATCATATCGTGGAAGCGTTGAAACCTCGAATATCGAAGGTCCATCATCTGGAGGACTAAGCCATGGTACATATGAGGCTGCGTGCTGTTCTTTGCGCCGCGCTGTTCGGACTCGCGGGAATTTCGGCCGGTGCTGCATATGCCGCGGATTACCCGGCGCGGCCCATCCGCTACGTCGTCGCGTTTTTGCCCGGCGGGGTCAACGACATCCTCGCCCGGATTGTGGGACAGAAATTGAGTGACGCATGGGGCCAGCCGGTCATCGTCGACAACCGTCCCGGCGCGGGCGGCAACGTGGGCGCCGAGATCGTCGCGAGATCCAATCCCAACGGCTATACGATCCTCAACATCAGCACGGCGCACACGATCTCGCAAACGCTGTACCGCAAGCTCGGCTACAGCCTGGAGCGCGATCTCACACCCGTGGTCTGGCTCGGCGGCTCATCGCTGATCATGGTGGTCACCCCGAGTCTCCCGGTCAAAAGCGTGGCCGAACTCGTCGCGTGGGCGAAGAGCAACCGCCTGAGTTACGCCTCGGGCGGCGTCGGCGTGATCAGCCATCTGTCGCTGGAGATGTTCAAAGGCGCCGCCAGGATCGACGCCACCCACGTGCCGTACAAGGGCGTGGGGCCCAGCATACCCGACCTGATCGCGGGCCGGGTGCACGTCATGATCAACGCGATTCCGGAACTGTTCCCGTACGCGAAAGGCGGACGCCTGCGCATCGTTGCGGCCCTGACCGAGAAGCGCCATCCGTTCATGCCCGATGTTCCGACGATGATCGAACAGGGCTATCCGGACTTCGTGTTGTCGAATTGGGTGGGAATCGTCGCCGCCGCCGGCACGCCCAAGCCCGTTGTCAACAAGCTTGCAGCGGAAGTGACGCGTATTCTCAAACTTCCCGACGTCGCGGGAAAGCTCACCGATCAGGGCTTCGACCCGGGCGGCGGCACGCCGGAAGCATTCGGCAAGCTCATCCGCTCCGAAACCGCGCGCTTTGCCAAAGCCGTCAAGGATTCCGGCGCGACAGTCGACTAAGCGGCGTCAAGAGCCGGAAACGGTGGGCCAAGCCCACGTTTCTCTCGCCTCTCGCCTCTCCCCTCACGCCTCACTCACCTCACCGGTTCGAGCCGCGCGAGCGCACCGTTCGATTCGTCGGTGAGCAGATAGACGTAACCGTCGGGGCCGACGCGCACATCGCGGATGCGGCCGATCGCGTCCTTGACGAGCCGTTCCTCTTTCATCACCTTCTCGCCGTCCAGCTCCAGGCGCACCAGCATCTCGTCGCGCAGCGCGCCGATCAGCAGGTTACCGCGCCAGTCGGGAAACTTGTCGCCCTCGTAGAATGCCATTCCCGAGGGCGCGATCGACGGCACCCACTTGTAGAGCGGTTGCTCCATGCCGGGCTTGTGCGTGCCTTCGCCGATGCGCGTGCCGATGCCGTAGTTCACGCCGTAAGTGATGACCGGCCAGCCGTAATTACGCCCGGCGCGAATCACGTTGATCTCATCGCCTCCCTGCGGCCCGTGTTCGTGCGTCCACAGCTCGCCGGTTTTCGGATGCAGCGCCGCGCCCTGCATGTTGCGGTTGCCAAGCGTGAACTTTTCGGGTTTCGCGCCGGCGTGCTTCACAAACGGATTGTCCGCGGGCACGCGCCCGTCATCGTGCAGCCGGATCACCGAACCCGCGTGATCGTCGAGCCGCTGCGCGCGTTCGTTCTCGCCGCGGTCCCCGAGCGTGAGATAGACATGGCCCTCGAGATCGAACACGATGCGCCCGCCGAAATGCAGGCCGCCGCCGGACTTGGGTTCGAGACGGAACAGCACCTGCTGCTGGGTGAGCCGGTGTCCCTCAAACTTCGCGCGCATCAACTCCGTTCCGTGGCCGGCGTCTCCGGGGCCGTTATACGCGAGATAAATCCAGCCGTTCTCCGCGAATTTCGGATGCAGCACGACATCGAACAGGCCGCCCTGTCCCACTGCCGCCACGCGCGGCACGCCCTCCACCGGCTTTGGATCGAGCTTGAAATCCTTGGACACGACACGCAACCGTCCCCGACGTTCCGTGACCAGCATCCGGCCGTCAGGCAGGAACGCAAGCGACCACGGGTTCGCCAGTCCCTCGACCAGCGTCACGACGCGAAAAGCATGTTTTTCCGACTGAAAAATCTTGCTCTGCGCCGCAGCGGCTGGAGCAGCCGCTGTGCCAAGCGCAATGGCAAGCATTACCAACTTCGGGAGCTTCATCATTGGTGCCCTATAACTAAACCACCCTCGGCGGCAAGCCGAGGGGCTTACGGCGCGTCCGCTTGACGCCGACTGCAAAGCCTCCCCCACTGTCATTCCCGAGAAAGCGGGAATCCAATTTCAGCGCACCGCAGATTGGATGCCCGCCTACGCGGGCATGACAACGTGCGTTGCCCTTGTTGCCGCAAACGTTGCTCATGTTCACTTCGCTTACATTTCGAAAAACATTGCTTCGCCTGAAAGCGAGGGGTTTCCACCATCCCCGAAGGAAACACTAATGGGGTAACCTACGCATCCATGAACAAGAATATACCCTCGATCGTCGCCGGTGTGCTTGCTGCCGTCGCGCTCACGTGCACTTTCCCGGCGTACACCCAGGACGGCCCCGCGCATAAGGCTGCTGCTACGGCATGTCTTGCTCCCGCGGCGTGGTACACGCTCGCCGGCGACAAACCGCGCACCGCAGCCGCGCGCGAGTTGCTCGCCGATATGGCAAGACGCGATATCGTGCTGCTGGGCGAGCAGCACGATGACGCCGGCCATCACCAATGGCAACTGCAGACGCTCGCGGCATTGCACATGCTGAGGTCACAGATGGTGATCGGCTTTGAGTCGTTCCCGCGCCGCGTGCAACCGGTGCTCGACAAGTGGATCGCGGGAGAGCTCACGGTCAAGCAGTTTCTCGAGCAGACCGGGTGGGAGAAGGTCTGGACTTTCCCGCCCGAACTCTATCTGCCCCTCTTTCAGTTCGCGCGGATCAACCGCATCCCGATCGTGGCGCTCAATGTCGAGCGAACGTTGACGGAGGCCGTGGCGAACCAGGGCTGGGCGGCGGTGCCGGCGGAGCAGAAGGAAGGTGTGTCGCGCCCCGCCCCACCGCCGGATGCCTACAAGGACTTCCTGTTCGACGTGTTCAAAACGCATCCGCGCCGCCCCGGAAGCGAAACCGGCGCCGCCGACAAGAACGATGCGGCGTTCCGGTTCTTCGTCGAGTCCCAGACGACGTGGGACCGCGCGATGGCCGAAGCGCTCGCCCGCCGCCTCGATGCCGCGCAGAGCGCTTCGCGCCCGCTCGTGGTGGGCATCATGGGCGGCGGGCACGTGCGCAACGGTCACGGCGTGCCGCACCAACTGCGCGATCTGGGGGTGAGTAATGTCGGCACGCTGCTGCCGGTGGACACCAGACAGGATTGCGAAGCGATCAGAATGGGCTTCGCCGATGGCGTGTACGCGATGCCCGAAATGCCGCGCGACAAACCCGCGCCGCCGCGGCTTGGTGTGCGGCTGGAACAAGTCGAAGGCGGTGTCACGCTGGCGGAAGTCTCCTCCGGCAGCCTCGCGGAGCGGACCGGCCTTAAGCGCGGCGACCGTATCGTGTCGATCGCCGGCATCCCCGTCGCGAAAACGGTCAGCGTGATCAGCACCGTCCGCATGCAGCCCGACGGCACCTGGCTCCCGATGCAGATTCGGCGCGGTGGCGAAACCCTCGATCTGGTGATCAAGTTCCCGCCGCGTAAATGACTGTGCCGCCGCGCCTCTTCGCACTGCTCGCGTGCGCGCTCGTAGCTGCGCCGGCCTGCGCGGCTGTGCCACGAACCGGACACCTCGACCTCGACGTCACGCTCGATCCGGAATCACGCCACTTCCGCGCCGTTGCCGAACTTGCCACGCCGGGAGATTTCCGCTTTGTGCTGCACCATACGCTTGCCGTCTCAGCCGCGTTGGTTAACGGTCAGCCGGCTGCCGTGGTCGCCGCAGCTCGCGACGCTGATTTCCGCGAGTGGCGCGTCAACGCACCACGGGGCGGCGCACTGCGCATCGAGTATGGCGGCACGCTGCCCGCGCTCGACGCTACGCTCGATCATCGCGGCGTGCTCGGCGCCCTGCCCCCGATGGCGGCAGGCAACGGAAGTTTTCTGCACTCGGCAAGCGGCTGGTATCCGCGGCCTGCGCCGCTTTTCAGCTACCGCGTAAAGCTCTCGCTGCCCGGCGATCAGCGCGGGCTTGTCGCCGGGCGTCTCGTTGAGGAGGAATTGCCGCGGGACGCCGCCGGGCATTACATCGCCACTTTTGAGTTCCAGCACCCGGCGGACGGCATCGATCTCATGGCCGGCCCCTACGCGGTGCGCGAAAAGCTCGTGCCGCGGGGCGACGCGAAACCGCTGCGTTTGCGCACGTACTTTTATCGCGACCTCGATGCGCTCGCAGACGGTTACCTCGAAGACAGCCGCCGTTACCTCGAACTTTACGCGGAGCAGATCGGCGCCTATCCGTTCAGCGAGTTTTCGGTGGTGGCGAGCCCGTTGCCGACGGGTTTCGGCATGCCCACGCTCACCTACATCGGCAGGGAAGTCCTCAAGCTTCCGTTCATTCGCGCGACCTCGCTCGGCCATGAAGTGCTGCACAACTGGTGGGGCAACGGCGTGCATGCCGATTACGCGAAGGGCAACTGGAACGAGGGCCTCACCACTTTCATGGCCGATTACTTCTACAAGGAACGCGAGTCCCCGGCAGCCGCGCGCGAGATGCGCCTATCGTGGCTGCGCGATTTCGCCGCCGTCCCTGCCGGCGCGCACCTGCCGCTTGCGGCATTCCGCTCGCGCACCCATGGCGCCGAGGCGGCGGTAGGCTACGGCAAGTCGGCGATGGTGTTCTTCATGTTGCGCGATGCGATCGGCGAAGATGCTTTCCGCCGCGGCTTGCGTCTGTTCTGGGAGCGGCATCGTTTCAAGCTCGCTTCGTGGGACGACCTGCGCGCCGCCTTCGAGCAGGCCGCGGGGCGCTCGCTCAAAACGTTCTTCGACCAGTGGGTGCAGCGCGCGGGGGGCCCGACGCTTAGCATCACCGAAGCACGTGCAGAGACCGCAAACGGCAAAGCGAAGCTTGCGATGACGCTTACCCAGACCACGCCCGCCTATGCCGTGCGCGTGCCGGTGGAAATCGCCTTGGAAGGCCGTTCGGAAACGCACTGGGTGGAATTCGACAGCGAACGCCGCGTTGTAGTGCTCGAACTGGACGCCGTCCCGCATGGGGTGCGCCTCGACCCTGAACTGCGCGTGTGGCGCGTGCTCGACCGCGAGGAACTGCCGCCCATCCTGCGCCAGTGGATCATCGCCCGCGCGCCGCGTTTGGCGGTGGTGTCGTCCGATGCCGACGTACAGTTCGCCGCGCAGGCGCTCGCCGAGCGCTTCTTCGAAACGCCGGCGCAACGGGTGAACCCCGCAGAAGCCGTACGTGGCAGCGATCCTCTCCTCATCATGGGGCTGCACCGGGATGTGGATGCCGCGCTCTCGACACTGGGACTTCCGGCTCGCCCCGCAATCGTGGCGCGCCGCGGCTCAGCGCAGGTGTGGACGGCGCGCAACGAAAACGCCGGTGGGCCCGTCGGCGCACCGGTCGCCGTGATTTCCGCGCGCGACGTTGAATCGCTCACCGCCCTGTTGCGCCCGCTCCCGCATTACGGCGCACAAAGCTACTTGGCGTTCGACGGCCCACGCGTGATCGAGCGCGGCATCTGGCCGGCGCCGGGCCGGTTGCTGCCGGTGACCCGATCGCATCCCTGCAGAAAAGCGGGTCAGTGTAACTTTTCCGCGATGGAAAGTTGGCACTGACCCTGATTTCGCCTCTGCTGATTTCGCCTGATTTCGCTGATTTCGATGGTGCAAGCAAGTAGTCAGGGATTGGGAAGAATCTAAATACTGATGAATTGGATAAAAAACGTTCAGTATATGGGTCATTGAAGGAGATTTATCCTTGGGTTCTGAATGTTTTTGTTTAGAATGCACCGGGTATCACCACCCCAAAAAACATTTTCGCATCGGAGTTAACATCAAATGCCAGGCGGGCCCACTTTCCAACGCCGCGGAATCGTCGAAGGATTCTTCGGACCTCCCTGGAGCATGCGGCACCGCAGCGCTCTTTTCGGGTTCGGCGCCAAGAGAGGAATGAACACCTATCTCTACGCCCCCAAGGACGACCCCTATCACCGCGAGCGCTGGAGGGAGCCCTATCCAAAAGGCGAACGGGAAGCGCTTCTGAGGCTCATCAGGGCCGCGCAAGAGCACCGGATCGATTTTGTCTACGCCTTCCACCCCGGAAAGGGTCTGCGCTTTTCTGCCCCGGAACCCGTGCAGGTCTTGCTCGACAAGGCGACGCGCTTTTACGATGCCGGCGTACAGACTTTCGCGATTCTCTTTGACGATATCCCTTCGCGCCTGGAGCATGAGGAAGATCGAAAGCAATTCAACGGCAGCTTGGCCAAAGCGCAAGGGCTATGGCTGGAAAAAATCCTCGACCGGCAGCCGGCGTCCTGGAAAAAAGTGGAATGGTGGGTCTGTCCCTCCCGTTATACGGAAGATCCGCTGCTCGCGCGCATGTTCGGCTCCTTCGAGCCCCGCTTCTGGAAAACCCTCGCCAAACATTTGCCTGAACCTGTCGCCTGTCTCTGGACCGGCCCGGCCATCGTGCCCCGGAAAATCTCCTTGGCCCATGCGCGCAAAGTGGCGCGTCAAATCATGCACCCTTTGATTCTCTGGGATAACTACCCCGTTAACGATCTCTCGATGAGCGATGAGATGCACCTCGCCCCCCTGACCGGCCGCGACCCGCGCCTGCCGGAGACCGTTTACGGTTATCTGAACAATCCCCTGCTACAGGAGAACTTGAGTCTTATCCCCCTCGCTACTTGCTTCGACTACGCCGCGGCTCCCGCCGCATACGATCCTGAGAAAAGCTGGAAGGAAGCGATCCAGGAACTTTTTGGTAAAAGCGCCATTCCCCACTGGCACGCCATTCTGGATTTATGCGAGCGCATGAACCGGTCCAAGCGCAGCAAGCGGCCAGTCGCTCTCGCGCCTGGAAGGCGCCGCGCCCTTCAAGAGGCACATCGTTATATCTTGAAGAACCAAAGGGAGCGTTGGTTTGAAGAGTTTCGTCCGTGGCTTGCTCGACTCGAAGTCGCGCTAGAGCGAGCGCAGAACGACCTGAAGAAATAATCCCCTTGAGGGCGGGAAATGACCGGCGCCGGGGATTCCGATCGGGGTCGGACCCGCGCTCCGCATTGAGCTGGCGAGCTAAGACGGTAAGATAAGGACGGCCCAGGCCCTTATCATCGGAGTGCACCGCCATGTCGATGCCGCACTCTTGAAACTGGGACTTCCGCCCCGTCCCGCAGTCCTTGCGGGTCGCGGCTCAGTGCAGGTATGGACGCTCCACGGTGAAAACGGCGGTGGGCTCCTCGAAGCACCCATCGCCGTGATTTCCGCGCGCGACGCTGAATCGCTCACCGCCCTGTTGCGCCCGCTCCCGCACTACGGCGCGCAAAGCTACCTGGCATTCGACGGCAGCCGCGCCATCGAGAGCGGTGTATGGCCGGCGCCAGGCCGGTTGCTGCCGGTGGCGCGATAGCGTCACGGCGACCCGCTTCCCGTGCCCTTTTCACTGGGAAGCGCCGCCTTTTCACGGCGCACGCCATAACCTGCCAATTGCTGATTCACCGAAAAGCGCTCACCAATCCCATGTTTAACGAACTTCGTCCCCGCCGCGTTGACGCATGCGCCTCGGTCGCACTCGATCGTGTGCCATCGAGGCAGCGCGATGACACCGGGGCGAGCGGCACCGCGTTGTTGGCATCATGTCAGGATGCGGCGAACCAGGTGCGGGAGCGGCGGGAAGGGCGCCAAATGGCGGCGTGTATCGCCCGCGCAAGCCCCGCGCGAGCCCGCTCTACCGATGCGCCGATCGCCACATGGCGGAACTGCGATCCGAGGGGCGCTTGCAGCGGCTGCTCGAAGAGCGCGTCATCGAGCGCTTCCTGAAATGCGGCGATCCGCACCACGGGTTCGCGCGCATCTATTGTCCCGAATGCCGTCACGATTACCTGCTGCCGTTCTCATGCAAGGCAAGGTATTTCTGCCCGAGCTGCCACCAAAAACGCGTGCTTGCCTATGGGGACTGGGTCGAGGAGAACGTTCTTGCGCCCGTGCCTCACCGGCAATACGTCTTCACCGTACCGCGAATGCTGCGGCCGATCTTTTCCCGCCGGCGCGGACTGCTCGGGGAGTTGTGCCATATCGTGGAGCGATTGTTGATCCAAGCCTATACCGGCGCCAGGGTGGAGGGCCGTCCAGGGCTGATCCTGTTCGTGCAGACGTTTGGTGATCTGGTGACCTTCAACCCCCATATCCATGTGCTTGCCGCCGACGGTCTATTTGGCGCCGATGGGGTGTTCGTCGCGTTGCCCGCGATTCCCGTAAAACTGCTCGAACAAGGATTTCGTTCTGAAGTGCTCAAGCTGCTCGTGGCCGAGCACGCCATCGGCGAGCGCCTGTCGGCGAGCATGCTCGCCTGGCGCCACAGCGGCTTCTCCGTCCATAACCGCGTGCGCGTTCGCGCCG
>MERI01000006.1 GCA_001772005.1 Betaproteobacteria bacterium RIFCSPLOWO2_12_FULL_62_58 | reverse complement strand
CCTGCTCATACTCTTCGCCGCGTCCGACGTTGCCCGGGGTGGTGCGAAACTCAAGTGAATCAGGAGCCGGTTGCCGCACACGGGGAGATCTCGGATTTTGGCCTCATTTGTCTTGCCCGCGCGCCTTGTCACGTTGGCACCACGGATGAGGAAGGTCCATAAGCGATCTCAGCAGGAGCGGCGAGGGTCATGCAACGCGACCGCGGGTTCACGGAGCGGGGCGTCGGGGGCAATGGACGGCATCGAGCAACCGGGCGATATCGAGCGATCCTGTGCGCCATCGTCGCCGCGAGTTGCATGGCCGGCATCGGCTTCGCGCAGCAGCCGGCCCCCGCCCCGCCGGCACTGCGCGCGCCCGACGTGCGTTACGACCCCACGGCGATGGACGTGGTGCAGGCCATGTTGCGGCTGGCCAAGGTCAATGCGGGCGATGTGGTGTACGACCTTGGGTGCGGCGACGGGCGCATTGTCATCACCGCGGCGCGCGAGTTAAACGCGCGCGGCGTGTGCGTCGACATCGATCCGCAACGCATTGCCGAAAGCCGGGAGAACGCGCGTGAGGCGGGCGTAACCGATCGTATCCGGTTTCGGAACGAGGATCTTTTCACAACCGACATCGGCGACGCCACGGTGGTCATGCTGTTCCTTTTTCCCGATCTCAACCTCAAAGTGCGCCCGAAGCTCCTGCGCGAGCTCAAACCCGGTACCCGCATCGTGTCGCATTGGCACGACATGGGCGACTGGACGCCGCAGGAGACCGTGCGCGTTCGGAGCGCCGGTCGCGAACGGCCCATTTATCTTCGGACCGTCCCGGAACGCTGAGCGCTGCGCGCCGGAGGGTGGTATCGTCCACCATCGCAAAGTCCATTGGCAGGAGCAAAGGAGCAATCATGTTCAGTCTTGCGGAAAAGGTGGCGCTCGTGACGGGTTCGACGAGGGGCATCGGCAAATCGATCGCCGAGCAGATGGCGAATGCCGGCGCCAGGGTGGTAATCTCGAGCCGCAAAGCCGACGCGTGCGAAAGCGTGCGCGCCGAATTTGCCGCACGCGGTCAGGAGGCGATCGCGGCGCCATGCAACGTCGGCCGGAAGGAGGAAATCAAGAACCTGGTCGATGCCGTAATGGCCAAATGGGGCCGGATCGATATTCTGGTTTGCAACGCAGCGACGAATCCGGTCTTCGGGCCGATGGCCGATGCTTCAGACGAAGCCTTTGACAAGATCATGGTAACCAACGTCAAGAGCGTGTTCTGGCTCGCCAACATGGCGCTGCCGCAGATGGCCGAGCGCAAGGACGGGGCGATGATCATCCTGTCGAGCATCGGCGCGCTGCGCGGCAGCAGCCAGCTCGGCCTCTACGGCACTTCGAAGGCCGCGGAAGCGGGCCTGTGCCGTGCGCTGGCCTGTGAATGGGGGCCGAAGAATATCCGCGTCAACTGCATTGCGCCGGGACTGATCCGTACCGACTTCGCGCGTGCCCTCTGGCAGGATGAGAGCCGGCGCAAGGCCCGCGAAGCCTTGACGCCGCTGCGCCGCATCGGCGAGCCGAAGGACATCGGCGGCATCGCTGTGTTTCTCGCCTCGGAGGCGGGCGCGTTCGTCACCGGGCAGATGATCGTCGCCGACGGCGGCGTGACCATCGCAGGCGAGAGAGGCTAGGAGTTTGTCGGACTTGGCCCCGACAAACTCCTAATGCAAAACCGGCGCCAGGAAAATTGCAAGAGAACATGACAACAGGAGACGATGATGAAGATCAAGCGTATCGAGCATGTGGGCGTGGTGGTGCGCGACGTCGAAGCGAGCAGGCGGCTGTGGGAAGACTGCTTCGGCATCCGCCTCGGCGGCGTTGAGGACAATCCTGCCAGGCCCGTGCGGCTCGCCCTCTATCCGGTTGGCGAGTCGATGGTCGAGCTGATCGCGGGAACCACGCCCGACAGCAGACACGCGCGCATGGTTGCCGAGGGCAAGGGCGGGCTCAATCACATCTGCTTCGAGGTCGAGGATATCGACGAAGCGCTGGCGGAACTGAAGGCAAAAGGCATACCGCTGCTTGACCAGGTGCCGCGCATCGGCCACGCCGGCTGCCGCATCGCCTTCGTCGATCCGTCCGCCACCGAGAACTGCCTTATCGAACTCGCGCAGCTACCCGCCGAACCTGTGCATCATCCGTGAATCCGCACTTCGATGCGGAAGAACGAGACGATGCTCCACGCGCTGCAAATCAGGTGCGCATAGCCCGGCGCGGCGTGCGGGGCGAATTCATGTATAATGCCCGGCAGGATTCGAGCATCGCATCATCCGGTCTGTGGCTCGGTCCCCTCGCGGTTGTCTTCAAACTTCCCCGAATCCTTAAACCCCAAGTTGCATCTGCCTGAACCGGTTCTGACGGCGCGTCGCCGCAGCAGGCCGATCTCAGGAGATTTTCTTGACCCAGTTGTTTGCAAGTCTCGGCCTGTCGGCCGAACTCACTCGTGCTGTCGCCGACCAGGGCTACACGCAACCCACGCCGGTGCAGGCGCAGGCGATTCCCGTCATTCTCGCAGGCCGTGATGTTCTCGCCGGCGCGCAAACCGGTACCGGCAAGACCGCCGGCTTTACCCTGCCGCTGCTGCAACGGCTTATGGCTCAGGCGAACACCCCATCTTCACCGGCGCGGCATCCCGTGCGCGCGCTGATCATCACCCCGACCCGCGAACTGGCGGCGCAGGTTGAAGAGAGCGTGCGCACCTATGGCAAGCATCTCCCGCTTAAATCCACCTTGATCTACGGCGGCGTCGGTATCAATCCGCAGATCGCGGCGCTGCGGCGCGGCGTGGACATCCTCGTCGCAACTCCTGGCCGGCTGCTCGATCACGCGCAGCAGAAAACAGTCGATCTGTCGCGCGTGGAGATCCTCGTGCTGGACGAAGCGGACCGCATGCTCGACATGGGTTTCATCCGCGACATCCGCCGCATCCTCGCGCTGCTGCCGGCGAAGCGGCAGAACCTGCTGTTCTCGGCGACCTTCTCGGATGAAATCCGCAAGCTGGCCGACGGGCTGCTGCATCAGCCGGCAACGATCGACGCCGCCCCCCGGCGCAACGCGGAATCCGAACTCGTCGCGCAGCGCATCCATCCGGTCGCGCAGGTCCGCAAGCGCGAGTTGCTCGCCCACCTGGTGTCGTCAGGCGACTGGCGGCAGGTCCTGGTCTTCACCCGCACCAAGCACGGCGCAAACCGACTGTCGGAGCAGCTTTGCCGAGGCGGAATCCAAGCGACTGCCATACACGGCAACAAGAGCCAGCCCGCACGCACCAGAGCGCTGGCCGATTTCAAGGCAGGCACGGTGCGCGTGCTCGTCGCGACCGACATCGCCGCGCGCGGTCTGGATATCGAAGAACTGCCTCATGTGGTGAACTTCGACATGCCGCACGTGCCCGGGGATTACGTTCACCGCATCGGCCGCACCGGCCGTGCCGGCAGCACGGGGGAGGCGATCTCGCTGGTCGCGCCTGAAGAGAAACCGCTGCTGGATGCCATCGAAAGACTGCTCGGGCGCCGCATCGAGCGGCAGGTCATCGGAGACTTCGAAACTTCGTCCGCGCCGGCGCCGCAGGCGCGTGCGCCGAAACCAGGGCCGGCTTCACATGCGGGCCGCGGTGCGAACCGTGGCCGAAGACCGAACCGGGCGCCTGATCCCAGGAATCTTGATCGCGATGGCGATCAAGAGCGTCAGCCCGCCTCCAATGCCGGGCAGTTGTACCCCTCGTCCGGCAAGACTTTCGGGGAGCCGCCGCCGCGCGGCGCCGCTGCGGCCCCGCGCAGCGCGCATGGCGGCCGGTGGGCGCCGCAAGCGGCGCTCCTGGGCAGCGGTCGCCGCCGCGCGGGCTAGAAGCCATCTGCAGCGCGGCTTCGATTACCGGCACGCCGTCGTAGCTTCAGCGAGGCGGCGGCGGTGGTGGTGGCGTGTAAGCGGCAGGGGGCCGTTGCCGTGAGGACGTGAAGCCCCCGGACACGGGGACCTTGTGGCCTTTCGCGTACATGCACTGCGTGTAAGCGATGTCGTAACGCCGTTGCACGCTGTGAGCAGAGGCTCCCGCAGCGCCCGTTCCGGCGAGGGAGCCCACCAGCAGCCCGCTGCCGGCACCCACGGCTGCGCCGTGACTGCTGCCGCCGATGGCGGCGCCCGCCACGGCGCCCACTGCGGCACCGACTAAAGCGCTTTGCACCCCGCTATCGCTGGCAGCTTGATTGGGAGTAGTTCCGCCGACCTGCGCGCTGGCAAATTGCCTGCACTCAGCATCATCAGCACGAAACTGGTCAAAGCTTCTGCCGCTGCCCGGGAGCGACATGACGCTGGGACCGCTGGGCACGCTCACGCATGCGCCCAGCATGAGCAGCGCGATGAGGGGTGAGAGTCGCAACACGGAAATCATGGATCAGAAAGGCGGCCTATCAACCGGGCGGCGGCTGTGGCACTACACGCTGCCAGCCTCCTGGACATTCCTTGACGTATGGGTAATAGGCTCTCGCGTCAGCGCAGTAATACCAGTACGCTTGGGCCTGCGCGGGCGCCGCCTGCGCGTCGCCGCGCTCGATGTACACCGGCGGCGAGGACGGAACGGCGACGACCGGCGGATAGTAATAATAAGGAGGCGGGTAATACCAAAAAGCCGGCGCCCCCACGAAAACACCAAAGCGCACATGCCCGCCATGACGCCCGCCATGAGCCAATGCCGATCCGCTTGCCACGACTCCCAACAGAATTACGACCAACGCCAGCATCGTTCTGTGCGACTTCATGATCGCATCCTCTGTGCGGAACAATACTCTAGCTTAGACTATCAGAGTTGGAGCCCCGTTCCGGTAACAAAGTGTTACAAAATGTGACACATTCAACGCCTCGCCCGAGGCGGATCTGCCCCGTTTGCGTGATTGCGAACGGGAGAAATGGGCGCCGTAGGGTATTGATTTAACGAGCAACCGATGCCACCACTTCGGACCTCCATTGATCTGGATCAAGCGTAGCGGGCCGAGACACGGGTATCTTCAGACGCCGACCCGTGCCATCTCTCACACCTGATTTCCGGCCTGATTTTTCTGGTTTCGGGAACCGGGCGCACCGGTTCGACTCGCATTGAGCGCCAGTACGTGACCAACAATCAACCCATTCGGCGGGCCGCTATCGCAAAGACGTTGGATCTGGAGCAACCTGCCTCCGGGCGCCGACGCGTTTGGCTCTGGCTCGCGATGGCTGCCGCGCTGATCGCGATGGGCGTGATCGGCGTCGGTTTCTTTTCCGGCCGCAACGAGGGAGTCCGCTATGAGACCGCGAAAGTCGAGCGCGGTGGCCTCACCGTCATCGTGACCGCCACCGGCACGCTGCAGCCCACGAACCAAGTGGACGTTGGCAGCGAGCTGTCCGGAATCATCAAGACCGTGGAGGCCGACTTCAACGATACCGTGACGATCAGCCAGGTGCTGGCGCGGCTCGACACCGCCAAGCTCGAGGCGCAGGTCGTGTAGTCGGAGGCTGCGCTCAAGTCGGCGCGGGCCAAAGTGCTGGAGGCGGAATCGAACGAGGACGAGACGCGGCGCAAGCTGAAGCGCGCGCAGGAGCTGTTTGCGCAGAAGTTCGTGTCAGAGGAAGCGCTGGTGACCGCGGACGCCGCACACCAGCGCGCGCTGGCGGCGGTCGAGAGCGCGAGGAGCCAGGTCGATCAGACGAAGGCCACGCTCGATGTCGATCGCACCAACCTCAGCAAGGCCGCTATCCGGTCTCCGATCAACGGCACGGTGCTCGCGCGCAAAGTGGAGCCCGGTCAGACAGTGGCGGCCAGTTTCCAGGCGCCGGTTCTCTTTACGCTCGCCGAGGACCTCACGAAGATGGAACTGCATGTGGACGTTGACGAGGCGGACGTCGGCCAGGTAAACGCGGGCCAGCGTGTGACGTTCACCGTGGACGCCTATCCCGGCCAGGAGTTTCCCTCCAAGGTCTCCGAAGTGCGCAACGCCGCCAAGACCGTGAGCGGGGTCGTCACCTACGAGACGGTGCTCTCCGTGGATAACGCGAAGCTGCTGCTGCGCCCCGGCATGACCGGCACTGCCAGCGTCACGGTAAATCAGCTCGCCGACGCCGTGCTCGTGCCGAATGCCGCGCTGCGCTTCACGCCGCCCGCGTCCGAGTCCAACAGCAAGGGCACGTTCGTCAGCCGGCTCCTGCCGGGCCCGCCGCGCCCGCCGGCGAAGCCCATCCAGAAGGGGGGCGACCGGCGCCACCAGCAGGTGTGGACGTTGCGCGACGGCAAGCCGGCGGCCATCCTGGTCACGATCGGCGCGACCGACGGCCGCATGACGCAGGTCGTGGGGGGCGAGGTGCAGCCCGGGCTCGAAATCCTGATCGACACGTTGCGAGCCGAGAAATGACCGAAGCGAATGTACTGCCGAGAGCCGCCGGCGCCGAGGCCGCGGCTTCGGCGTCGGCAGTCATCGAGCTTGGGTGCGTGACCAAGACCTACGGAACGGGCCAGGCCGCCGTGCAGGCGCTGCGCGGCATCGATCTGAGCATCGACGGCGGCGAGTTCGTCGCGGTCATGGGGCCAAGCGGCTCCGGCAAGTCTACCTGCATGAACATCATCGGCTGCCTCGACACGCCGACGAGCGGCTCCTACCTGTTCGAGGGCGTCGAGGTGGGCAACCTGTCGCACCGGCAGCGCGCGCTGCTGCGCCGTCACTTCCTCGGCTTCGTGTTCCAGGGCTACAACCTGCTCAACCGCACCTCCGCGCTGGAGAACGTCGAGCTGCCGCTCATCTATCGGGGCGTGCCGCAGCGCGAGCGCAGAGCAAGCGCGCTGCGCGCGCTGGCGATCGTGGGGCTCGAGGCGTGGGCGGAGCATACGCCGGGCGAACTCTCGGGCGGCCAGCAGCAGCGGGTGGCAATCGCGCGTGCGATCGTGACCGAGCCCACGGTGATCCTCGCCGACGAGCCGACCGGCAACCTCGACACGGCGCGGAGCCGGGAGATCATGGACCTGCTCGTCACGCTCAACCGCGAGCGCGGCATCACCATCGTCATGGTGACCCACGAGCCCGACATGGCGGCGTACGCGCGCCGCGTGGTACGCTTCGTGGACGGGCTGGTGGAGTCGGACCGGACGAACGGGGAGCGCGTCTGATGTTCGGGGAAACGCTCCTGCTGGCGCTGCGCGAGATCCGCCGTAACGTGCTGCGCTCCTCGCTTACCATTCTCGGCGTCGTCATCGGGGTGGCAGCGGTCATCACCATGGTGACGATCGGTGGCGGCGCGACGGTCCAGGTGGCGAACCAGATCAAGAGCCTCGGCAGCAACCTTCTCACCGTGCGGCCCGGCCAGCAGCCGCGCGGCCCGGGCGGCGCGCGTCAGGCGGCGAAGCTCTTCGAGGTGAAGGACGTCGAGGCGATCGAGCGCGAGATTTCCGGGATCGCCGCGCTGACGCCGATCAGCTCGAAGGGCATGCTGGCCATCAACGCGGACCTCAACTGGTCGACAGTCGTCACCGGCACCGACAACGCCTATTTCAAGGTGCGCGACTGGCCGCTCGCGAACGGGCGCGTGTTCACCGACAGCGAGCTGCGCTCGGGCATGATGGCGTGCATCCTTGGCGCCACGGTGCGGCAAAAGCTGTTCGGCGCCCAGGATCCGCTCGATGCCACGATCCGCCTCGGCGCGCTTTCGTGCCAGGTGATCGGCGTGCTCGCGCCCAAGGGCCAGTCGACCTTCGGCATGGACCAGGACGACCTCGTGGTGATTCCCTTGCGGGCGTTCCAGCGCCGCCTCGCCGGCAACCAGTATGTCGACACGATCTACGTTTCGGTTCGGGACGGCGTGGCGACGAAGAAGATCCAGGCCGACATCGAGTTGCTGATGCGCGAGCGCCGCCGCCTCGCTCCCCGCGAGGAAGCCGACTTCTACGTGATGGACATGCAGCAGATCGTGAGCACGGTCGGCGGCGCTACGCAGACCCTCACGGCGCTGCTTGGCGCGGTGGCTGCCGTGAGCCTGCTCGTGGGCGGAATCGGCATCATGAACATCATGCTCGTCTCGGTCACCGAGCGGACCCGCGAGATCGGCATCCGGCTCGCCGTCGGCGCGATGGAGAACGAGGTGCTGCTGCAGTTCCTCGTGGAAGCGGTGACGCTGTCGCTCTTCGGCGGCATGGTGGGGATCCTCGCGGGCGTGGGCGCCGCGGCGGGCGGCGCGGCGCTTCTGAACGTGCCGTTCGTGTTCAATTCGTGGATTGTCGTGGTCGCGTTTCTGTTTTCAGGAGCCGTGGGCGTGATCTTCGGCTACTTCCCCGCGCGCAAGGCGGCGCAACTGGATCCGATCGAGGCGCTGCGGCATGAGTGAAAAGCGGTGACCGGTGATCAGTCAGACGACGAGGATGACACGGTAGTCGTTGACATTGGTGCGCGTCGGGCCGGTGACGACGAGATCGCCGAGCGCGCTGAAAAAGCCGTAGCCGTCGTTATTTTCCAAAAGTCTGTCGGCGCGAAGTTTCTTCTTCTCGGCGCGTATCAGCGAGTCGGGCGTCAGGATTGCGCCGGCATTGTCTTCCGAGCCATCGATGCCGTCGGTATCGCAGGCGAGCGCGTGGATGCCGTCGGATCCGTTCAAATCGACTGCCAGCGACAGCAAGAACTCCGCGCAACGTCCGCCGCGGCCGTTGCCGCGCACGGTGACCGAGCATTCGCCGCCCGAGATCAGCGCCACGGGCGGCTGCCACGGCAGGCCGTGCTGCTTCACCTCGCGCGCAAGCGCGCCGTAAACCTTGGCGACTTCGCGGGCTTCGCCGGTCACCGAATCGCCGAGGATGGCGGGATGGATGTCGTGGCCGATGAAAAACTGCGCTGCGGCCTGCAGCGACTGCTGTGCCGTCGCGATGACGCGGTTCTCGACGCGCTTGAAGATCTTGCTGCCGGGCTTGGGTGTTTCGGGATTCTCGCCTGTGGCGCCGCGCGTGAGATGCTCGATCACTGATCTTGGCGTTTTCACTTCGAAACGCTTGAGGATGTCGAGCGCATCCTCGTAGGTCGTGGGATCGGGTGCGCAGGGCCCGGAAGCGATATGCGTCGGGTCGTCACCGGTCACGTCCGAAATCACGAGCGCCAGTACTGGTGCTCTGCACGCTGCGGCAAGCTTACCGCCCTGGATCGCGGAGAGGTGCTTGCGCACCGTGTTCATGTCCTGAATCGGCGCACCGCAGCGCAGCAGCTCTTGGGTCGTCGCCTTGAGCTCGCTCATGCTGATGCCCTCGGCTGGCAGCGACAGCAGGCTGGAGCCGCCGCCCGAGACCAACACGAGCAGCAGATCGTCGGGCGTGAGGGCTTTTACACGCCGGAAAATTTCCTGCGCCGCTTTCTCGCCGCTTTCGTCCGGCACCGGGTGCCCGGCTTCGATAACCGTGATGCGGTTGGTGAGAAGCCCATGCTGGTAGCGCGTGATGACCAACCCGTCGAGCGGCGTCTCAGCAGGCCAGTTCTGCTCGACCGCGAGCGCCATCGCGGCGGCGGCCTTGCCGGCGCCCACCACGAGCGTCCTGCCTCTTGGCGGTTTGGGCAGGTGCTGAGGGACGATCATGAGCGGATCGGCGGCGGCGAGCGCCGCCTGGAAGCTGCCAAGAAGAAGTTCGCGCGGCGACATGAATAAGGGGTGACGAATAAGGGTGACGAATAAGGGTGACGAATAAGGGTGACGAATAAGGGTGACGAATAAGGGTGACGAATAAGGGTGACGTACAAGCCTTACGCGTTTTCCTCGTCACTATTATCTCGTCACCAGCACCTCGTCACCATTATCTCGTCACTTCTTCATCACTGCAGCACCGTCTTGAGATACTGCCCGGTGTAGCTCGCCTTGTTCTTCGCCACTTCCTCGGGCGAGCCTTCGGCGATCACCCGCCCGCCGCCGTCGCCGCCCTCCGGACCGAGGTCGATGATCCAGTCGGCGGTCTTGATGACGTCGAGGTTGTGTTCGATGACGACCACCGTGTTGCCGTGATCGCGCAGCCGGTGCAGCACGCGCAGCAGCAGGTCGATGTCGTGGAAATGCAGGCCCGTCGTCGGCTCATCGAGGAT
>MERI01000005.1 GCA_001772005.1 Betaproteobacteria bacterium RIFCSPLOWO2_12_FULL_62_58 | reverse complement strand
GTCGCCATTATCTTTCTTGCGCCGGCAAGCGTCAGGCGCTTGGTATCGGCTACATACATGGTCTCAACCTCCAGGTGAACGGTTGCTAGCGCAAAATGAAAGGGTTGGGCACCTCGGTGGCGGTCGAGATCCACACGCTCTTCGTCTGCAGGTACTCCTTGATCATCTCCTGACCGCTCTCGCGCCCGATGCCGCTCCTCTTGTAGCCGCCGAAGGGCGAGAGATAACTCACCGCGCGATAGGTGTTGACCCACACCGTGCCCGCCTGCAGGCGCTCGGCCATCACGAAGGCGCGGCGCATGTTCTGCGTCCACACGCCGGCGGCGAGCCCGTAAACCACGTCATTGCCGATGGCGACGGCTTCTTCCTCGTCCTTGAACGGGATTACCGCCAGCACCGGGCCGAATACTTCTTCCTGCGCGATGCGCATGCTGTTCTTCACTCCGGTGAATATGGTGGGCTCGACGAACCAGCCGTCGCCGCACTCGGGGCGCGTGGCGCGCGCGCCGCCCAGCGCCGGCTTTGCGCCTTCGCCCCTGGCGATATCGATGTACTTGAGGATTTTCTCGAACTGCGGCTTGTTGGTGACGGGTCCCACCTGGGTGTCGAGATCCATCGGGTTGCCCATTTTCGCCGTCCTGGCGAAGGCGACGAGCTTCTCGACAAACTGATCGTGGATCGACTGCTGCACCAGCAGCCGCGACCCGGCGATGCAGGTTTGCCCGGTGGCGGCGAAGATGCCTGAGATCACGCCCTTGATCGCGTTGTCCAAATGCGCGTCGTCGAACACGATGTTGGGTGACTTGCCGCCCAGCTCCATGCTGACGCGCTTCAAGCCTTTCGCTGCCGCTTCATAGATGCGCTGGCCGGTCGCATCCGATCCTGTGAACGCAATTTTCGCGACCAGTGGATGCTCGACGAGCGGCGTGCCGACCTCGGGTCCGAAGCCGGTAACGACGTTGACCACGCCTGCCGGAAAGCCCGCCTGCTCGATGAGTTTCATGAATTCGAGCGCGGACGCCGAGGTGTATTCCGATGGCTTGACCACGACCGTATTGCCTGCCGCGAGCGCGGGGGCCAGCTTCCACGCAAGCAGGAGCAGCGGCGAGTTCCACGGGACGATCGCGGCCACTACGCCGAGCGGCTCGTAGTGCGTGTAGTTGAAGGTGTCGGGCTTGTCGGTGGGAATGACGGTGCCCTCGATCTTGTCGGCGAGCCCGCCGTAGTAGTAATACCACTGCGCCATGTAGGCGGTCTGCGCGCTCATCTCGGCGAGCAGCTTGCCGTTGTCGCGGACCTCGATTTCGGCGAGGAACCTGGACTTGTCCGTGATCAGGTCGCCGAGCTTTCTCAAGAGAGCGCCGCGTTTTGAAGCGTTGAGTTTCGGCCATTCGCCTGAAGTGAAAGCCTTGCGCGCGGCCTGCACTGCGCGATCGACATCGGCAGCGTTCCCGCGCGGGATCAGCGCCCAGGGCTTGCCGAGGTAGGGATTGTCGCTCTCGAAGTAATTTCCGGATGCCGGCTCGACCCATTGGCCGTCGATGTACATGCGGTACTTGGTGAGAGTTCCTGCTGCGGTGTCCATGGTGGCTCGTTAAAGGGTGCCTCGTGATAAGAAAAAAGTGACGATAACGGGTGACAGGAAGAAGTGACGATAACGGGTGACGAAAAAAGGTGGCCACCAACCCATCACTTCCTTTCGTCACTTCCTTTCATCACCACTATTCATCACTTCTTCACTCAAGAGCTTTCGCGCCAAGCAGCGCTTCGCGAAAGCGAAGCTTGAGGGCTGTGCCGTCGCGCACCGGCAGCACCAGCGGTGCGGGCTGGGTTGTCACCTTGATTGCCGCGAATACCGGGCCGGGCTGGCGGCAGAGGCGCGGAAGCCACGTCTTGAGCTGCGCCGCGCTGTAGATCGTTCCCCCGGCGCGGAAACCCGCCGCTCTCGCAATTCCGGCGAGATCCACCCCGAGCCGGGTATGAGTCTGCTGCATGCCGGTCTCGCCGTAATGCTCGTTGTCCATGACGATCACCGCCAGGTTGCGCGGTTGTTGCACGCCGATCGTCGCGAGCGCGCCCAGCCCCATCAGCATTTCGCCGTCGCCCGTGATGACCAGCACGCGCCGCCTGGGTTGCGCGAGCGCGAGCCCCAGTCCGATCATGGCGGCGCCGCCCATGCCGCCCCACGTATAGAAGTTGAGCGGGTGCTCGCCCGCTGCGGCCGTGTCCCAGCAGGGGGCGCCGAGCCCCGCCACGACCAGCGCATCGCCGCGCCGCTTCAGGATCTCCGCGACGGCCTCGCGCCGGTCGAGCGTTGGTTTTCTATGTTTCATTTGCGGAACTCCTTGGCGCCGACCACGCGCTGCCCGATCAGGACGGCGACAGCGCGGCAGGTATTGAATGCAAGTTTCGCGGCGGCTGCCACGGTTTCAGCGACCTCGTCGGCGTGTTCCGCCGTCTGCACCACGACCCCCATCGCCGTGAGCGCCGGGGCTGTGGCCTGCGCCATCGGCACCTGCCACGGGTTGAACTCGCCCCACTGGCCGCGCATGGTGACCAGCATGAGCAGCGGGACGCGGCATTCCTGCACCATGCCCAGCATGTTGATGCAGTTGCCCGCGCCGCTCGACTGCAGCAGCAGCACGCTGCGCTCGCCGCCAAGCCAGGCGCCGACGGCAAGCGCCACGCCTTCCTCCTCCGTGGTGAGCGGGATGGCGCGCATCTGCCGGTCCGCGCGGACGAGCTCGATGAGGCGGGCGTGCCCGGTGTCAGGCACGTAGGCGATCTGGCGCATGCCCTGGTCGCGGAACACGCGGTGGATTTGATCGGGCCAGGAAGGTTGGGTAGGAGCCATGTAATGTCTCGTGAGTCGTGAGCGGTGAATGGTGAATGGAAATACCTTATTGAGCTTTACATAACTGGCTAACAGTCGTAACAGGTCGATGTCATTCCCGTGGAAACGGGAATCCATGCCGCACATCAACGCGCGTGGCAGCGCAGTATGGGTCCCCGCCTTCGCGGGGACGACATTCATTTGTTAGTCGATTATGCAAGGATAAATAGGGTGGGGTCAGCCGCTCTTACTATTCACCATTCACCGCTTTTTATCGGCGTTCATCGGCGGTGTCAAGAATCATTCGGGCTTGATCCCCGCCGCGCGCACCACCTTCGCCCATTTCGCGATCTCGCTGCGTATGAGCGCGGCGAACGCCTCGGCGGTGCCCGGTGCGGGGTCCATGCCGTGCGTCTGGAACCGTCCGCGCGTTTCCGGATCGGCGAGGACTTGGCGTAGTTCCGTGTTGAGGCGGTTCACGATGGTGCGTGGTGTCTTGCCCGGCGCGAGCAGCCCGTACCAGCCGTTCACTTCGAAGCCCGGCAGGCCGGATTCGATGAACGTGGGCACCTCGGGCATGGCCGGGGAACGCTTGACCGTCGTTACGGCGATTGCGCGGATCTTGCCCGTCTGGACGTGTGGCCGCAGCGTCGAGATCGAGCCGAAGAACATCGACACCCGGCCGGCCATCAGGTCCGGCAACACTGCGCCGCCGCCCTTGTACGGGATGTGCTGCATGTCGATGCCGGACGTGATCCTGAGCAGTTCGGCGGCCAGGTGCGGAGGACTGCCGGCGCCGACGGAGGCATAGTTCACCTGTCCCGGCCGCGATTTCACCCAGGCGATGAATTCGTTCACCGTCTTCGCGGGCACCGATGGATGAACGACCATCAGATAAGGTCCGCCGCCGACCAGACCGATCGGGGCGAAGTCGCGCTCGGTGTCGTACGGGAGCGTCCGGCTGAGGCTGGGGTTGACGGCGAAGCCCGCGGACACGATCAGCAGAGTGTGCCCGTCGGGGCTCGCCCGCGCCACGATCTCGGAGCCGACCACGCTGTTGGCGCCGGCGCGGTTATCGACCACGAACGGCTGGCCGAGGCGCTCGGAAAGTTTCTCGCCGACGATGCGGCCGAGGACGTCGTTGGTGCCGCCGGGCGCGAACGGGACCACCAGCCGGACTGGCCGGCCGGGATAGCCTGCGGCGGGCGCCGCGGCCTGGGCAAGAGAGGCGCCGGCCGCCAGGAAACCGGCAACGACCGTCAAGGCACGGACTACGATGATGTTCACGCCGGTCCTCCTCATTCGCGTTCGTGGATTCCTCGGGACGGGATTTCGAGGCTTTCGAAATCGATTCAATTTTTTCTTTTCCGTGTATTTTCCGTTGCTTTGCGGTTCGCCGCAACCATGGATCGCCGGGTCCGCTTGCTATAATGCGCGCATCACCTTCGACACCATCCTGCCTGGAAACGATGAAAGGCATCTCCGACCACGATTCCCACGCCGACCTGCGCGAAGGGGTGCGCGCGCTCTGCAACCCGTTCGACAGCGCCTATTGGCAGAAGGTCGACGAGGAACGGGGCTACCCGGAAGCTTTCGTCGATGCGCTGACCAAGGCGGGCTGGCTGTCGGCGTTAATCCCGGAGGAATATGGCGGCTCGGGCTTGCCGCTCACCGCGGCCTCGGTGATCATGGAGGAAATCAACCGCTCCGGCGGCAACTCGGGCGCCTGCCACGGGCAGATGTACAACATGGGGACGCTGCTGCGCCACGGCTCGGAGGCACACAAGCGCCAGTACCTGCCCAGGATCGCCAGCGGCGAGTTGAGGCTGCAGTCGATGGCGGTGACCGAGCCCACCGCCGGCACGGACACCACCAGGATCACAACCACCGCGGTGCGCAAAGGCGACCGCTACGTGGTGAACGGGCAGAAGGTCTGGACCTCGCGCGTGCAGCACTCGGAGCTGATGATCCTGCTTGCGCGCACCACACCGCACACCGAGGTGAAGAAGAAATCGGAGGGCATGTCGATCTTCATCGTCGATCTGCGTGAGGCAATGAAGAAGGGCCTCACCGTGAAGCCTATCCGCAACATGGTGAATCACGAGACCAACGAACTCTTTTTCGACAACCTGGAGATTCCGGCGGAAAACCTGATCGGCGAGGAAGGGAAGGGCTTCAAATACATCCTCGACGGGCTCAACGCGGAGCGCATCCTGATCGCCGCGGAATGTATCGGCGACGGCTACTGGTTCATCGACCGGGCGACCCGTTACGCGACGGAGCGCGTCGTGTTCGACCGTCCGATCGGCAGGAACCAGGGCATCCAGTTTCCGATTGCGCGCGCCTACGTCAATGTCGAAGGGGCGAACCTCATGCGCTTCAAGGCCGCGGCGTTGTTCGACGAAAAGAAACCGTGCGGCGCGGAAGCGAACATGGCGAAGCTGCTGGGCGCCGACGCCTCCTGGGAAGCGGCGAACGTATGTCTCCAGACCTACGGCGGCTTCGGATTTGCAGCGGAATATGACGTGGAGCGCAAATTCCGAGAGACTCGGCTCTACCAGGTGGCGCCGATTTCGACCAACCTCATCCTGTCCTACATCGGCGAGCACGTGCTCGGCATGCCGCGCTCGTTTTGAGCGCGGGAGAGGAGAGAGGAGAGAGGCGAGAGGCGAGAGGCGAGAGGAGCAATCGTGGTGAAGCGGCTTCTGGCCTTGACGCTTCTCTCCTATCGCCTATCCCATCTCGCTTTTCTTGGCGCCTTGGCGTCCCTTCGACAAGCTCAGGACAGACTTGGCGGTTAATCTGGCTTTTTTATGCTTCCATTAAAGGGAATCACGGTAGTCTCACTGGAGCAGGCGGTGGCGGCGCCGTTTGCTTCGCGCCAGCTCGCCGATCTCGGCGCGCGGGTGATCAAGATCGAGCGCCCGAAGGTCGGCGATTTCGCCCGCGACTACGATCAGACGGTAAAGGGCCTGTCGTCGCATTTCGTCTGGCTCAACCGTTCCAAGGAAAGTCTCACGCTGGACGTGAAGCAGGCGAAAGCGAAGGAAATTCTCGCCAAGCTTATCGCGCGCGCCGACGTTTTCATTCAGAACCTTGCGCCCGGCGCGGCGCAACGGCTCGGGCTCGGGGCGGACGCGCTGCTCGAGAACCATCCACGGCTTATCGTGTGCGATATATCCGGCTACGGTGATTCCGGACCGTACGCGCACAAAAAGGCTTACGACTTGTTGGTACAGAGCGAGACGGGTGTCCTCTCCGTCACCGGGACCGCTGACACACCGAGCAAGGTCGGCATCTCGATCGCCGACATCGCCACGGGCATGTACGCGTACTCGGGAATCCTCACGGCGCTCTTGCAGCGCGAGAAAACCGGTAACGGGGGACGCGTCGAGGTCACGATGTTCGAGGCGCTTGGGGAGTGGATGAACTATCCGCTTTACTACGCGCATTTCGGCGGAGCGGCCCCGGCGCGCACGGGGCCGGATCACGCAACGATCGTTCCGTACGGCGGCTACCGCGCGGGTGACGGCAAGAACGTGATGCTGGGGCTGCAGAACGAACGCGAGTGGGCGACATTCTGCGATAAGGTGCTGGGACAGCCGTCACTGGCTGCCGATCCCCGCTACGACAGCAACTCCAAGCGCAATGATCGCCGCGATGAAATCGCGGCGATCATCAATAAAGTGTTCTCCAGCCTGACGACGGAACAGGTGGTCGAGAAGCTGGATGCGGCGGGGATAGCCAATGCGCGCATGAACACGCCGGAAGAAGTTTGGAATCATGCCCAGCTCAAGGCGCGCAACCGCTGGCGCAAGGTGGGTTCCCCGGCGGGAGTCATACCGGCGCTGCTGCCGCCGGCAACCCTTCCCGATTTCGAGGCGCGCATGGACCCGGTACCCGCGATCGGCGAACATACCGAGCGGATACTCGCCGACATCGGCTATCGCGCGGAGGAGATTGCCGCGCTCAGGGCAAGCGCCGCGGTTTAGACGATGGTTTTTGTTGCCTGCTCCTGGGGGCGGACAATGCCGCCTCGCCTTGCCGTTTGAGATCCTCTTGCAGCTCATGCCAGCCGGCCTCGATGTGCTCGCGCACCGCTTTCAACGCCGCTTTTTCGTCGCCTGCAGCCATCGCTTTCAAGATGCCGTTGTGTTCCTTCGCAGCGCGCCCGACGCGTCCGCCGATCATGTTGATGAGATCGAACGGGTATCTGGCCCACAGGACCTGGACCAAGTGCAGCGTCTGGGGCTGCCGTGCGAGCGAGTAGAGATGGCTGTGGAAGCGGTAGTTGATGGCGCGCACCGCGGGACGGTCGTCCTTGGTGATGGCTTTTTCGAACCCGCGCTCGAGTTTCAGAAGTTCCGCATGGTCGTCGCGCGACATGCTGCGCATCGCCGCCAGCACGAGCCGGCTTTCCAGCATGACGCGCAATTCGATGATTTCATTGGTGGCGGACGCGTCGAAAGGCGCTACGACGACGCCGCGATGGGCGACGCTGAGAACGTAGCCCTCGGCTTCGAGAATGCGGAACGCCTCACGCACCGGCGTGATGCTGATGGCGAGTTGCTGCGCGATCTCGTCCTGCTTGAGGCGGGCGCCGCGCGGGAATCGGCCAGCCAGAATGCCTTCGCGGAGAAAATCCGCGACGTACTCCTCCTTGGTCTGGAAGCTCATCACTCAGGCCGCGGCGGCTCGCGCCGCCTTGCCACGCAGCAGGGATATTTCATTCAGTGCGGCTCCCACCGCCGGGACGAGCTCGGTCACCGTTCCCGTGGCATGAACGCCGGCTTTGAGCAGCGCCTTCATTTTGGCTGAATGGGAATCCGCGTGTGAGCCGATCAGCGCCCCCGCGTGGCCCATCTTCTTCCCTGCGGGTGCCTGGCGACCGACGATAAGTGCGGCGACCGGCTTGGCGCCATGCCGCGCGGCATAGGCCGCGACCGCATATTCGTCGCCGCCTCCAATCTCGCCGAGATAGACGATGGCCTGCGTTTCAGGGTCGGTGTGGAGCAGTTCCAGCGCCTCCGCCGCGGACAGGCCCTTGACTGCATCACCGCCGATGCCGATGACGGTGGTCTGACCCAATCCCGCGTTCGTAAGTCGAAAACAAGCCTCGTACGACAGTGATCCGCTGCGCGAAATGACGCCGAGACTCCCCGGCGTGTAGCAAAACGACGGCATGAATCCCGCCTTCGCCTTGCCGGGTGAAATGAGCCCGGGCGTGTTGGGGCCGATCAGGACGGCGCCGTTGGCCTTGGCGGCGGCGCGCATCTCGATCGCATCCCGGACCGGCAGGCCGTCGCCCGGATAGACCACCAGTTTTATTCCTGCCTCAATCGCTTCGATGACGTGATCGAGGGCGCTGGCCGCGGGGACGTAGACCACCGAAGCCCCGGCGCCGGTCACGGCCCACGCGGCGCGCACGTCCGGAAATACCGGAATCCCTTCCACTTCGTCCTCGCGCTTTACGGCGCTCACGCCGCCGACTACCGCGGTGCCGTTTTGCCTCATGTCACGCGCCGAGAAACGGCCGACGTTGCCGGTGATCCCCTGGATAATGAAGCGCGAGCGCTGATCGATCAGGACGCTCATTCGCGAGCCCCTGCGCGCGCGATCCTCACGGCATCGGCGACGGCGGCTTCCAGCGTGGCGTGGTTGTGGAGCCCGGTCCCCGTGAAGATTTCTTCGACCCGCTTGGCGTTGGTTCCGTTGAGCCGAAACACCACCGGTTTGCACGAGTTGCGCTGCCGCATGATGTCTTTCATCACGCGGGCGACACGGTCCATCTGGGTCAGGCCGCCGAAGATTGATACGAGAATAACCTTTACCTTGGGTTCGTTGTCGAGCAGATCAAAGGCGAGGCGGTAGCCGGCGGGCGTCGGGTTGGCGCTGCAGTCGAGAAAGCACGCGGGCCGGCCGCCGGCATCACCGATCAGATCCATGGTAGCCATGGTCATGCCTGCGCCGCCCGAAATGAGTCCCACCTCGCCGTCGAGCCATACCAGCATGAGATCGCCGGCAAGCGCGCGGGCGATGGGTTTGGGTTCCCGCTTGCGTGCGGCCTCGACCGCTTCCCGGATGTCGGCCGCGCGAAAGGCGGCGTATTCGTCGCGGACGACTTTCGCATCGGCCGCGACCAGCGTGCCGTCCGCGAGAAGCGCGAGCGGGTTGATCTCGACTGTCACGCAGTCACGCGCGCTTGCCAGTTCAACCAGCCGGCGCCCAAGCGCAACCACTTTTTCGCGCAACGCCGGGTCCGACTCGACCTCCGCCAGGATCTCGCGCAGCCGGTAGGATCTGAAATTGCAGGCGGGTCCGATGTCGTAGCGTGCCGGGGGCTTGCCTCCCTCGATATCCACGCCGCCGTGAGGCGAGTAGAGCAGGACATAGCCTTCGGCTGCGGGATCGACGGTAAGCGACAGATAGACCTCGCGCTTGATCGCAAGCCACGGCTCGATCAGCACCGCCATAGGTTCTTCGCCGCCGAAACGCGTGCTGAAAATGCGCCGGGCCGCGCTGCGTGCGCCTGCGGCTGTGGCGGCGCGCACGACGCCGCCGCTCTTCCCGCGGCCGCCGGATGCGACTTGCGCCTTGACGGCGACGGGGTAGGCGAGCTTGCGTCGCGAGATCGTTTCAGGGGACCGAATCAGTATGCCTGCGGGAACCTGGATGCCGGCTTCGCGCAAGAGGCGTTTTCCTTCGTGTTCTGTGAGCAGCATATAATATATAATGCATTATATTTGCCAGGCGGTCAATTTCGATATAGAATCGGCCGGACCAGTCAGCTCGGCGCCGGCCGAGACCGTTCAAGAAGGAAACCCAGTCCGCCATGAACCAACCCGTCGACGAACAGAACCTCGATGCCGCACCGGTGGAAGGCAAAATCACCGATGAAGCGGTCGCCGCCGCGCGCAAGATGATCGGCATGCAGTTGCGTCCGGAGGGACCCTACCTGCAGGACGCCACCATCGACACCATCCGCAACTTCTGCAATGGCATAGGGGACCTCAACCCGCTTTACCGGGACGCTGAATACGGGCGCACCAGCCGCTACGGGAGCGTCGTTGCGCACCCGATGTTCCCGATGGCCTACGGTTGGCTCGGGCGCACGCGCTGGGGACTGCCCGGCGTGCACGGGTTCTACGCCGGCAACGACTGGGAATTGTTCCGTCACGTGAAGCCCGGCGATCGTCTCACTGCGATCGAGCGGGTGGTCGGCGTGAAAGAGAAGAGCAGCAAGTTCTCGGGCCGGCTGGTGATTCAGTATGTCGAAGCGGAATTCGCCGACCA
>MERI01000004.1 GCA_001772005.1 Betaproteobacteria bacterium RIFCSPLOWO2_12_FULL_62_58 | reverse complement strand
TGTTATGGGCTTTCTGCAAGACAAGAAGATCCTGATCACCGGACTGCTCTCCAATCGCTCGATCGCCTACGGCATCGCCAGGGCAATGAGCCGCGAGGGCGCAACGCTTGCTTTTACTTACCAGAGCGACGACATTCGCGATCGCGTAGCGCAGCTTACGCAGGAGTTTGGCAAGGCGCCGATGCTGCGTTGCGATGTCTCGAACGACGACGAAATTAGCGCGCTTTTCGAGCAACTCGCAAGAGGGTGGGACGGGCTCGACGGCATCGTGCACTCGATCGCGTTCGCTCCGCGCGAGTCCCTCAAGGGGGAACTGCTCGATGGGCTCACTCGCGAGGCATTCCGTATCGCGCACGATGTCAGCTCCTACAGCTTCGCCGCGCTAGCCAAGGCAGGGCTGCCGCTGATGGAGGGCCGGCGCGCAGCGCTCCTCACGCTCACTTACCTCGGTGCGGCGCGCGCGGTGCCGAATTACAACGTGATGGGGCTCGCCAAGGCGAGCCTGGAGGCGTGCGTGCTCTATCTTGCGAGGAACCTCGGGCCCGGCGGCATTCGCGTCAACGGCATCTCAGCGGGCCCGATCAAAACGCTGGCCGCCGCCGGCATCAGCGACTTCAGCAAGAAGCTGAAATTCGCTGAGGAGAATTCTCCGCTGCGGCGTAACGTAACCATCGAGGAAGTCGGCAACGTCGCAGCGTTTTTGATGAGCGACCTCGCCAGCGGCATCACCGGCGAGATCACCTACGTAGACTGCGGTTTTAACACCACGGTGGGGAGCAACGATAGGAGGAACGGAAACCAGGAATGAAGATTGGCTATGGATAGCCCGCGTCGGGAAGAATGGCTCAAAAGCAGGATTCAGGATTCAGGATTCAGGATTCAGGATTCAGGATTCAGGATTCAGGGTTTGAGGTCTGGTCCGGAGTTCAGTTCCTTTAACAGCGTTTACGTCTCTCTCCTTGACCCTTGACCCTTATCACTTCTTCTGAAGCAGTTCCTTGCTCACCTTGACGTCCGCCTTCTGCTTGAGGCTGGCGATGTACGCGAGCATCTCTTCCTGCCCCAGCATCTGGCGCAGCCCTTCGCTGAGCGCCTTCTGCCGGTCGGGCGCGATTTTCTCCGGGTCCACGACGCGCGTAATCCGGATCAGGGTGAAGCCGCCGCGCGGGCTATCGACACCGGCATAAGCGGGCAGCTTGGCAGCATCGGCGCGGAACGCCTGCTTCAGCACCGGTTCGCTCAGACCTTTCGCATCCGCCCGGCCCACAAACTGCGCCGGACCCCAGGTGACCTGCGCGTCCTTGTCCTGCTTGAGCCTCTCCAGGTGCGCGCGCCCGTCCTGAGCCGCCAGCTGGCCGGCCTGCTGCAACGTAATCTTCTTGACGATGGCCGCGCTCACCTCATCGAACGGCTGCACGGTTGCCGGCTTGCGCTCGATCACGCGCGCCGCGGCCAGCACCCCCGGCGCGACCTCGACCGCCTCGGTGTTGCGCTTGTTCTTCAGTACATCTTCGGAAAATATCGCCTGCAGCAGCTTGGGGTTGTTCAGCGGTGCGTCGGCGCGCTCGCGCGTGATCCAGCCGCTTTGCTGCGGGTTTGCCTTCGCGAGTTCGGCCGCGGGTTTCAGGCTCTCCGCCTGCTCGAACACGATGTTGTTGAAGTTTTCCGCGATCTCCGCAAACTTTCTGCCCGCGCGTTGCTTCTTGAGTTCAGCTTCGATCTGACCGCGCACCTCTTCGAAACGGCTGCTCTGCCCGCCTTTGATTCCGGTCAGACGGATGATGTGAAAGCCGTACTGGGTTTCGACCGGCGCTGAGATCTCCCCCGTCTTCATTCCGAAAACGGCATCATCGAACGCCTTGAGCATCGTGCCGCGGCCGAAGTAGCCGAGGTCGCCACCCCGGGCCGCCGAGCCCGGATCCTGGGAATACTGCTTGGCAAGATCGGCAAAGCGATCGGGGTTCTGCTTGAGCTGCTTGTAAATCTCCTCGGCCTGGGCGCGCGCCTTCTGCTTCGCCTCCGCACTGGCGGTCGCGTCGGTGCCGATGAGGATGTGGCTCGCCTGGCGCTCTTCCCTGATCTCGTACTGTGCGCGATGCTCGTCGTAGTACTTCCTGACCTCCGCCGGGTCGACCGGAATCTGCGCCAGCAACGATTCCGCCGTCAGCACGACGTATTCCACGCGAACCTGTTCCTGTATCCGGAATTCATCCTGATGGCTGTCGTAGTACTTCTTCGCAGCGTCCGTCTCGAGTTTGACCTGCGATACAAACTTGTCGGGCGCGATGGTAAACAGACTCACTTCACGCTGCTGCTCGGACAGCCGCGCCAGCCGTTCGATAACAGTATGGGGAACAAAAGCGGTATTCCCATAAGCGTCGTCGAGGTACTGCAGAATCAGGTCGTGCCTGAGCTTGTCCTCGAACATCGCCGGCGTCATGCCCTGGGACTTGAGGAACCGCTCATAGATCTGGAACGAAAACTTGCCATTGTCCTGGAACAGCGGCAGCTCGCCGATCACGGTCTGCAGCTGCCGGTCGGTGATCGCCATCCCGGCAGCGCGTTGCAGCAGCAATCGCTCCCGGATCAGCGCCTCGAGCACGTTGAAGCGCAGCTCGGCGCTGTCGAGCAGCGCCGGGTCGGCGCGCCCGCCGGTCATGCGCTGGATCGCCTCCTGGCGTTCGCGCAGCGCGCGGTTGAACTCCCCCTGCGAAATCTGGTAGCCGCCGACCGTCGCGACCGCCACCGCAGCGTCGCTGGAGCGAAAATACGAATCGACGCCGAAAAACGCGAACGGCAGAAAGATGATCGCCAGAATGATCTGGATGAGGCCCTTGCGGTTGTGGATGAATTCGTACATGCGTAGGTCAGCGGTAAGCAGTAAGCGGTAAGCAGTATCTCATAAATTGGTTTTCCAGCCTGACCGCTCACCGTTCACTAAGAAAAAAGGCGAACGAGGTTCGCCTTTTTTCGATTCTTGGCGGAGTGGACGGGACTCGAACCCGCGACCCCCGGCGTGACAGGCCGGTATTCTAACCAACTGAACTACCACTCCAAAAAGCAATGCGGAATGATGAACGATGAGCGATGAACGAAATTCAAGAACAGCCGCCCTTCGTTCCGCGTTCATCATTCCGCGTTCATCGTTCCTGCACCTGGTGGGTGCTGAGAGGTTCGAACTCCCGACATTCGCCTTGTAAGGGCGACGCTCTACCAACTGAGCTAAGCACCCGGCCGCAGTCCGCATTCAACCCGGCATCCGACCTGCCCAGGATCGGGTCGCTGCACTTAAGTATTTTGGGGTAGATGCGCGATGCACACCTACCCCAAAAAAATGATTTCCGGACTGCTGATTTGAAACCCAGTTTACCGCATCTTTCGAGGCTTTGCCAGCGCTGAATTTCAGCGCCGAAGCCCACAAGAGACGTCAATGCTTGATTGCCACCGGCGCCGGCGTTGCCGAGACCTGTGGCAGCGGCGCGAGCGCCTCCTGCTCCTGCAGCGGTTCGGGCTTGCGTTCCAGCGCCAAGTCGAAGGCTTCCTCGATCCACTTCACCGGATGAATGTCGAGACGATTCTTGACGTTATCCGGAATTTCCGCCAGGTCTTTCACGTTTTCTTCCGGGATCAGCACGGTCTTGATCCCGCCGCGGTGCGCCGCCAGCAGCTTCTCCTTCAGGCCGCCGATCGGCAGTACTTCGCCGCGCAGCGTAATTTCGCCCGTCATCGCGACATCGGCTTTCACCGGATTCCCGGTCAGGGCCGACACCATCGCGGTGCAAATGCCGATACCCGCACTCGGACCATCCTTGGGCGTTGCGCCTTCGGGCAAGTGGATGTGGATATCGTTCTTCTGGTAGAAGTCCGGCTGGATCCCCAAGCGCTGCGATCGGCTGCGCACCACGGAGAGCGCCGCCTGCACCGATTCCTGCATGACCTCGCCCAGCTTGCCGGTAGTGGTCATCTTGCCCTTGCCGGCCATGATCGCCGCCTCGATCGTCAGCAACTCGCCGCCGACTTCGGTCCATGCCAGGCCGTTCACCTGTCCGATCTGATTCTTTTTCTCGGCCATCCCAAAACTGTAACGCCGCACGCCGAGATACTTGTTGAGCTTGCGGGAACTGACGGAAACTTTGCGCGTCACACCCGCGCTCACCAGTTCCTTCACGACCTTGCGGCAGATCTTGGACAATTCGCGCTCGAGGCTGCGCACGCCGGCCTCACGGCTGTAATAGCGGATGATGTCGCGCACCGCGCTCTCCGATATCGCCACCTCCTCGGGCTTGAGCCCGTGGTTCTTCATGATCTTGGGCAGCAGGTGACGCTGCCCGATGTTGACTTTCTCGTCCTCGGTGTAGCCCGAGAGCCGGATCACTTCCATCCGGTCGAGGAGCGCCGGGGGAATATTGAGCGTATTCGCCGTCGCCACGAACATCACGTCAGACAGGTCGTACTCGACCTCGATGTAGTGGTCGACGAAGGTGTGGTTTTGCTCGGGATCGAGCACTTCCAGCAGCGCTGAGGACGGATCGCCGCGGAAGTCCATGCCCATCTTGTCGACCTCGTCGAACAGGAACAGCGGATTGCGCACGCCGACTTTGGTCATGTTCTGCAGGATCTTGCCCGGCATCGAGCCGATATAGGTGCGGCGGTGGCCGCGGATCTCGGCTTCGTCCCGCACGCCGCCCAGCGACATGCGCACGAATTTGCGGTTGGTCGCGCGCGCGATCGACTGGCCGAGCGAGGTTTTGCCAACGCCCGGCGCACCCACCAGACACAGGATCGGGGCCTTCAGCTTGTCCACGCGCTGCTGGACCGCGAGATACTCGACGATGCGTTCCTTGACCTTTTCGAGGCCGTAATGGTCCTCGTTGAGCACCTTCTCGGCAACGGAAAGATCGGTGCTGATCTTGCTCTTTTTCTTCCATGGCAGCGACACCACAGCATCGATGTAATTGCGCACCACCGTTGCTTCCGCCGACATCGGTGACATGAGCTTGAGCTTCTTGAGTTCCGCCTCGGCTTTCTTGCGCGCTTCCTTGGGCATGCGCGCAACCTTGATGCGCTTCTCGATTTCGTCGATGTCGGCGCCGTCTTCCATCTCGCCGAGCTCTTTCTGGATCGCCTTCACCTGCTCGTTGAGATAGTACTCGCGCTGGCTTTTCTCCATCTGGCGCTTGACGCGCCCGCGGATGCGCTTTTCGACCTGCAGGATGTCGAGCTCGCCCTCGACCAGCTTCAACAGATGATCGAGCCGCTGCTTGACATCGAACATCTCGAGTACTTCCTGCTTCTGCTCGAGCTTGAGGGGAAGGTGTGCGGCGATGGTGTCGCCGAGGCGCCCGGCCTCGTCAATGCCGGCAAGGGACGTAAGGATCTCGGGTGGAATCTTCTTGTTGAGCTTCACATACTGATCGAACTGCTGGATCATCGTGCGCCGCATCGCCTCCACCTCGTGGTCGGTGGTGACCTCGGCTGGCACCGGCGTAACATTGACCGCGTAGTGCGTCTTGGCATCCATGATCTCGTTGATCCGGGCGCGTTGGTTGCCCTCGACCAGCACCTTCACTGTGCCATCGGGGAGCTTCAGCATCTGCAGGATGTTGGCGATGCTGCCGATCATGTACAGATCTTCCGGACCAGGCTCGTCCTTGGCCGCCGATTTTTGCGCCGCAAGCACGATACTCTTGCCCGCCTCCATCGCGGTTTCCAGCGCCTTGATCGACTTGGGACGGCCGACAAACAGCGGGATGACCATGTGCGGGAACACCACCACGTCCCGTAACGGCAACAGCGGCAGCTGTAAGGTATTGATACTCTGGACTTCTGCAATGGTCATGATAATTTACCCTAAAGAAACAACACGCAAAGCTGATATTGGGGAAACTTCTCCAATATCAAGCAGAACAGGCGCTCCGCCTGGATGATACCCGAGTGCGGAGCCGTTTGGCACTGTAGACTCTAGCTACAGCGTGGACCCGGCGACCTTGGGCTGGTCGGAATAGATCAGCAGCGGCGGCGCGTCGCTCATGATCGTGCCCTCGTCCACCACGACCTTGACCACATTTTCCATCGACGGCAGGTCGAACATGGTGTTGAGCAGCGTGTGCTCGATGATCGAGCGGAGTCCCCGCGCGCCGGTCTTGCGCCCAAGCGCGCGCTTCGCGATCGCGCGCAACGCCGGCTCGCGCACCTCGAGCTCGACACCTTCCATGCCGAACATTTTCTGGTACTGCTTCAGGAGCGCGTTCTTGGGCTGCGTCAGGATCTGGATCAGGGCGATTTCATCGAGCTCTTCCAGCGTCGCCACCACCGGGAGCCGCCCCACGAATTCCGGGATCAGGCCATACTTGATCAGATCCTCGGGCTGCACGTCCCGCAGCACCTTCGTGATGTCCCTGCGGTTGTCGCGGCTACTCACTTCGGCGCCGAAGCCGATGCCGCTTTTCTCCGAGCGCGCCCGGATGGTCTTCTCGAGCCCGTCGAATGCCCCGCCGCAGACGAAAAGGATATTGGTCGTGTCAACCTGCACGAACTCCTGGTTGGGATGCTTGCGCCCGCCTTGCGGCGGCACCGAGGCGATGGTGCCTTCGATGAGCTTCAGCAGCGCCTGCTGCACGCCCTCGCCGGACACGTCCCTCGTGATCGAAGGGTTGTCGGACTTGCGCGAAATCTTGTCGATCTCGTCGATGTAGACGATGCCGCGCTGCGCCTTCTCGACGTCGTAGTCGCACTTCTGCAGCAGCTTCTGGATGATATTCTCGACGTCCTCGCCGACGTAACCGGCCTCGGTGAGCGTGGTCGCATCCGCCATCACGAACGGCACATTGAGCAACCGCGCCAGGGTCTGCGCGAGGAGAGTCTTACCCGAACCGGTCGGCCCGATGAGCAGGATGTTGGACTTCGCGAGCTCGACATCGTCGTTCTTGCTGATGGTCTTCAAGCGCTTGTAGTGATTGTAGACCGCCACCGACAGAATCTTCTTCGCGATGTCCTGCCCGATCACGTACTGATCGAGTATGGCGCGGATCTCGTGCGGCACCGGCAGGTCGGACTTGGCGCCTTTGCCCCCGTGCTCGGTCTGGGTTTCCTCGCGGATGATGTCGTTGCACAGTTCAATGCACTCATCGCAGATGAAAACCGACGGTCCGGCGATAAGCTTGCGCACCTCGTGCTGGCTCTTGCCGCAGAACGAGCAGTAAAGCAGTTTTTCGCCGCCGACTTTGTCTGACATGCCGGTTTCCTCAGTTAGCCGATATCGTTAGGACATTCATGACACGGTTTCACTTCTGCTCACCAGCACCCGATCGACCAGGCCGTAGTTCACGGCCTGGTCGGCCGAGAGGAAATTGTCGCGGTCGGTGTCTTTGTCAATGGCCTCGATCTTCTGCCCCGTGTGCTTGGCCAGGATCTCGTTAAGCTTCGCTTTCAGATACAGAATTTCCTTGGCATGGATCTCGACGTCCGAGGCCTGGCCCTGGAAACCACCCATCGGCTGATGGATCATCACCCGCGAGTTGGGCAGGCAGAAGCGCTTGCCCTTGGCGCCCGCCGCCAGCAGCAGCGCCCCCATGCTCGCCGCATGGCCGACGCACAACGTTGAAACATCGGGCTTGACGAACTGCATCGTGTCGTAAATCGCTAGCCCCGCCGATACCGACCCGCCGGGCGAGTTGATATACAAGGAGATGTCCTTGTCGGGATTCTCCGACTCCAGGAACAGCAGCTGAGCAATGATCACGTTGGCCGAAAGCTCGTCTACCGGCCCGACCAGGAACACCACGCGCTCCTTCAGCAGGCGCGAGTAGATGTCATAGGCGCGCTCGCCGCGCCCGCTCTGTTCGATGACCATCGGGATCAGGCCGAGCCCCTGCGGTTCGGTGTAGCGCGTCATTATTGATTACCCATCAGTTCGTCAAAAGCAATCGCCTTGCCCTCCACCCTGGCGGCTCCAAGCGCCCAAGCCACCACGTTGTCTTCCAGCACCGCCGACTCGATATCGCGCAGCCGCTCGGGAGACTGATAGAACCACTTTACCACCTCTTCCGGGTGCTCGTAGCTCTGTGCCTGCTCCTCAACCACGGCCCGCACCTGCTCGGGCTTTGCGTGGAGATTATGCGCCTTAACCACCTCGGCAAAAATGAGGCCAAGATTGACGCGCCGCCGGGCCTGCTTTTCGAACACGTCGGCTGGCATCGGTATATTATCCTTGACCTGGATGCCGCGTGCGGTAAGATCTTTCGCCGCGAGCTTCTGCAGACGCTGGATTTCGAGCTCCACCAGCGACTTCGGCACCTCGATTCCGGTCACGTCCAGCAGGGCCTGCATGGCCTGATCCTTGATGCGGTTCCTGAGGCGAATCTTGACCTCGCGCTCAAGGTTGGCCTTGATCTCGGCGCGCATGGTGGCAAGATCGCCGTCGGCCACTCCCAGACTTTTCGCGAATTCAGCGTCGACCGCCGGCAGCCTGGGCGCCGCGACCTGGGTCACCGTGACCTCGAATTTCGCGATTTTTCCCGCCACTTCCTTGCCATGATAGTCATCCGGGAAGCACAATTCAAACGTCCTGGCTGCGCCGGCTTTCATGCCGGCGATCTGCTTCTCGAAATCCGGCAACAGTTGGCCCGCGCCGAGCACTATCACGTGGTCCTTCGCCTGTGAGCCGCTGAACTCCTTGCCATTCAGCGTGCCGCGATAGTCGAGCGTCACTCTGTCGCCTGTTTCCGCGGCGCGCCCGACCGGATCGAAAGTCGTCCGCTGCTTGCGCATGATTTCCAGCGTTTTGTCGACCGCGGCCTCGTCAACGTCGAGCAGCGGGCGCGTGATCGTGACCTGCGAGATGTCGCCCACCGTGACGTCGGGATAGATCTCGAACGTGGCGCTATACTCGAACTGGCTGGCGCCGTCGGTCATGGGTTTCGCTTCAAATTTCGGATAGCCCGCGACCCGCAGGTTTTGTTGCCTGACCGCTTCGCCGAAGCTTTTTTCCAGCGTGTTGCCGAGCACCTCCTGACGCACCTGCGGGCCGAACTGCTGCGCGACCACCTTCAGCGGCACCTTGCCGGGCCGGAAGCCGTGCAGCTTGACGGTGCGCGACAGGCGCCGCAGGCGGGTTTCGACTTCGCTGTCGATTTCGGCCATCGGCACGGCAATGCTCAAGCGTCGCTCAAGCTGGTTCAATGTTTCCAAGTTCGCCTGCATCGAGTAAAAATCCCTTATAACAATGTCATCTGGTGCGAAAGGAGGGACTCGAACCCACACGCCTTTCGGCGCCAGAACCTAAATCTGGTGCGTCTACCAATTCCGCCACTTTCGCAACTTGTTGATTATAATATAATCGGCACTTTACCGTCAGTGTCCCAAGCTTGCAACACGTCTTAAGATTGTGGTGCAAGCAACTGATAATCATATAGTTTTATTTAGAGCCGATGGCGGTTAACCACTACGAAAATTTTCCGGTCGCCTCGCTGCTCCTTCCCTCTCAATTTCGCCATCCGGTAGCATTGATTTACCGTTTTGCCCGCGAAGCTGACGATTTCGCCGACGAGGGCGATCTTCCCGACCACGTGCGATTGCAACAACTCGATGGTTTTCGGCACGAATTGCATAGGATTGAGGCGGGTGCGCCGCCGGACATCCCTTGGTTTTCCGAGCTGGCCCAGATCGTTGGCGAGCGCCGGCTACCCGTGGATGCGTTTCGTGACCTCCTGTCGGCATTTTCCCAGGATGTCACGAAAAAGCGCTATGCCGACTATGGCGAAGTACTCGACTATTGCCGGCGCTCCGCCAACCCGGTCGGCCGCTTGTTGCTGATCCTGTACGGCAACGCCACGGCGCAAAATCTGGCCTACTCAGACGCCGTCTGCTCCAGCCTGCAGCTGATTAACTTCCTGCAGGACATCGCCATCGACTATCGGAAAGGGCGCATCTATCTGCCGCAGGACGAGATGGCGCGCTTCGAAGTGAGCGAACGGCAGATCGCCGCCGGCGACGTCGGCGGCAATTGGCCGGCGTTCATTGCATTCCAGATCGGGCGCGCGCGCGAGCTGCTTTATGCCGGTGCGCCGCTTGGACGCATACTCAAGGGGCGCATCGGGCTGGAGATGCGTATGATTATCGCCGGTGGCGACCGCATCCTCACCAAAATCGCGCGCGTCGGCGGCGACGTGTTCC
>MERI01000003.1 GCA_001772005.1 Betaproteobacteria bacterium RIFCSPLOWO2_12_FULL_62_58 | reverse complement strand
TTCCTGGGTCGCCTTGGGGTTCTTGAGATAACCCTTCATCGTAAGGTTGCCGCGGAACATCACCTCGCCCATGGTCTCGCCGTCCCATGGCACGGGGTCCATGCTAACAGGATCGAGCACTGTCATGCCCTGTTGCATGTGGTACCACACGCCTTGCCGGCCGTTCAACTCGGCGCGCTGCTCGAGCGGCAGTGCATTCCATTCGTCCTGTTTCGCGCACACCGCCGCCGGGCCGTAAGTTTCAGTAAGCCCGTAAACATGGGTCATGTTGAAGCCCATTTTCTCCATGCCTTCGATCACCGCCGCCGGTGGCGCCGCGCCCGCCACCAGGCACGATACCGCGTGAGCGATGCCCTGTTTCCATTCCGCTGGGGCGTTGATCAGCAGGTTATGCACGACCGGCGCGCCGCAGTAATGCGTGACGCGGTGCCGGCGGATCAAATCGAAGATCACCTTCGCGTCGACACGCCGCAGGCAGATATTGGTGCCCGCCGCAGCGGCGATGGTCCACGGGAAACACCAGCCGTTGCAGTGGAACATCGGCAGCGTCCATAGGTAAACCGGGTGCGGCGGCATGCCCCATGAGACGATGTTGCTGATGGCGTTGAGATAAGCGCCGCGGTGATGGTAAACGACACCTTTCGGGTTGCCGGTCGTGCCCGACGTATAGTTGAGCGAGATCGCGTCCCACTCATCATCCGGAATTCGCCAGGCGAATTCCGGATCGCCGCCAGCAATGAATTGTTCGTACGTCGTTTGTCCTATTAATTTTCCGCCGTCGAACCCCGGATCATCGACATCAATTACCAGTGGTTTGGTCTTGATGATTTGGAGGGCCTGTTCAGCGACGGCGGAAAATTCGCGGTCGGTGAGGAGCACCTTTGCCTCACCGTGCTCCAGCATGAACGCGATCGCCTCGGCGTCGAGTCGCGTGTTGAGGGTGTTGAGCACCGCGCCCACCATCGGCACGCCGAAGTGCGCCTCGTACATCTCCGGCACGTTGGGTAGCATCGCCGCCACCGTGTCGCCGACGCCGATCCCACGCGCTTTCAGCGCGGAAGCGAGGCGCCGGCAACGCGCATAAACCTCGGACCAGTTGAACCGAACGTCGCCGTGAATCACCGCGATGCGCCCGGGGTAAACATAAGCGGTGCGCGCGAGCAGCGAGAGGGGCGAGAGCGGCGTGAAATTTGCCGCGTTCTTGTCGAGCTCGACGTTGTACGGATTAACGCGGGCCATGCTTACACCGCAAACGCGTCGCGCAGGCGCGCCACCGCGCCCTCGACGCGGTCCACGGCAAAAATCTCGAGACCGGCAACCGGTTGCCTCGGCTTGTTGGCCTTGGGTATCAGCGCCTGTGTGAAGCCGAGCTTGGCCGCCTCTTTCAGCCGCTCCTGCCCGCGCTGCACGGGACGAACTTCGCCGGCAAGCCCGACTTCGCCGAACACCACCAACTTCGCGGGCAGCGGCTTATTCCGGAGCGAGGACACGATCGCCATCAGCACCGCGAGATCGGCTGCAGGCTCGGTGATGCGCACCCCGCCCACGGCGTTGACGAACACGTCCTGGTCGAAACACGCGATGCCGGCGTGCCGATGCAACACCGCGAGCAGAAGGGCCAGCCGGTTCTGCTCGAGCCCGACCGACAGCCGGCGCGGGTTGGGTGCGTGCGCATCGTCCACCAGCGCCTGGACTTCAACCAGCAGTGGGCGCGTGCCCTCCTGCGTCACCATCACGCACGAGCCGGCGACTTCGCCGCCGTGCTGCGACAGAAACAGCGCCGACGGGTTGGATACGCCTTTCAAACCCTTGTCGGTCATCGCGAACACGCCCAGCTCGTTCACCGCGCCGTAGCGGTTCTTGAAGGCGCGAATGAGGCGAAAACTCGAATGCGTGTCGCCTTCGAAATAGAGTACGGTGTCGACCATATGCTCGAGCACTCGCGGGCCGGCGAGCGCGCCTTCCTTGGTCACATGGCCGATGAACACGATCGTGATGCCGGTGGTTTTCGCGATGCGCGTCAACTGCGCCGCGCATTCGCGCACCTGCGCCACCGACCCCGGCGCCGACTGCAGCGCGCCCGAATACAGCGTCTGGATCGAGTCGATCACCGCAATCTCGGGTTTTTCCGCCGCGAGCGCCGACTGGATTTTTTCGAGATTGATTTCGGGAAGCACGCGCACGTGCCGGGTGTCGGCGCCGAGGCGCTTCGCGCGCAGCGCGATCTGCTGCGGCGATTCCTCGCCGCTCACGTAGAGCACCTTGCGAGCGGCGCCGACCTCCGCCAGCGATTGCAGCAGCAGCGTCGATTTGCCGATGCCGGGATCGCCGCCGATCAGCACCACCGCACCGGCAACCAATCCGCCTCCGAGCACGCGATCGAACTCGGGAATACCGCTTGGAATCCGACTTTCCTCGCGCGCCTCGACGTCGGAAAGCCGCTGCAGCTTGCCGGTCTCGGCGATGAGGCCGAAGCGATTGGCAGTAGGCGCGGCCTCGGCGATGCTCTCGACCAGCGTGTTCCACGCCTGGCAGTGAGGACACTGGCCCTGCCACTTGAGCGCCTGCCCGCCGCACTCGGTGCAGGCGTAAACGGATTTGGGTTTCGCCATGATGGGATTTTGCGGCCATTTTACCCCAACGAAGGCCGGCCCCAGAGATGCGCAGCGCGTAACGCGTACCATCCTTCCTTGGCAAAGGGGGGTGAGAGAGGATTTGCAACAGCGTGGGGCGGCGTGCGCCGCAGCGGGAGGACCAACGGCCGGGTCAACCCGCCGTGTCCTGATGACCCGCGGAATCTTTTTTCAGCGCGCGCTCGAGCCTGCGTATCCTCACGTGCAGGCTCTCGATCAGCATCACTGCGAGCGTTGAGGTGATTGCATAGACCGTAATCACGGTGCGCTCGGCATCGCCCAGCGGCCCGAAGGCGCTGTGGGCCGGCAGGAAGAAGAAATCGCCCAGCAGCAGGCCGGCCCCCGCGGCGAGCAGCCCGGGTCCCATGCCGCCGTACCATGCGGCGACCATCGCCGCCGGAAGGAAGAACGCGAACGGCAATCGATTGTCGAGATGACCGAAAAGCACCCACCGCAGCATGAAAGCGACCACCACGAGCCCGACTGCGACACCATAGCGAACAACACCCGCGGGACGCGGTTTGGGCCGCACTGAATTATCGGCAGGCGCGCCGCTCGATGTCGGCGAGGGGGCGGAACCAGGAGGGGAGGAAGTGGGATCGAGCATGCCGGGCGGCCAGGAATCCGATATGCGACCGATGATACACCGTGCGCGTCTTGTTTTCAGCCGTTGCTTTCAACAACCGGTACGCGCGGCGCAAGCGCGCATAACAGCTCGTAACCGACGGTGGCCGCGGCGCCGGCCACGTTTTCCACCGGGTTGCCTTCCCCCCACAGCACGACGCGCGAACCGACGCCCGCATCCGGCACCCCGCTCAAATCAACGCATAGCATGTCCATCGACACGCGCCCCACGGTAGCGGTAAGTCTGCCATCGACCGCGACCGGCGTCCCGTTGGGCGCGTGGCGCGGGTAGCCGTCGGCGTAGCCGCAGGCGACGACTCCGATCTTCATGTCGCGCTCCGCGGTAAACATCCCGCCATAGCCGACGGTGTCGCCGCGCCTCAGGTTCTGGAGTGCAATCAGTTCGCTCGCCAGCGTCATCGCAGGCCTGAGGCCGAGTTCAGCGCCGATTTCGTCGGGGAACGGCGAGCAGCCGTAGAGCATGATGCCGGGACGCACCCAGTCGAAATGCGTTTGCGGATAGCGCAGGATCGCCGCCGAGTTGGCGAGACTACGGGGCAACGCGAGGCCGCGGGTAGCGCGTTCGAACTCCGTCATCTGCCATGCCACGCCGCGCGCGTCGTCGGCATTGGCGAAATGCGTCATCAGCGTAATTTGAGCGACCGCAGGATTGCTTTGGAGGTCGGCGATCGCATCAGGGAAATCGGCCGACGCGAAACCGAGCCGGTTCATGCCGGTATTGAGCTTGAGCAGGACGTCAAGATCACTGCCCGCCGGCAAGTCCTTAAGCATGCGAATCTGATCGCGGCTGTGAATGACGGCACCGAGCTTGTGCTCGATGAACCCCGGCAAATCGCGCGTACTGAAGAAGCCTTCGAGCAGCATGATGCGCTGTTCATAACCCGCCTCGCGCAGTCGCACCGCGTCGTCGAGTTCGAGCAGCGCGAAACCGTCGGCCTCGCGCATCGCCCGGGCCGCGCGCAGGAGGCCGTGGCCGTAGGCGTTGGCCTTGATGACCGCCAACACCCGCGAGCGTGGCGCGCGCTGCCGCACGAGCGCGAGGTTGTGCCTGAGCGCGGCGAGATCGATCGTGGCGGAAATGGGACGAGGCACAGTGAATCAGTGATGAGCGATGAGTGATGAATGCAAAGTGAAAATCGAGCAGCCTCTTCTCCTCACCCCTCACGCCTCACGCAATTCATTGCAATCAGGGCAGGTATCACTGGTGGTGGGCAGCCCTCACCCCCGACCCCTCTCCCGGAAACGGGAGAGGGGTGGCTCGAGCTTCCCTTCTCCACTCGGGAGAAGGGTCAGGGATGAGGGAACGGCCCACCCTACGCGCTTTGTCTGCTTACCGCTCACCGCTCACCGTTCACCTTTCACCGGGTTCAAGGCAAACACCGGCATCTTTCGCCGTTCCCGCATGAGGTCAAGCGCCGCCACCAGCGCCGCGACGACGAGATCGGTGGTGCGCTGCGATTCCTGCCACTGCCCGCGCGCCTCCGCGAGCAACTCGCCGACGTTGTCCGGCAGCAGCCTCCCATCCTCCATCATCATGTCCTCGATCGTGCCCGGCCTGAGTTCCGGGCGGAACAGCAAACCGTAGGCGCCGTCCTTGCGCACGGCGATCCACTCTCCTGCATCATCGACTACGATCGGTTTGACCTCCTGCGGCAGGGCGACCCCGCCGTTCACCATCACCATCACCTTCCTGCCGTCCACCGCCTGGGCCAGCGGGTCGGCGGCCCCGAAATCGGTTGCGCGCGCGGTCGTCCAGTAGGCGCGCTGGGCAGGCTCGGCGTTCGCGGCGCCGCCGACCGCCTGCGCAACCAGCAGCCCGCCGAAACCGAGCCCGACGATCGGACGCCGCGCGTTTTGAAAAACCCGAATCAGCCTGAGTTCGTCATCAAGCCATGGGCCGTGTTCGCGGTCGGTGACCGGATATGCCCCGCCCAGCAGCCACAGCGCATCGTATTGGAGCGCGCTACCAGGGAGCTGTTGCCCGCCGAAGGGACGGCAGTAGATGAAACCGATGCCGCGATTTTCGAGCTGCTTCTCGATCGCCCCGAGAAACTCGGAATAGGTATGCTGCACCACCAGGAACTGCTTCATGCCGCGCCGGCGATCTGCTTCATCCGCGAGGCCGCGAACTCGACGAAGGTGGTAATCAGCTTCGAACGAAACTTTTCCCTCGGGTAAACGAGCGATAGCGTGCGGATCAGCCGCGGCTCGAGCGGCACCGCGACCAGCACCCGGAGCTTGATCTCCTTCGCAACCATCGCGCGCGACACGATGGACACACCGAGCCCGGTTTCAACCACGCCCTTGATGGCCACGGGACTGCCCAGCTCCATCACGATGTTGAGGTCCTCGGGCGCGACCTTGCACTCCCTGAGATAGTTGTCGGCGAAGTCACGCGTGCCCGAACCGACCTCGCGGCTCACATACGGCTCGCCCACGATCTGTTGCGGCTTGACGCTCTTCAATTTCGCAAACTTGTATCCCGGCGCGCAGATCAGCACCAGCTCATCCTCGCACACGACTTCGATCTGCACCGTCGGCAGGTTGGTTGGTGATTCAATCAGGCCCAGATCGAGGCTGTGATCCGCAACGCGGTTCACTATGGTCTCGGAATTGGCGACGGTCAGGTGCGCACGGACCTGCGAGTACTGCGCCTTGAACTCGCCCAGTATCTGCGGCAGGATGAATTCGGCGATGGTGGTGCTCGCGCCAAGCAGCAGCGGCCCGCCCATCGCGCCACTCAGCTCCGCCACTCTTTTCTCCATCTCCTCCGACAGGCCGAGTATTTTCCCGGCGTAGTCCATCACCAGCTTTCCTGCCGGCGTGAGCGCGATCTTGCCGTGGCTGCGCTCGAAGAGCCGCGCGTTGAAGTTCTCCTCCAACTGTTTCACCTGGAACGTCACCGCCGGCTGGGTCATGAACAACTGCTCGGCAGCCTTCGTGAAACTCAGCTGTTTCGCCACGGCGTAGAAAACCTGCAATCGCCTGTCGGCCATGCGGGGAACGGCGAAAGGCGAGAGGCGACAGGCGATAGGACTAAGAGAAGAGTCAACAACAGAGGAGGCCACTGGCACAGACGATGTCCGCGCTTTTCCTCCTCTCTCCTCTCGCCTCTCTCCTCTCTTCGCCTCTCTCCTCTCTCCTCTCGGAAAATGAGTTAGTATTCAACCACATTTCACCGGTTAAGTCATGGGCGACGCGTGGAAAAATTTCGACCTTGCCGGGGGCGGCCTGCAGAGCGCCAACCTCCGGCTGGCCGCGCTGCTCAGGAAGCGCAGCGTGGCCTGCGCCCTGCTCGCTTTGTTTCCACTGGGACTGCACCGCGCGTATCTTCACGACCGCCGCGGCGCGTGGCTGTACCGCGCGGGAACGCTGCTCGGGGTCGCCGCCCTCGTGGCCGGACTGCCGTTGGCCGCGGGCCTCACGCTGGCGGCGGGCGCGGCGTTCGCGATTTACGATCTCGTGCGGATCGACGATGCGGTCGCGCGTGTCAACAAGCGGCTGCGCGTGAAAGTCTACCTGAGCCAGTCCGCGGGCGCTCCGCAAGGCTTCAAAGGCCATTACACCGACGAGCAGGAACCTACCGGTCACGCGCCGGGTCCAACGACGAATGTCGAGCGCTCCTCGCGCGCGCCGTCCTTCGCCGAGCAGGAAAAGCGGTTGCGCGAACTCGCCGCAATGCGCAAAAAGGGCGGCAAATAATCCGAATTGTGGTATAAAGCGGCGGTTTAACCGATAACCGCCAGGCACCCCCTCACACCGGCCCTCCCCCAGCACGATGCCATCAGGCTTCTACATCATCATGGCGGCGCAGTTTTTCTCTTCGCTCGCCGACAACGCGCTGCTGGTTGCCGCAATTTCCCTGCTGATGCAGATGCAGTCGCCGGCATGGTTGACACCGATGCTCAAGGTCTTCTTTACCGTCTCCTATGTGGCGTTCGCGGCTTTCGTGGGGGCGTTCGCCGACTCCATGCCCAAAGGCCGCGTGATGTTCATCACCAATTTCGTCAAGATCGTCGGTTGCCTGATGATGTTCTTCTATGATGCCGTGCAACCGCCCAGCGTGCCGCCATACATAACAGTACTGTTTGCTTACGCAGTGGTCGGCCTGGGCGCCGCCGCCTACTCGCCGGCGAAATACGGCATTCTCACCGAGTACCTGCCGCACCAGAAGCTGGTGATCGCCAACGGCTGGATCGAGGGGCTGACCGTCGCCTCGATCATCCTCGGCACGCTGTTCGGCGGGGTGTTGATCAGCCAGGCAGTATCCTCGCAACTGCTCGCTTTCGACCTGCCCAACATCGAGACCGGCATCGACACTGCGCCGGAAGCCGCGATTTTGATCATCATCATCTTCTACGCCATTGCAGCGGGCTTCAACCTGTATATCCCGAACACCGGCGTCGATCACCGCGTGCCCAGCAAGAACCCGTTCTACTTGATTCACGAGTTCGCGCACTGCGTGAAGCTGCTGTGGGGCGACAAACTTGGCCAGATTTCGCTCGCCACGACCACGCTGTTCTGGGGGGCGGGGGCAACCCTGCAATTCATCGTGCTCAAATGGGCGGAAGTCGCCCTCGGCTACACGCTCTCGCAGGCGACCGGGCTGCAGGGCATCTGCGCGGTGGGCATTGCCGTCGGCGCCGTGACCGCGGCCAAATTCGTGCCGCTCAACCGCGCGGTCAACGTCGTGCCGGTGGGAATCGCCATGGGACTGATCGTGATCGCGATGAACTTCGCGCGCAGCGTGGAAGTGGCCGTTCCGTTGATCGTGCTGATCGGCGGGCTTGCGGGATTCTTCGTGGTGCCCATGAATGCGCTGCTGCAGCACCGCGGCCACATCCTGATGGGCGCGGGACACTCGATCGCCGTGCAGAACTTCAACGAGAACCTCTCCATCCTGGCGATGCTCGGCGTCTACGCGCTGCTGATCTGGCTCGACTTCTCGATCTACACGGTCATCGTGCTGTTCGGGCTGTTCGTGGCGATCACCATGACGCTGGTGCGCAGGCGCCACCTCTACAACCTGCAGACGGGGCCGCTGCCGGCAATCCCCGCCGACGCGCACCATTAGAACAATGATGAATGATGAATGATGAACGATGAAGAAAGCGCGTAAGTGCTTGCGCAGGTTTCATTTGGCGTTCATCGTTCCGCGTTGATCGTTCCGCGTTCATCGTTTCGATTTCACCGCCTCACGGGCGGCTTGGTTTCCAGGTTCACTTCAGGTCCGGGTTGTCCCAGATGCTCTGATACTTGACGGGTGCGAACAGTTCGAGGAACGCAAACGTCTCCTGAGTGTGATTCTTGAACCAATGCCGCTCCCCGTCAAAGACTGCGATAAAATCCCCCGCCTTTACTTCCTGGGGTTGGTCGTCGATATATATCGTGCCCCGGCCCTCGGTGATGTAGAACAGGTGCTCGGTTCCGATGTGCTTGTGGCTGGCGCCCGACGAACCAGGCGGGTACACGACAATCTCCCCGCAAATGTTCTTGAGTCCCAGCACATTCTCCTTGACCGCCTCGTATCGGAACCGGCCGTCATTCTGTGAATACAGCCGGGGAACATCGTAGGTGTTCACGATCTTAGCCATTACTCCTCCTGCCGGTTTCGCGGTTTCCGCTCAAATCATCATCAAACGGCCTCGTATTTCAGGCGCTTCACCTTCTCCATGTTCACACCCTCGATGCGGATCAGGCGCGTCGAGGCGACCCGCTTCGGCGAGTGGAGGTCGCCCTCGTTATACACATGAGCCACACCGGGCGTGAGTTTATAGGTCCCGCGCTTGCGCACCTTGCCCGGCTTGTCCGGACTCGCCGCCTCCAGTAATTCGTAGTCGCTCATCTCCGTCTCGCCCCGCGCCTGGCCGTAGATCGCCCAGGAAGGGCCGTGGTCATGGGGCGGGCTTTCCTTCGCCCCCTGGTAGTTGTGGGCGAGGATGCAGAAGCTGAGCTCGGGATCTTCGTACAAAATCTTGCGCTCGGGCACGCCGTCGCCGATATGAGTCGAGACGAACTTTTCGTCTTTCAGGACTTCCTCCAGCAGCGCGCAGACTTTCCTGCGGCCGGCCGCGCCGGGCTCGGATTTCAGGACGTCGTGACATGTGGCGGCAAACTGCTCCAGTGTATGGGCCATACGGATGTCTCCTTTATGTGGCTACCGGAAAAGCCTATATTGTCCCCAACAATCGGCGCTTTGAAAAGGGCAAAGCAACAGCCGCTTCCGCTTTCAACCAGACCATGACACAATCCAATATCCGCATCCCGTCAGAGGAGGGACCAGTCATCATGAATCGCAGCCTCGTCGTAGCGGGTGTTGTCGCTCTATCGTACATCGCAGACGGCGCGCTGGCCCAATCTTATCCCGCAAGGCCGATGCGCATGATCGCGGCCCAATCGGCCGGGTCTTCCCTGGACACGATTGTGCGCATCGTCACCAACAAGATGTCGGAGACGCTCGGCCAGCAGATCGTGGTCGATAATCGCGGCGGCGCGGCCGGCACCATCGGGCTGGAGATCGGCGCCAGAGCCGCGCCCGATGGCTACACGCTCATCGCCGGTGCGTCGAGCTCGATGATCGTTTCCCAGTTCACGTACAAGAAACTGGCGTTCGACCCGGACAAGGACTTCGACCCGATCTCGCTGATCGTGGTCGCCGACGGGGTGCTGGTGGTGAACCCCGGCGTGCCGGCGAAGAGCGTGAAGGAGCTGATCGCGCTCGCCAAGGCCCAACCCGGGAAACTCAACATGGCCTCCGCCGGCATCGGCTCGTCGAGCCACCTGTCTGGCGTGATGTTCACGAACCTCGCCAGCATTAACACGGTGCACGTGCCTTACAAGGGCGGGGGTCCGATGGCCGGGAGCGTAGTGGCCGGCGAATCACAATGGGTGATCGCCCCGGCCGCAGCGCTGATGGGACACGTCAAGGCGGGGCGCATGAGAGCGCTGGCCATCTCGTCGAAGCAGCGCTCTCCGATCCTTCCGGATCTTCCGACTATAGACGAGGCCGGTGTCCCGGGCTACGAGTTCACCAGCTGGAACGGCATCTTTGCGCCCAGGGGCACGCCGCGCCCGATCATCAAGGCCGTGTTCTCGACGATCCAGAAGGCGCTCGCCGATGCCGAAGTGAAGAAGCTCTATGCCGCACAGGGCCTGGCGCCGCTTGGGAGCGTAAGCCCGGAACAATTCGGCAAGTTTGTCCGGGCAGATTACGAGCGCATTCGCAAGCTGGTGCAGGTCGCCGGCATCAAGCCGGAGTAGTTTGCAATGGGTGATGAGGTAGGGGGTTGCTACCAGTTACCAAGCGCCCTCCACTTTATGAGGAGGAGGAACATGACACGCAGTCTCGTGGGAGTCGGCTTACTCGTCTTGCTTGCGGGGGTGGGTAACGCGCCTGCTCAGACCTATCCCAACAAGCCCGTCCGCGTGATCCTGCCCCAATTGCCAGGATCATCCGTGGACACGATCACGCGCATCGTTGGCGCCAAGATGTCGGAGATGCTGGGCCAGCAGTTCGTGATCGACAATCGCGGCGGTGCGGGCGGCATGATCGGCGCCGCCATCGGCGCCCGCGCCACCCCCGACGGCTACACGCTCCTCTCGGGTGCGGCGAGTTCGTTGATCATCACGAAATTCACCTACAAGGCGCTCCCATTTGACGCGCTGAAGGATTTCGAACCGATCTCGCTGATCGTGGCGGCGGAGGCCGTGCTGGCGGTCGGCAACAACGTGCCGGCCAAGAGCGTGAAGGAACTGATCGCGCTTGCCAAAGCCCAGCCCGGCAAGCTCAACATGGCCTCGTCCGGCATCGGCTCATCAAGTCATCTGGCGGGCGTCATGTTCACCAGTCTGTCGGACATCAACGTCCTGCACGTGCCTTACAAGGGCGGAATGAGCGCGATGTCGGTGTTCACCGGCGAGACGCAGCTTTGCATTTTGCCCGCGGGAGCCATAGTGGGGCACATCAAGGCCGGTCGTCTGAGAGCGCTGGGCATCTCCTCCAAGACCCGTTCGCCGCTGATGCCGGAGCTGCCGACGATAGCCGAGGCGGGTGTGCCGGGCTACGAATACACCAGTTGGAACGGCTTCTTCGCGCCGCGAGGCACGCCGCGTCCGATAATAACGACCATATTTTCGACGACCCAGAAAACGCTCGCCGACCCTGATGTGAAGCAGCAGTACGCCAACCAGGGCCTGGTGCCGCTCGGCAGCGAAAGCCCCGAGGAATTCGGCAGGTTTTTCCGCGCGGATTTTGACCGCATCGCCAAGGTCGTCAAGGTCGCGGGCATCAAGCCCGAATAGCTCTCTAACGCGTGACTGATAGGGCGTGAGCAGAAAGATAAAAGGCGGGAATCGGGGCTTGGGACTCGGGACTCGGGTTTGAATTTTCCAGTCCCTAGCCTCTAGTCCCCAGTCCCGCATTGGGGATATCTGTCATTTCTCGCGCGGGCTGTGCAGGCCCTGGTTCGGCGCCTGGTACGCACCCGAGCGGATCTGCGCCACCATATTGGCGAGACTCAGCGCCGCTTGTTGCACCTGAACGAAGGTATCTTCATCCGCATCGAGGTCCTCGTGGCTCGTTGCGTAGGGCCGGTACCAGCCGATCCAGGTATCGAGCGCTGCTTGCGGACCGGCCTGGATCATCCCGATGTCGGTCAGCCAGTCGGCGAGCATGCGGCGCAGGTTCTCCGGGCCGGCCGCATCGCCGTGCGCGACGATTGCGAACGCGCGCCCCGCAAAATGCTTCGGATAGGGCCAACCCTTGAGTTCGAGTTCCTTCGCCAGCGCCGGGTCCTTGCCATGGGTGGTGGTCGGGTCGGGATTGCCGCCGTCGGCGCAAACCAGCCGGTCGATCATGAGCTTCAGGCTCGCCGGCGCCTGGTACCAGTGCACCGGACAGAGGAGGAATACGCCGTGTGCCGCCGTCCAGCGCGGATAGATCTCTTCCATCCAGTCATTGGTCTGGCCGAGTGCATGATTCGGGTAGCACGAGCACGGCCAGTGGCACAGCGCCTGCGACGTGGAAACGCAGGCCTTGCACGGGTGGATCACTTTCCACGGTTCGTCGACGAGCGTGGAAATGTCGAGGAAATCGACTTCGTAACCGGGCAGCGCCTCGATCGCCTTTTGCGCATGCTGCGCCAGCCGCCGGGTCTTCGAAATTTCACCGGGGCAGGTGTGCTCGCTGCGGGTCGAGCCGTTCACGATCAGGATCCGGGACGGGGACCCGGGGTCCTTCTGGCGTTTCTCCGCTGTATCGATCCTCCCGCGTGTTTCGAGCCACTCTATCGGCAGCGCAAATGAGGGTTCGGCATAGCCGGGGCCCGCTGCTTTCTTGCGCGGCGACTTGCGGTAAACGATGTAGCCGTCCCACGCCTTTTCGAACACTTTCTCGAGCTCCGCTTTGACCTCGTCGAACGCCGGATCGTAGAACCTCGCGAAAAAGCGCTCGCGGAACCGCTCTTTGGTGAGCGGGACGTACTCGGCCTGACGCCGGACCGCGGGTTTGTCCATGACTTGCCTCCCCCTTAAAGATCCAGTTAAAGCGTTAAAAACCGTCTTTTGGTCGGGCTGAAAGCGTCTTCCTTACACCACCGGCCGCATGCTGCCCTCAGCCCGTTCGAACAGCCTGAGGTAATCGACCCTTCCCATAGGCGATGCAATAGCCACCGCGAGCAAATCATCGAGATGCGCCGGCGTGCTGATGCCGACGAGGCTGGTGCCAAGGCCGGGAGTCGAACGGCTGAACTGCAGCGCGCGCTGCGCGTCGTTGGCTAACGAAGGCAGCGCCGCGCGCACCGCATCGACGCATTGCCGCGCCAGTCGCCCCTTGGCAAGGCCGTGGCTTGCCATGACGTAGACCTTGAGCTGGAACGCGGCCTGGATAGTGGAGGCGACGTTGCCTTGTCCCGTCGCCTGATTGAAGCGCGTGAAGCCTTCGAGCATCACCTGGTTGAATGGCAGCTGAATGATCCTGAAGCCGTGCCTGGCGTTCGTTTCCTGCTGCACGGCTTGCGCCGCCTTCTCGGCCAGACCCTGCAGCGATGCAAGCGACTGGAACAGGACATGATCGGTCTCGACGCGAAAGCCGCTGAAAGTCGAGATGCCGTAGCAGCGGATTTTGTTTTCATTCACCGCCTGCTCGCACACCGCGAACGCGCGCTGCAGCCGCTGATTGAGTTCGGCCTTGCCGAGGCGCGGGATATGCACTTCCGGCTGGTCGATCAGAAACGCGTCGAGCGTTTCCACCCCGAGCGCCTGCCGCGACTCCTCGATCTGCTGCGCGATATGGCCGGGACTCAGCAGATGCACATCGGTGAGATCGTCGCGCTTTCCGAGTCCCTTGCGCGCGATGTTCGCTTCGAGCCACGCATCGAGATCATCGGGCACGCCGTCGTCGAAACGCAGAAATCCTCCTTTCGACACCAGGAACACCTGCTCGCGTTTCACGCCTGACGCAAGCGCGCGGCGCAGGCCCTTGCCTGCCGCGCGCGCCGAGCGGCCGTAGCGGTAGTGCGCGGCGGTATCGATAACGTTGATGCCGGAAACGAGCGCGCGATGGACGATCTCGGCGTACGCCTCGTCGATCTCGTCGCTCGCCGCGCCCGGAAAGGTGCCGATGCCCAGAGAGGAAAGCTTGAGGTGAAGGTTGAGGAACTCGCTGTAATGCTCCGTGGGCAGCGCGGCGCCGAAGGTCCTGGTGTAGTTTTCCGTCCCGGTCCGCGTCGCATGCCCGGGGATCAGAACGCCGGCCATCGTCATTCGCTGCGTTACCGCGTCGATCGGCGTCGCTTTGCACTTCACATCGGCCACAGAGAATGAATTACGAAGTCAACAAGGGTGTTTGCCTTAGATACTGATTCGACGCAAACTCTCTCAGGATAAAGTGGGCGACATCCGCACGAGAAATCCAGCCTGCCGTTACCCCTGTCATATCGGTCAGCATTCTGTAATTCCTGGTTAATGGTCCATTGGTCAGGAAACCGGGCCTGACGATGGTCCAGTCCACATCACTCGCCTTGATCAATGACTCCTGGCGGTCTTTATCCGCATAGGCAGGCTTGAGCAGGAGCGGGGTGAAGATGCGGTCATAGAGAAAACCGCCGTGTCCCTTGCTATCTCCCGCGCCGATACCTGTCACGCAGATCAAACGCTTGACGCCGGCCTTCTTCATCGCCTGAAGCACATTCCTGGTTCCTTCCGAGAAGACTGTCACCCGTGGCCACGGCGCTTTGACTCCGATCGTACAGCACACCGCACCCTGGCCGGCCATCGCCCGCGCGACCGAATCCGAATCCAGAATGTCGCCCTTCACAACCTTGAGCCGTTCATGTCGCGTCGCAAGTCTTTGAGGATTTCGAACCAGGGCGGTTACGGTATGCCCGGATATCAAGGCCTGCTCAAGAAGCTGTCGCCCGATCCCGCGAGTGGCGCCAACGATCAAGATGTTCATGACCCTCTCCTTTCCTGACAGCACTGACGGACCCCATCAGCCACACCTCCGTCAGAAAGCATGCTACGCCGCACCCGACATCCCGTCACCTGCATGTTTCCGAGGGTAGACTCCCATTGGGGCAGACTCAAATTGCGCATAGCAGGACGCTGCGACTAAAAATTAAATGACCCCCGGCAGAGCCCTAGCCGTTCCGCAAAGGTGTTGATGGGCTAGGGTAGCCGGCGCAGAATTCCCTTATCGTGCAAGCGATAAGGGAGTTCGTCTTTTGGATAGGATATTTTCTGTAGCCGGGAAGGAACGCATTCCGGCTGAAGCCAGCCACATCCAGATCAACTTTTGCAAGAATCCCACGTGCGGCAACTACGGTGTGCTGCCCCGCGTGGCCGTTACGAGGGGGTCAGGGCTGCTGCAGGACAGCTCCGTCATAACGCGTCGGGCCATGCTCAACGCGTTCCGCTCCTTCACTGCCGCCTGTGCGGCGAATAAGGTGACACTGGAAGACATCATCTACTTTTGACGCCAACCGCCGTAGCCAGCTTGCGGTTCGCCCATTCAGCCCCGCGTTGCGAACAGACGAACCCAAAAGCAAGCCCGTCTCTCAACACCTTTGCGGAACGGCTAGGGCAGAGCCGGGGGTTTATTGGGTGAGCGCCTCAAAGGCGCTCGCACCCCGTGAGCCGCCTGAAGGCGGCGCATAGATCGGCTCCTTCCCCCTTGATTGGGGAAGCACAGAAACACTCCTTCCCCCTTGACGGGGGAATAGCCTGCCCCCGCGAAGGCGTGGGGTTGGGATGGGGGTGATACGCAACTCGATGCATGACTTCGACATCTCACCCCCACCCCCGGATCAAGTCCGGGGCGATGCCGACCCTCCCCCATCAAGGGGGCTGATCTTTACCCAGAATCGATTCTGCTGGACACGGATGTTTGTGTCGCATCAGTCATTACGCGCCACATGGTGACGATGTCATCCAAGCGCT
>MERI01000002.1 GCA_001772005.1 Betaproteobacteria bacterium RIFCSPLOWO2_12_FULL_62_58 | reverse complement strand
CTTGCATAATCGACTAACAAATGAATGTCGTCCTCGCGAAGCCTGCCCTCGAATGCTTTAATCGGGGGGCGGGGACCCATACTGAGCTGCCATGAAGCGCGATGCAGGGTATGGATTCCCGTTTCCACGGGAATGACATCGATCTATTACGACCGTTACCTAATTACGCAGAGCTTGATAATACGCGCCAGCGTATGATTCTATACGGCCGTGGTCCCGGTTGTGCGTGCCGGCGCCAATTTAAAACCGCTTTCTATAGATGTGCCGGCTCCAGCAAGCGGTATCATTATAGGGTCGGTACAAGAAGGGCAGAGGTATGAGCGCTACAGCGGCCATCGCAACTTTCATCGCCAACACATCCACGGGCGATTTTCCGAAAGACAGCGACGAGAAGGCAAAAAAGGCCATCGCCGACACCTTCGCCGCCATCCTCGCGGGCGCTTCTTCCGAAGTGGCGGAGCCTCTGCTGCGCTATGCCGCCCCCTCGTACGAAAGAGGCACGGTTCCCATCCTGGGCACCGGCATCACCGCGGCGCCCGAAACCGCAGCGCTGGTGAACGGGACTTTCGGTCACGCGCTCGACTACGACGACGTTTTGTCCATGATGCCCGCGCACCCGAGCACCGTGATATTGGCAGCGGTGCTCGCAAGCCTGGATGGACATCGCGTTTCCGGCCGCACGTTGATCGAGGCCTACGTGCTGGGCGTGGAAGTCGGCGGCAAGATCGGATTGGGCATGACGACGGGGCATTATCATCGCGGCTTTCATGCCACGGGAACGCTGGCCGTCTTTTCCGCGCTCGCCGCGCTGGTGAAGCTCCATCAACCCGACGTCGCGACGGCCCGGCAGGCGTTCGGCATCGCCGCTTCCATGGCGAGCGGCCTGCGGTGCAACTTCGGTACGATGACCAAGCCGCTGCACAGCGGCCTGGCCGCCCGCAACGCGCTGGCCGCTTTGCGCCTCGCAACTTGCGGGTTCACTGCCGCGCCCGATGTGCTGGAAGCGCCGGCGGGTTTCTTTTCCGCGTATGGCGTAGCCGAGTCGGATGTTGAGGTCACCGTGAACGGCCTGGGCCGGCCTTTCATCATTGTCGATCCGGGGCTCGCCCTGAAGAAATTTCCCTGCTGTTATGCAACGCACCGCCCGATCGACGGCCTGCTCGCGCTGCGCGCTCGGCTTGGATTCAATGCCGCGGCAGTGGACAGGGTCATCTGCAGAATGCCGCCCGGCGGCATGCAGGTCCTCACCTATCCGCGGCCGAAGACCGGATTGGAGGGAAAGTTCAGCCTGCCCTATTCGCTCGCCGCGGGTGTGCTGGACGGAAAGTGTGCGCTTTCCACCTTCACCGACGCTGCGGTACGCCGTAAGGAAATCGAATCGCTCTACGAGCGCATTGATGCCGCCGACGATTCTGAGTGCCGCGGAGACGATCCGCAATTCGAGCAACGCAGCTCGGGCAGCCGCGGCTTCGTGGAAGTTGAAGTGCGCTTGCGCGACGGCCGGTCGGACCGGATACGGGTGGACCGCGCCCCCGGTTCGCCTGGCCGCGAACTCTCATGGGACGATCTGCGTGCTAAATTCATGGATTGCGTTCTTCAGTCACGGCGCATCCCTGAGAACGCGGCGAATGAGGCGTTCGAGATGATCCAAAGACTCGAACATATTGAAGACATAGGTGTGATGACCGATCTTTTGCGCTAACTCATTGAGCTTTGCGCAAGTGGATCGTCATCCATTGGCGCAAGGCTCACCAAGAACCATGATCCCGAGGAGGACGAATATGCGCACCAGCCTTTATCTGCTGCTCGCCGGAGCGCTCGCAACCGCGAGTGTCGGAGGGCACGCCCAAAGCGGGTGGAAACCGGAGAAAAACATCGAGATCGTGATCGGATCGAGCGCCGGCACCGGCCCCGACCGCGCCGCGCGGATCATGCAGCGCATATGGCAGGAACACAAGATGGTGGACGTTCCCGCGGCGGTGGTGAACAAGCCCGGCGGCGGCGGCGCGATCAGTTGGGCTTATCTCAACCAGCGCGCCGGCGACGGCCATTTCCTGTTGATTACCTCGTATAACATCGTGACCAACCACATCACCGGCAAGAGCAACCTGACCTACACCGACTTCACGCCCATCTCGCTGCTGGGACAGTACCTTCAGGCGGCTGGCGACGTCCGAAGAGTGGAACAAGGAACTCGAGTCGAATTACTTCTCGAACAACTATCTTGGCAGCGCGGATACGCGCAAGTACCTCGACCAGCAATACGGCGAAGTCAAGCAGATACTGACCGAGATCGGTCTGGCCCGCGCTTCACCGGCAAAGTAAAGGCACGCACCACCCGTCCGCTGACGGAGTGAGTCGGGAGAGCGTGAGGTCGCGAGGTAGTGATTGGGAATTTTTCGCTCTCCTGCTCTTACGCTCTCATGCCCTCTCGTGCATCTTCCCTCACCCTTCATCCTTCAACTGCCGAACCGGTCCTAATCATGCAACACGTCATCCAGCATGGAAACAGGCAACGCCTCAACCCCGCGTCCGAGGGGATAGCGTTCTTTGCCCGGGTACAGCACATACGCAGCGCTCGGGTTCAGGTCGGCGAGTCCCGACCAGAGACCGCGAGAGGGCGTCGGAGCCGATGCGAGCTTGATCTCGAACGCGAGACGCCGCCCGCGCGAGCGCTCCAGTACCAGGTCGATCTCGGCGCCCGCCGCGGTCCGGTAGAAGTACGCACCCGAACGCTTGCCGTCCGCCGCCAGCGCCTGCTCGATGACCCATCCCTCCCACGAGGCCCCCGCGATCGGATGACCGAGCAGATCCTCGACCGTCCCGATGCGCAGCAACGCGTGCAGCAATCCGCTATCACGGAGGTAGACTTTGGGACTCTTCACCAGCCGTTTCTTGATGTTTGCCGCGAACGGTGCCAGCACCCGGACCATGAATGTGTCCTGCAGCGTGTCGAGGTAGTGCTTTGCGGTTGGCGCGGTGACGCCAAGGCTTGCCGCAATCTTGGAGGCGTTCCACAACTGGCCGTGAAAATGGGCCAGCATTTCCCAGAAGCGTCGCAATGCCGCGGCGGGAATCCGCACGCCGAGCGCAGGGAGATCGCGCTGAAGATGGGTCTCGATGAATGCCTCACGCCACTCGAACGAGCGTGAATTGGAAGCGGCCAGGAAGCTCCCCGGGAACCCGCCGCGGTTCCACAGCGTCATCCGGCTCTCGCGTTCGGCTGTGGCAACCTCATTCAGAGTGAACGGCGCAAGCTCGTGGTACACGATGCGGCCGGCGAGACTTTCCGACGCCTGTCGTGCCAGGTCCGGCGACGCCGATCCCAGGACCAGAAAGCGCCCGTTTCTACGCCTCGCGTCTATCAGGCTGCGCAACACCGGGAACAGCTCGGGACGCCGCTGGATTTCGTCGATGATCACCAGACGATCGGCGAGCCGCTCGAGATAGAGTTCGGGGTCCGTCAGCCTGGCGGCGTCGGAGGGGCGCTCCAGATCGAGATAGGCAGCGCGGCCGACCCTGCGCGCCACGACGCGGGCGAGGGTGGTCTTGCCAACCTGCCGGGCGCCGACCAATCCCACAACCGGGAATCGCCGCAGCGAGGCGAGCAGTGCCGGTTCCAGGAGGCGCTTGATCATCCTCGTATTTTAAAAGTAAGCCTTTCAATTTGCAAGGAACGTGCGCTGGCTTCGGCACCACGTCAGGAAAGTAACGGCACGCACCCCCCGTCCGGCAACCGTGCGGCATTGTCCTGTGCGCGCCGCCGTGCACGACGACATCAGAGAGATCGCATTCGCGCAGAACCGGAACGCCTATCCCTGTTGATCTGCCAGCAGACGCGTCCACTCCTTCGGAAGCTGGATTTTTCTCCCGACCGGGTACCCTAGGAACCCGTTGTGGGCAAACACGTACGCGTTGTTGCGCAGGGGATCTCCGCTTACCGCGATCATGAAATCCTCCGCCTCCCACACAATCGGCACCATGCGGTTTGGGTCGTCGGACTCGTAGAACACTTTGGGGATGCGTCCCATCCGCACGTCCTCCTCCAGGTTCCAGACGCCCCGGATATTCCAGTCGCGCAACTGGCGCTCGAATTCCCACGCCGGCCGCCGCGCATGCTCGAACAGGTAACGCTTCACGTCCGGCTTCGACCAGCCGGCCTTCGCGATGGTCTCGGCGATGATAGGACTGATCACGAGCAGCGGGCGCAGCATGCCATTGCCGTGGCTCGTCGTGAACGTGATTTGCCAATTGTTGAACTTCTGCACCGTATCGGCGAGATAAGGCAGCATCTGCTCGGGCGTGCTGCCCGACACCGACGAGAGCGAGCCGCCGCCGGTATAGCGCGCGATCGTCACCGTGTTGTCTCCGGCGGCGAAGCCCATCTCGACGCTGTTGGGCTCCCAGCCGATCTTCTTCAGAACGTCCTCGTTCTCCGCGAGCACCACCCGCCAGGTGTTTCCATACGTGGCCTTGTCGTTCTGGTGCGGCAGAAAACCCGCCACATTTCTCAGGTAAAGCCGCCAGAAGCGGCCGATGGACGTGTTCGGCATGAATCCGTCGCGGAGCGCCCCCTGCGTGTAATTGAATCCAAGCTCCCTGATGATCGGGCCGTTGAGAATGACGAGCGTGTCGCCGCCCGGCGTGTTGCCGCTATGCTCTACCCCGTACTCCGGGTCGCACATGGCCTCGATCAACGCGACGAGAATCGGCATGTACTCGGGGCGGCAGCCGGCCATCACGCCGTTCACTGCAATGCTCCAAATGGTGGCCGCGCGGTTGTCGGGCAGAACGATCCCCAGGACCTCATCCGGGCCGCGGTGGGTGAAGCGCAGGAACGATTCGACATCGTCGCGCGTGGGCGGGACGACCGGCAGCCCGTCGGAGAACTCGTTCTCGTAAAAGAAGCGGTTGACCGCCTTGAAGCCGCCTTTGAAAACGATGTCGCGCGCGGCGGGCTCCGACTGGTCAGCCTTGGCCGCGGGCGCGACCGTCAGATTTTCGATCACCCGCGCGGTAGTCACTTCCAGAATGTTGCGTCTCAGCTCCTCTTTGCTCTGCGTGCCGACGTGACCCGGAACGAGAGCCAGCGCGATGTTCGGCATGCCGAGCCCGACCGAAGTCGTCGCGGCCTGGCGCATGAAGCCTTCGCATACCAGCGAGGAGGTCGGGTAGCCCGCCGCTTCACACACCGCACTCGCCCGCAACACGGCAGGCGTGCAGCTTCCTCAACAGGCCATCCCGGAGATGACCGCGTCCACTCCGAATTCCTTGAAGCGCTGCGGCAGCGCCGCGAGCGCCGCCCTTTCCTCGCCGCCGTGCGTGCTGCCGAACTCGCGCCAACTTACGAACCGGACGCCTGGAAATCGCGCCTTCAAGCCCTCTTCCAGCAGCGCGAACACCTCGTCACCCTTGAAGAGATAGTCCCAGAGCTGGGCCACCGTCTTGCCCTCGAGCGTGGCAAGCCGCGGCGCGAGCGGTTTCGCGCGCATCTGACGCGGCGCCCGCGGCCAGTAGACTTCGTAGTAACCGTCATTGTTGGTGTTCGACATCGGACAATTCTCCACTATAAAAAGCCGTGAGATCGTGAGATCGTGAGATCGGGAGGTGGTGAGGCCGTGAGTCGGGAGATCGGGAGATCGTGAGTTTGTGAAATGGTGTTGGCCGAGATCGTGGTCACTCAGCATTCTTGCCCGCGCACGTAGCGCGACCTGGCGCGGCAGTTCGATCCGTACCCGAACCGCGTTCGAGCAAAACGAGTACCAAATGTTCGACGCAAAACTGGGAATTCCGGCCGCGCTTCATGACCAATCTGCCGCCGAAAATTCATACCGCTCCCCGCGTCCCGCGTGCTGGAGATATGCCCCCGCGCGCGTGGTCTTGCACGCCCAGGTTTGCTGCTCGAACGGATCCTCGAGCGAGAGCGCATCCGCCCGCAGCACCGCGCCGCAGACGCCACCGGGCACGCGTTCGGACGCGTACCGCAGCCAGGCCAGTTCGCGCTTGCGCGCTTGGTCGGCGAAATCCTGGCAACGCGAATAGTCGGTTCTGTTACGCCAGACGCGCGCGGCCGCTTTCCAGGGCGAAGCGGTGAGGTCGGCGCAGCGTCCGCGTACCTTCGCCTGGAAAAAAGTGTGCTCGGTGTGCAGCGCTTCCCCGGCGAGCGCGTCACTATCCATGAGAAAGCGCCACTTCCGGTAAGCCACTTCGGCACAGGCTGTTTTGAGTTCGCCCGCCCCGTACCAGACGCCGGGGTCGGAGGCGCGGCGAAACCGCGAGGGAATCGGTGAGCGATAGCGGAACGGCGTAAAGATCAGGTAGTGCCGCCCTCGCGCCTCCGGTGGCAGCGGCGGTTTGCTCGCTTCGAGCAACTCTTCGAGCACACGCTGTTCTTCCAGGCTGTCCGCAAGCCGCATGGTCGCGACCACGTGCTGCGCCTCCACCCCGCGCCAGAGCGCCGCGCCGCGGATGCGCACACCTGCTTCGAACCAAGCGGGCTTCCACGCGCGCGTCACGCGGGCGCCCGCATTGCATCCAGGTATGAGACCACCGCTACCAGCCCGTCGGCGCGTGCGATCAACTCCGCGGGGCGGCCGTTGAGCGCGCGGTTGTAGCCCTCCATCCAGACCTTGCGCTGCGCCGCGTCCGTGCCGACCAGAGACTCGAGCGAGCGATAGACCCGCACCAGCAGCAGCGCGAGCTCTCCTTCCTTGCTTGCCGGGTCGATGGTGCGGCTGCCCGAGACAAGCCTGGAAACGCTGGCCTCGCTCACGCCGAGCACGCGGGCAAGAGCGGCATTGGACAGGCCGAGCAGGCTCGCCGCCCGTATGAGCGCCTTTGTCAATACCGCACCCGCGTCGGGGCGCGGTGCAGCCGGGACTGCACGGCGCGGGGCATGGCGGGTGGGGGATAGGGTGGACATAGCGGTCTCCTTTCACATGAAAGGATATGCCTAGTTTCTTTCAGTTGCAACCCAGCGCTGTCCGGGCTTGCTAAGTTCTGTTCACCGCTCACCGCTTACCGCTTACTGCTTACCGCTCACCGTTCACTTCACCATCCCGAGCTCGGTCAGCACGTCCTTCAGTATCTCGTATTGCGCCTTCAAGTCCTTGCCCATGTCGGCGCTGTTCCGGTAATCCTCCACCCACTGGTTTCGCTCCAGCGCCTGCCGCCACTCGTCCGTCTTGATGAGCCCCTGGAACACGCCGTCCCAATACCGCACCTGGTCGGCGGAGAGTCCCTTCGGCCCGATGAAGCCGCGCGGCACGTCGAACACGACGTCGAGACCCTGTTCCCTGAAAGTTGGCACGACAGCCAGCGGCCCGCCCAATCGCTCGCGGGCTGCAACCGCCGGAATTCTGATTTTCTGCGCCTGCAGCATCGGCAGGAAATTTCCCGGTGTTACCGACAGCACGTCCACATGCCCGCCGAGCAGCGCCGCCATCGCTTCACCCGATGAGTTGAAGACGACGATCTTCAGCTTCTTGATGTCCGCGCTGACAGCTCTGGCGATGAGCGCGGAAGCGATGTGATACGCATTACCCCTCGCTGCCGCGAGCGAGATGCTCACGGACGCCGGGTCCGCCCTGAGCCGGTCGGCAAGGTCCCGCCCGGTCTTGATGGGGGACTCCGCCCGGACGATGAAGGCAATCGGCTCGCTGATCAGATTGGCGATGGGCGTGAACTCGAAATAGTTTGCCTTGATCTGCCCGGTGGCGTACGCGGTCAACGGCGTCGACGTCTGGATCATTACCCGGTGCGCATCGCCCGAGAACTGGCTGAGGTAAGCCAAGGCGACGCCGTAACTGCCGCCCGGCTTGTTGATGACGGATAGCGACGTCTCGATCAACTTTCTCGCTACATCGCATTTTACGACGCGTCGAGTTTCCTGGCGGCCGCCGGACGCGGCGGCGGGCAGCCGGTATTGTTCCGCGGGGAATACTAAGGCTCTTCGGACAGGACTGCAATAAGACCGGCGCCAGCTATACTGTGGGCGATTTCCGGGTGCATGACACGAGGCGTTCGCGCTAGGAGTTTGTCGGACTTGGCCCCGACAAACTCCTAATGCAAAACCGCTAGGAGAATTGCGGAAGAGGATAACAGACATGCGAATTTACCCGCGGTTTTCCGCAAATTCGACCGCTTCGGCTGGGTTTTTTGAATTGTCAGCCGGTTTTGCTGTTAGCAGCCTGTACGGACTGTTAAGTCCGACAGGCTGCTAGCGGCATCATGCGCAGCGATGAGCGCCCGGGCAGCGCCCTATCGAGCTTTGCATAATTAGCTAACAGTTAACAGTCATAATAGGTCGATGTCAATCCCGTGGAAACGGTTAGGTTGTCATTCCCGAGGAATCGGGAATCCAATTTACGCATTGAACATGTGGAGCCGCCGTATGGGTTCCCGCTTTCTCGGGAACGACAGACTATTTGGGTCCCCGCCCCCCGATTAAAGCATTCGAGGGCAGGCTTCGCGAGGACGACATTCATTTGTTAGTCGATTATGCAAGGATCAATAGGCCTTCAACAATAGAGGAGGTAGCCCAGCATGGCCGCGCGCTCGATGATGAATGCGCTTTTCTCCGCAGCCGCCGGTCTTGTCCTCGGTGCTTCCGCCGCGCTCGCCCAGAAGGCCGACCCGGCGGCGGGTTTTCCGAGCCGGCCGATCCGCATCGTCGTGCCGTTCACGCCCGGCGGCCAGCCGGACATCTTCTCCCGCATGATCGGGCAGAAGGCGGGCGAGGCCCTGGGGCAGCAGATCGTCGTCGACAACCGCCCCGGCGCCGGCGGCATGATCGGCTCCAGGATCGTCGCCGAGGCCAACCCCGACGGCCACACGCTGCTCTCGATCTCCGCGGCGCACGCCATAGGTCCGTCCGTGCGGAAGCTCCCGTACGATACGCGCCGCGATTTCGCCGGCATCACGATGGCATACAACGCCGCCTACCTGCTGGTGGTGCCGCCCGCGCTCGCGCCGAAGACGGTGCAGGAGCTCATCGCGCTTGCCAAGTCCAGGCCCGGGCAGCTCAACCTGGCTTCGGCCGGCGCGGGCAGCGGCACCCACTTCGCGGGGGTAATGTTCCAGTACGCCGCCGGCATCAACGTCGTGCATGTGCCCTTCCGGGGTATACCCGAGGCGACGACCGACATCATGGCGAATCGCGTGCAGCTTTTCATGGCCCCGCTGGCAAGCTCGGTACCGCTGGTGAGGGAGGGCAGACTGCGCGCGCTCGGCGTCTCCTCGGCGAAACGCGTCAGCGTCCTTGCCGATGTTCCCGCCATCGCCGAGTCCGGGCTGCCCGGCTTCCGCTTTGATTCCTGGGGGGCGATATTCGCGCCGGCCAAGACACCGCGGGCGATCGTCAACAAGCTGAATCGCGAGATCACGAATGTCCTCCGTCTGCCTGACATACAGAAGCAAATGCGCGCCCTTGGGGCGGAGCCGGCGCCGACGACGCCCGCGGAACTCGACAAGTTCGTCGTCAAGGAGATTGCCACGGTCGCGAAGCTCGCGACGATGGCGGGCATCACGCCGCAGTAGCCGCTAAAAACGTTCGTCACTGCCGAGGTAACGCCACTGGCCGGAGGGCAGGTCGCCCAGTTTCACTTTGCCGATACGGACGCGCTTGAGGCCGGTCACCTGCAGACCGACAAGCTCGCACATGCGGCGGATCTGGCGTTTCTTGCCCTCGCGCAAAATGAAACGCAACTGATCCTTGTTTTGCCAGGTCACCTCGGCGCGCTTGAGGGCCACGCCGTCGAGGCTCAGGCCGAAATTCAGTTGCGCCAATCCGCTTGCCGGCAGCCTGCTTTGCACGCGCACCAGGTATTCCTTTTCGATTCCCGAATTCTCGCCGATCAACTGCTTCGCGATGCGGCCATCCTGCGTGAGGATCAGCAGTCCTTGCGAGTCGATGTCGAGGCGTCCGGCCGGGGCGAGCCCCCTGAGGTGGGCGGGGCTGAAGCGCAGTGAAGAACGGTCGTTCCGGAAGCGCGACTCGGCATTGACGAGCGTGACGGCCGGACGATAGTTGCGCTCGGGCTGCCCCGAAACGTAGCCGACCGGCTTGTTGAGCAGGATCGTGACGCTTGCGTTCTGGCGCGACTGCGCAGCCTTCGCCAGCGTGATGCGTTGCGTGGGAAAGATGCGCGTGCCGAGTTCGGTAACCGGTTCGCCGTCAACCAGCACCCAGCCGCGCTCGATATAGCTGTCGGCTTCCCGGCGCGAGCAGAAGCCTTGCGCGGACATCAGCTTGGAGACGCGGATTTTTTCCATTTATTCGTCATGCTCAAGGCCACGGCTTCCGCCACCTCGATTCCGTCCACCGCGGCGGAAAGAATGCCGCCTGCATAGCCGGCGCCTTCCCCCGCGGGAAACAGCCCACGGGTATTCACGCTCTGATACGCCCGATCGCGCTTGATGCGTATCGGGGAAGACGTGCGCGACTCGACGCCGGTCAGCACCGCGTCCTCCATGGCGAAGCCGCTGATTTGTCTTTCGAAAGCAGGCAACGCCTCGCGTATTGCCGCGGCGGCGTAATCCGGGATGCAGGTGCCCAGATCCGCCATGCGAACACCGGGAGTATACGACGGCGCCACCGAGCCCAGCGCGACGGAAGGACGCCCCGCGAGAAAATCCGCGACACGCTGCGCCGGCGCACAATAGTTGCTGCCGCCCGCCTCGAACGCACGTTCTTCCCAGTGGCGCTGAAAAGCAATGCCGGCGAGCGGGTGCCCCGGATAATCGGCCGGCGTGATGCCGACGACGATGCCGGCGTTGGCGTTGCGCTCACTGCGTGAATACTGGCTCATGCCATTGGTGACGACGCCCCCCGGTTCGGAGGCGGCTGCGACCACGGTACCGCCGGGGCACATGCAGAAACTGTAGACCGAGCGGCCATTGCGACAGTGATGAACCAGTTTGTAATCGGCGGCGCCGAGCAGCGGGTGGCCGGCCTTTTCGCCGAAGCGCGCGCGGTCGATCAGGGATTGCGGATGCTCGATGCGCAAGCCGATGGAAAAGGGTTTGGCCTCGATATCGACGCCTCGGTCGTAGAGCATCTGAAAGGTATCGCGCGCACTATGGCCGACTGCCAGCACGGCATGCGCGGTGGCAATGGTTTCGCCGCTGTCGAGCACCACGCCCCGCACTTGCCCGCCGTCGATGTCGATGTCGGTAACCCGGCACTGAAAACGGATTTCTCCGCCGAGCGCCTGTATGGCTACGCGCATGTTTTCCACCATGGCCACCAGCCTGAACGTGCCGACGTGCGGCTTGCTCGAGTAGAGGATTTCGGGCGGCGCGCCGGCGTTGACGAATTCCGTGAGCACCTTGCGCCCGTAGTGATGCGGATCCTTGATCCGGGTGTGGAGCTTGCCGTCGGAAAAAGTGCCGGCGCCGCCTTCGCCAAACTGGACGTTGGATTCCGGATTGAGCTGTCCTTTCCGCCACAGGCCGAAGGTGTCCCTGGTCCGCTCGCGCACGGCTTTGCCGCGTTCGAGAATGATGGGACGAAAACCCATCTGCGCCAGTATCAGGCCGGCAAAGAGGCCGCAGGGACCGGTACCGATCACCACCGGTCTGGAGGCGGGCGCGACGGGCGCCTGCGCGACGAAACGGTAGCGGGTGTCGGGCGCCGGCGCAACATGCCGGTCGCCGTGCCGACGTTCGCGCAGCGCCGCCTCGTCTTTTACCTCAACGTCCAGCATGTAGATGAAGGAGATGGCGGAGCGCTTGCGGGCATCGTAACTGCGGCGGAAAATCGAATAGCCGACCAGTTCCTTCGCCGCTATGCCCAGCCGCTTGAGAATGGCGGCCTCGATCTCGTGTTCCGTGTGTTCAAGCGGAAGCTTGATTTCAGTCAATCGCAACATGCGTGGAACCTATCTCAATAATGGACGCGTGATGCGTTGCGGTCAAAACGAGATCGATGCTAGGCGCACGGCGCAGTCAATATCGCGAATTCCGGACAAAACCGTTCCCTAAACTCTTGGGCGCAAGGATCGCGCCGTCTTTTCCTACCGTCGATCGCCGGGAAAAATCAGTTCAGCCGCCGGCACCGCGCGCCAGCCTCGCTTTCAGATAGGCCTTTTCGCCGCCCAGCTCGATCATTTCGCGGTAAAAACCGGGAAGCGGAGCACACTGGAGTGTTTTCCCGGTTACGAGATTGCGCACCTGCCAGCCGCCGGTATCGATTTCGATGGGGTCTCCGGTGTCGGCGAGCCCGACAATCCCGGAACAGGAAATGGGCCACAAGCCGCCGCTCGCGCAATTGCTGAGGAAAAGCTTTCCGTAGGACTCGGCGATGACGGCGGGAATGCCCAGCGCGAGGATGGACTGGTGTGCCGGAGTCGATGAGCCGCAGCCGAAGTTCCGGCCTGCGACGATGATGTCCCCCGGCCTGGCCCTGGCGGCGAAATCGGGATCCAGGCTCTCCATGCAGTGCTTGCCCTGTTCCTCGAACGGCAGGTGGTTGTACATCTGCTTGCGGATGAGACCCGTATTGATGTCGTCCTGGGGAAACTTCCAGATTTTGCCCGTGATTTTCATGCGGTCTCCAGTTGAGTTTCGTGGATGCGCGACAGTGCATTGCCCCTCACCCTAACCCTCTCCCCGCACGCGGAGAGAGGGAAAACTATTCAACTTTACCTATCCCGGTGACACCCAACCACACCACCCCGCCCCTATGGGGCACCCCTCCTCAGCGGAGGAGGGGAGAATTTTCCCCTCCTTGTTAAGGAGGGGTGGCGTCGAAGGCGACGGGGTGGTTACGTCGCGCGACTTGCTCTTGGCCGTCACGCGGTTACGTAATTATCAAGAAACTCCCTCCCACGCTTGGGCGAGGGGGCCGTTGGGGCGGGGGTGTTCATACGATGCGCTGTACGTCACAAATACTTGAGCGGGTTGGCGATGCGGCCTTCGATCGCCGAAGCGGCAACGGTCGCCGGCGAAGCGAGATAGATTTCTCCGGGCCCCATGCGGCCCTCGAAGTTGCGCGTAATCGACGTGATGGCGACCTCGCCCTGCCCCAGTACGCCGCCATGCAGGCCCGGGCACGCGCCGCAGTTGGCGTTGGTGACAATGGCGTTCGCCTCGTGCATCACGCTGATGTAGCCAAGTTCCGTCGCCGCCTTCAGGACTTCCCGTGAACCCGGCGTCACGATGAAGCGCACGTCCGGGTGTACTTTCCGTCCCTTGAGCACGGCCGCCGCCACCGCGAAATCCTCCAGCCGGCCGCTCGCGCAGGAGCCGAGGTACGCCTGGTCGATGCGGCGCCCCTCGACCTCCGCGACCGGCTTGACGTCGTCAGGCGCATGCGGCACCGCGATCTGGGGTTCGATGTGCGAAATGTCGATCTCGTGCGCCCCGTCGTACGCGAAATCGGGATCCGTCGCATACACCTTGAATGGTTTCGTGGCCCGCTTTTTCACCCAGTCGAGCGTGATTGCATCGGGCTGGATGTAAGAAGCGACCGCCCCCAACTCGATGCCCATGTTGCACAGGGTGAAGCGCATGTCCATGCTGAGTTCGTCCACATAGGAACCGGCGAACTCGACTGCATTGCCGTACGCCCCGCGCTGCCCGAGCCGGCCGTTCACGTGCAGCGCGACGTCGCGTCCCAGGACCCCTTTCTTCATCTTGCCAGTGATCTTTACCAGCGTGACTTCGGGCACCTCGATCCAGTAGCGGCCGATCGCGTAGAGCGTGAGCCTGCCGCCGCCGAGCGAGGTGGCGTAACAGCCTACGGCGCCCATCGTCGGCCCGTGTGAATCGACTGCGATGGCCATCGTGCCCGGAAGCACGATCCCGTGCTCCACCATGACCAGGTGCGACACGCCCGCGCCGCCGTCGAAGATCTTGACGCCGTATGACCGGTAAAAATCCCGCCACGCCTTTTGCGACGCCGCGAACGCGACGGTGGGGGCTGGCGATGCATGGTCGGAGTTCGCGAAAATCCGGTCCCGCAGCGGCAGTTCCTTGATCCCGAGTTCCGCCAGATCGGCGGCGAGGCGCTTGGCTTCCCCCGCGTTGACCCCCACGATCGCGGAGTAGACGTCGGGCTCGATCTCCAGGAACTCGCCGGGCGTCACGGCCGCGCGTTCCGGGCGGGCCTTGTCCGCCAGTATCTTGTGCAATGCATGCATGCCGGCCATGTTCACTCCGTTTCGTTAGAACCCGTGAGATCGCGAGGTCGTGAGGCCGTTAGAACCCGTGAGATCGCGAGGTCGTGAGATCGGAAGTGGACCGAAAAAACTCCCTCTCTTACGCTCTCCCGCTCTCGCGCCCTCCCGCCCTCCCGGCCTTGCGCCCTCCCGCCCTCACGGCTTCTTCCCCCGTCACTGCGCCTTGATGCCGGCATCTTTCACAAGCTTCGCCCATTTCGCCTCCTCGGCGCGAATCAATACGCCGAAGTCCTCGGGAGAATTGCTCCATACCGTCTCGGCGCCGTCAGCCCCGAAACGTTTCCTGACCTCGGGGTCCTTGAGCACACGCAGCAGATCGCCGTGCAATCTGCCGATGATATCGCGCGGCGTGCCTGCGGGCGCGAAAAATCCGAACCACTGGGGTGATTCATATCCGGGCACGCCCGCTTCCGCGATCGTCGGAATGTCGGGCACGCCGCTTGCGCGCCTGGCGGCGGTAATGCCATACGCGCGCAGTTTTTCGTTCCTGACGTGCGGCAGTGCGGTGAGCACGCTCGACATCATCAAAGGCACATGCCCCGCCAGCACATCGACGACCCCGGCGTTCCCGCTCTTGTAAGGCACGTAGATGATTTTCAGGCCGGCCATATGGATGAACAGTTCCATGCACAAGTGCGGGTGTCCGCCATAGCTGCCGGCGGCGTAATCGAGCTGCCCGGGCCGCGTCTTGGCGAAGGCGATCAGTTGCTTGAGGGTCGCCGCCGGAAGTGACGGATGCGACACCAGGATCTGGGGTAACGAGACCGCTAGCGTGATCGGCGTAACACCGCGTATCACGTCCATCCGGACGCTCTTGCTCATTGCAGGGAGAATGGTCATCGAGCTGTTGCCGATGAGGAGCGTATAGCCGTCGGGCGCCGATCGCGCGACCGCCTCCAGGCCGACCAACGTCGCTGCCCCCGGGCGATTCTCGACCACCACCTGCTGGCCAAGCAGCGCGGAAAGCTTGGGCGCAATGATGCGCGCCGAAGTGTCGGTGCCGCCACCGGGCGACGAAGCCACGACCAGCCGCACCGGACGCGTCGGATAAGCCTGCCCTGAGCCTGTCGAAAGGGTCTGCGCCGGCGCGGCCGGCGCAAACAGCAGCGATGCCCCGAGCAACGCCGCAAACCACGAACGCGGTTTCATCGACGGCCCGACCCCATTTTTCTCCTGCGTCTTCTTTCCCATCCGGCACCTCCACGCGTATTGTAAACTCCAATGTCCCTAGCAGCCTGTCGGGCTTAGGCGTCCGACAGGCCGCTAACAGCAAAACCGCCTCCAGCTCAGGGATGAATCTGATGATCACCACCACTCTTGCCCCCCAATGGGGGCGCGAGCAGGCTCAAAATGAGGTGGTCACTGCTTTTTTCTTCCGTTTTTGTGCGGGCGGTTTTGCATTAGGAGTTTGTCCGACCTAAGTCCGACAAACTCCTAGGGCAGCTCGCGCCGGACCCCATTTCTTCCGGCAATTGGAGTACTTATCATGACGAATCAGGAAACCGTTGCCAGCGCCGCCGAGATCAAGGTGTTGTGCTCCAATAGCACGCACGCGGTAATGGACGAACTTGTCCCCGAGTTCGAACGCGCGAGCGGGCACAAGGTCGCGGTGAGCTACGACCCGGCCAAAATAATGCTGCAGCGTATCCAGCGCGGTGAGACTGCGGATCTGGCCATCCTCGGCGCACCTGCGATCGACGATTTGACGAAACAAGGCAAGATCGCGGCCGGCAGCCGTCGCGATCTTGCCCGCTGCGGCATCGGCGTCGCCGTGCTCGCGGGAGCACCCAAGCCCGACATCGGTTCAGTCGAGGCGTTCAAGCGTGCGCTGCTCAACGCGAAGTCGGTTGCCCATACGGAGAGCGGCGTGAGCGGCATGCATTTCGCCGGCTTGATCGAGCGCCTCGGGATTGCGGAGCAAATGAAAGCCAGGGCCAGGATGCAGCCGGGCGGACTCGTCGGCGAACTCGTCGCCCGCGGCGAAGCCGAGATTGCCGTGCAACAGATCCCCGAGCTCATGGCCGTTCCGGGCATCGAGGTTGTAGGCCCGCTGCCGCGGGAGCTGCAAAAGATCACGCTGGTAGCGGCGGGCATCTTCGCGGCTTCCAGGCATCCGGAGGCGGCGCAAGCGCTGCTCGAGTTCCTCTCGACACCGGCCGCCGCGCGCGTCTACAAAGCCAAGGGCCTGGAGCCCGCGGCAACTGCCTGGTGACCCGTGGCACTACTTTAAGCGGAAATGTGCGCACGATCACGGCTCAGAAGGTGTGTCGTTCCCGTGAAAACGGGAACCCATATGGCGCATCATCATCGAGTGAGCCCCCCTCCTACCTCCCCCCGCAAGCGGGGGGAGGGGATACCCGATCCCCGATTAAAGCATTCGAGGACAAGCTTCTCGGGAATGACAGCGCGTGTTGGGTCATCATTCTGCTCAATCTGCACTTAAGGTAGTGCCATTGTGCCCGCTCACCGTTTACCGCTTACGGCTTTTTTTCGCACCGCCTTCCGCGCCGGCGGCGCATCGAGTTCGGGATAGTGCCGGAAGACGCCTTCCGTGCTGAACGGCAGACGGCGGGGAGACGCAAGATACGCGGCGATGCGCGGACGCACCATGACCCGCCGGTGCAGGGCCATCAATCGTGGACATCCGGATTCCAGGCGTGCCATCGCCCGTGGAAAGGCGTAGCTCAGCCCGGCGATCACCTGGAACATCGAGAGATCGACATAGGACAAGGCCTTGCCCACCATGTAGCGGTCGCCGCCCGGGTTGCGCTCGAGCACGCCCTCGAAGTAATCGAGGAACTTCGGCAGGCGTTCTGCCCTGAAATCTGCCGCGCGCCGCTTCGCTTCCCGTTTCTGCTCGTGGTAATAAAGCCCGCCCGAAATCGGGTGATGGCTGTCGTGAACCTCGGTTACGAGGTCGGCTATCGTGAGCTGCAACTGGTGCGCCCAGAGGCGCGTCGCTTCGGCTTTCGGTATGAGACCCAGACGTGGACCCAGGAACAGCAGGATATTCGCGGTCTGCGCGATCACCTGCCTGCCGGCTTTGAGTATTGGCGGCGCAAATGGCGGGCGCCCGGCCGCGGTATCTTCCAGAAGGCGCATCAACGCCGGCACACCCATCCCGTCGCGCTGCGGCATGCGCGCAACGTCCACGTAATCGGCCGCGGCCTCCTCGAGAGCAAGCCGAACAAACTCGCCGCGCCCCTGGATGGTCGGCCAGTAGTAGAGTTCGTAACGCATAGCGTATGGTCCTCACAAGGTAATGAAACGCCATTGAACGAAGATTAACGCTGATGAGACGGGAAATCGAGAGAGTGGGAGATTGGGAGCCCGCCGAGCCAATCGCCTAGCGGCCCGTTCGTACCCCACCTCAGTTGGAAACGAGCCAACTAGGCGGTGAGTGGAACTAGCCAATCCTCCGCGGTTGCAACGGACCCCGCTTCGGCAGGATTTCCATTCTTATGGACGAGAGCGCCGCCACTCCCTCGGCGACAGCGGCTCAGGTCTTTTTGGCGTACTTCGCGACACCCGTGAAATCCAGCAATACACAACGTTTGTCGCCGATGATCCAGGCATCGTGTCCCGCTGGCATACAGAAGAAGTCCCCGGGGCCGTACTCTGTTTCAGATCCGTCGTCCATTTTAACAACCATCCGCCCTTCCAGAACGTATCCGGTATGTGTGGCCTGACAAGACGGGGTTCCGGCAATGGGCTTTACATGATGAGACCACCGCCACCCGGGCTCAAACTCCCCACGACCAACCGTCGAATCACCAAGAAAGAATACTTCCATTTTGCCCTTGCCATCGCTGAACGGCCGGGTTTCGTCTGGCGACCCCTTCACCTTGCGAATCAATTTGTGTTCCATTGGAATACCTCCGGGTTTGTTTAGGGAAAATCGACTGTAGCGGATTACGCCGGGATGCTCCAGCATAATTTGGTAGTGTCTTCATCTCAACCCCCCTCGCAAAACCAACGCGGATGCATGGGAAATGTTCTGAGGTTTCCCCCGGATTATGAGCCGAAGGAACGTGAACAGTCGAGTCATGGGGTCTGTGGTGAGGTAACCGGTGAGCTATACTGACCGCGGTCACTTGAGAGCGTGAAAGCGAAGGCCCCGGCCCCGTCGCATCGATCCGCATGCCGCAACCCACAGGAGAAAAGCCATGGCTCTGGGCCAACACAAAATCGAATACGAAGTGCTGGAAGGATGGGACCGGCTTCCCGACGGCTGGACGTATGTCGAGGTCGCGGGAGTGGCGTGCGACTCGCACGACCGCGTGTACGTGTTCAACCGCGGCGCTCATCCCATGATCGTGTTCGACAAGGAAGGCAGGTTTCTCAACGCCTGGGGCGAGGGGATGTTCAAGGGGCCGCACGGCATTTTCATCGACAACAACGATCACCTGTGGCTCGCCGACGACAAAGACCACACGGTTCACAAGTTCACCCCCGACGGCAAACGCCTGATGACCCTGGGCGAGTCGGGCAAGGCCGCGGATACCGGTTACAAGATCGGAGCAAGCCCCGTGCTGCGCAGCGCGGGGCCGTTCCACCGTGTCACCAACGTCGCCGTGCTGCCCGACGGCGACATGTACATCGCCGACGGCTACGGCAATGCGCGCGTTCACAAGTTTTCCGCGGAAGGGAAGCTCTTGTTCTCCTGGGGCGAGCCGGGGCGCGGGCCGGGCCAGTTCATACTGCCCCATGGCATCGGAGTGGACAGCGCCGGACTGGTCTACGTGGCGGACCGGGAGAACTCGCGGGTACAGGTTTTTTCCCCCGACGGTGCATATCTGCGCGAGTGGACGTTTCTCAACCGTCCCTACGACATCTTCATCGACGACCAGGACATGCTGCACATCGCCGAAGGCGGTTTCCTCAACTACATGCACAAGCGGGCGGAGGGCCCTTTGCCCGGGCACGACCAGACGATGGTTTACCCTCCCGAAGGCCACTCGCCCATCGCCCGCGTGACGGTGTGCGATCCCGATGGGAACATCGTAGCCGAGGTCGGCGGCGAGAACCCCATCCTGCCGGGCAATTTCATCGCGCCGCACGGCATCTGGGCGGATCGCCGGGGCGATCTCTACATTGGTGAGGTCGTGGTACAGTCCGGCGCGGTCAAGCGCATGGCCCCGCTCACTCCGCACGCCTTTCAGAAATTCCGGCGCCGCGCGGGATGAGCGCATCGGTATGTCATTCCCGAGCAATCGGGAATCCATACGGCGATGAACGAGGCCTACCAAGAAGTGGGATCGCTCTTGGAAGATCGAGTTGATTCAGGCTGGAAATCCGCGTTGGCCGGACTTGTACGAGGGTCTCGTCGAATAGACACCCTATGGATTCCCGATTGCTCGGGAATGACAATCCAGGGCCGGTTGATATCGCAAAGGGCCGTATGCAGGCGAGAATGCGGCTTGCTAATGATCTCGCCATCGCAGGAAAATATACCGTTCTCGATACGTCCCAGCACGTTCCAGGAGAAAGGATGAATATCACCCATAAATTTGCGCTGGTTTGGGCCTATGTCATGGCCGCGCTCTTTTCTGTCGGCGCATTGACCGCCGCGGCGCAGAACTATCCAGCCAAGCCGATCCGCGTGGTGGTGCCATTCCCGGCGGGCGGCACCTCGGATATCCTGGCGCGGCTGATCGGGGCCAAGCTGACCGAGAGCTGGGGGCAGCAGATCATCGTGGACAGCCGGCCCGGCGCCAACGGCAACATCGGCGCGGAACTGGTTGCACGCACGCCGCCGGACATGATCGCAAAAATCAACAGCGAGGTGGCGCGGATACTGAACTTGCCTGACGTGAAGGACAGGCTCGCCTCGCAGGGCACCACGCCGCTCACCAACAGCCCGCAGGAGATGGGCAAGTGGCTGGCGGCCGAGAAGGACCGCTGGGCGAAGCTCATCAAGGACACCGGGTTCAGGCTCGATCAATAAAGTGAGATCCGCCGCGACATTTGTTGCGTGGTTTGCATTCGCGGCGACAGCCTGTTGGTGCACGCTCGGAGTCCAGCTCGCCTTGGCGGCCGCGCCGCAGACCGCGCGTCCGGAGCGCGTAGCAGCGCCGGAATCGACCTATCCCGCCCGGCCGCTGCGCCTGATCGTTCCGTTCCCCCCGGGCGGCGGCGCGGATTTCATGCCCCACGTGCAGAGCGGGCGCATCCGCGCGCTGGCGATCACCGGAGCGAAGCGCTCCACGCTGCTGCCGGAGATGCCGACGCTCGCCGAGAGCGGCGTGCGCGGCTTCGAAATCAACCCGTGGTTCGGCGTTCTCGGGCCCGCCGGCTTGCCCGCGCCGATACTACGCAAGTTGCACGATGATGTCGTGTCGTCGATCCGAACGGACGACACGAAACAGCGCCTCGCGAGCCAGGGGGCGGAGGCGATCGGCAGCACCCCGGAGGAATTCGCCGCCGTGATCAAACAGGAACTGGAGCAGTGGGCCCGGATCGTGAAAGAGATCGGGCTGCGCAAAGATGAGTGATGGGTGACGAGTGACGAGTGACGAGTGATGAGTGACGAGAACGCTACTGGAGAATTCCGATGCCGACCTTTCAAAGCTCGCCCGATCTGACGATGCATTATCTGGTCGACGACTATACCGATCCGTGGCGCGAGCCGGAGACGATCCTGCTGCTCCATGGCAACGCGGAGAGCAGCGCCGCGTGGTACGGCTGGGTGCCGCACCTCGCGCGTCGCTTCCGCGTCGTGCGCGCCGACATGCGCGGCTTCGGCGCATCGTCGCCCATGCCGCGCGATTTTCCGTGGACGCTCGATATTCTCATCGACGACTTCATCCGCCTGATGGACATGCTGGGCATCGGCCGCTTCCACCTGGTCGGCGCGAAGATCGGCGGGACCATCGCCCGCGCTTTCGCGGCGCGCCGTCCCGATCGCGTGCTGACGCTCACCGTCGTCGGAACGCCGCCGCCCTACCGCGAGGGGGCCGAAGCCCGCATACCGGCTCTCAAAGAGGAGTTTGAGAAACATGGGGTCGAACCCTGGGCGCGCCGCACCATGGCGGGCCGGCTCGGCGGCGCGTTTCCTGCGGAAGGCGTCGAGTGGTGGACGAAGTTCATGGGCCGCACGGCGGCGTCGACCCAGATCGGCTTCATGGCCACCATCGCCTGCGCGGACATCAGGACGGATGTGCCGCGGATCACCTGTCCGACGCTCGTCATCACGACCGAGGAGAGCGGACTCGCCTCGGTGGAGGTGACCCGCGCGTGGCAGCAGACCATCCCGAACTCGACGCTGCTCGTGCTGCCCGGCAACTCCTACCACGTCGCGGCGAGCGATGCGGAGCGCTGCGCGCAGGCGACGCTCGACTTCGTCTCGCGGCACAGCGCCGGATGAGTGATTTTCCTGCCGATATTCCTGCGAGAGAGGGGCGCGCTTGACAGCGAGACCTATCGAGCTTTGCATCTTTGGCTAACAGTCGTAATAGGTCGATGTCATTCCCGTGGAAACGGTTAGGTTGTCATTCCCGAGAAGCTTGTCCTCGAATGCTTTAATCGGGGATCGGGAATCCAATTTACGCATTGAACATGTGGAGCCGCCGTATGGGTTCCCGCTTTCTCGGGAACGACAGGCTATTTGGGTCTCCGCTCCCCGCATTCGCGGGGACAAGCTTCGTACGAGGACGACATTTATTTGTTAGTCGATTATGCAAGGATCAATAGATGGCTTGCCCCTTTACTTTTGATTTCTCGAACCGTAACCACGGAGGGAGTACCATGCGATTGTTCGTGACATTGATTCTTGCCACGCTCGCCGTGATGACCGGCGGCGACGCGTTCGCCCAGCCGTTTCCCGCGAAGCCGGTGCGCATCGTGGTCGCATTCCCGCCGGGCGGCGGCGTGGACATCGTGGCACGCCTCGTGGGGCCGAAGCTCACCGAGAGCTGGCACCAGCAGGTGATCGTGGAAAATCGCGCGGGGGCGAGCGGCATGATCGGCACCGAGCTCGCCGCACGGGCAGCCCCGGACGGATACACGGTCTTCATAGGGACGATGGGCAATCTCGCGGTCAACCAGCATCTCTTTCCGAAAATGACGGTGGATCCGCTGCGCGATTTCGCTCCGATCACCCTGGTTGTCGCGGTGAACTTCGTGATGGTCTCGCATCCTTCGCTGCCGGTGCGGAACGTGAAGGAGTTGATCGTGCTCGCCAAGGCGCGCCCGGGACAGATCAACTATTCATCCTCGGGTGCCGGCGGCGCGCCGCATCTCGGTGGTGAGCTGCTCAAGCGCATGGCGCAGGTGAATCTCATCCACATCCCGTACAAGGGCAGCGGCCCGAGCTTCCAGGATCTGCTCGGCGGGCATGTGTCGTTGACCTTCGACAGCCTGGTCCAGTCGCTGCCTTACATCAAGAGCGGAAAGTTGAGGGCGCTCGCGGTGCTCGGCAAGACGCGCTCACCGCTGCTCCCGGACGTGCCGACCGTCGGCGAAACCGTCGCCGGCTACGAACTCACCAACTGGTTCGGATTGGTGGCGCCGGCGGCAACGCCGCGGGAAATCGTCGCGAAGCTGCGCGACGACTGGGCCAAGGCGCTGCTGAACCCCGAAGTGCGCACGAAGCTGAGCGGCATGGGCGCGGACGTGGTGGGCGATACGCCCGAGCAATTCGGCGCCTTCATGCGCTCCGAATCCGCCAAGTGGGCCAAACTCGTCAAGGACGCGAATATCAGAGCCGAGTGACGAAGAGACGTGGCGGATACAAGCAGTAACGCGCAGTCCGCGGCGGGCGCGCTTGGCGCCGCGCACCCCCCGGATTTCCCGTGGAAGGATCAGCCGTTCAGTTGTCGTCGCCCGAACGCAGGATCCCGACCGCGAACCATCCCAGATTCGCCGCGTTGCGGATTAGGAGCATGGGACTGGCACAGTTGAACGGTGGTACCGGTGACAGCATGTCGTCTATCTGGAAGTCGCCATTGGGTGACAGGACAACTCCGGCGGCCGACGTACTGCTTTCGGTAAAGGGCGATGCGGCCTCACAGATCAGTGTGGCAAGTACGGCCTGTCCGGTCGCCCGTCCAGCGTTATTCCCCCCGCCAAGAACCAGCCCCTTTCCCTGAACCGTGATGTGCCCATTCGCCCTCACGATGGCAGCGAGCCTGTCGATTACCCAGATCTGTCCGGCGGGCTGCACGCCGCGAACTATGTTTCGATTCACGACCTCCGCGGTCGTCCCCGTTCCCACCCCGCTCGACACGCCGATCACACCTATCCCGCCCATGAATCTCGCAATAGCATCGTCCGCCGCCGCCGGCAGCGAGGAAACCACCCCAAGGAATAACGTGCAAGCCAACGCTTTTTTCAACATGGCAACTCCTCTTTCGGTAATCACGCACACTGTTATGAAAGACATTCTTGCTCCAGGACATATCCGAAGCGGCCGCGATCCCAGTCCTCTGCGGGCCCGACCCGTCGTCTGTCCGGACTGTCAACACTCCGGCCGGCAAATTATTCCGTCGATGGAGGCGTAACATTCTTGGCATCGGGTTTATTCCGCTGCCATTTATTTCATTTGCTTATAAGCTCTTCGCAAGGAGGCAAGGATAGATCGCAGCCGGGGACGCGGATGCCGCGACGCAGCACGGAGCGCTTGACGAAAGCTGGCTGGACAGTGTGTAAGCCTTCCCATGCGCTCCGAATCCGCCAAGTGGGCGAAACTCGTCAAGGACGCGAATATCAGGGCCGAGTGACGAAGCGTTTTGCTGCGCCCGTAGCCCGGTCTGAACCTTGCGCGTCAAGGTGCCGGGGCAGCCCCACCCACGGTATCGACAGGGGCGCTGGCAGTCGAAATAACAATCTTGTATTAAACAATACAGTCTGTTATTGTTTAATACGATGCAATCGTTAAACACCACGGTCGAAGCCCACCGCCGGGAGCGCGATCTGGCGCTCAAGCGCAGTCTCGTACCCCGTGAACTCGCTTCCTCTCTTTCCAAAGCGCTGTCTTCGCGGCTGGTAAAGGTCATCACGGGGCCGCGCCGGGCCGGAAAATCGACACTGGCCTTCCAGGTGCTCGCCGGCAGGCGCTTTGCCTACCTCAATTTTGAAGACGACGCGTTGCGCGGGGAGATCGCCGGCGATCAACTGGTCGATGCGATCGCCTCCGTTTATGGCAAGACCGAATTTCTCTTTTTTGATGAAATCCAGAACTACCCGCATTGGGAGAGCTTCATCAATAAGCTCCACCGCCGCGACTACAACCTGGTCATTACCGGTTCCAATTCGCGGCTGCTCAGCCGGGAACTGGGATCCGCACTGACGGGCCGCCATCTCGCTTTTGAACTGCTTCCGTTCAGCTTTCAGGAGTGTCTCCTGGGCCTTGGGACGGAAACAGCGGATGATGCCGAAGTCTTTCAGCGCTATTTGCTCTGGGGAGGGTTCCCCGAGGTCGTCCTGGGGGCCGCGGAGCCTTCAGGATACCTGCGCACGCTTTTCGATTCCGTGGTGCTGCGCGACATCGTGACCCGCCATCGGATTCGCGCTTCGACGGCCATGCACGATTTGCTCAACCTCCTGATGAACAACGCCGCGAGCCGCTTCTCGGCGCGGAGCCTCGAACGCGCCTTGGGCTCACTCTCCACGGCGACCGTCCAGAAATTCATCGCGTATGCCCGCGAGGCTTACCTGGTGCAGGACCTGCAGCCGTACTTTTTCAAGCCGAGAATGCGGGTGAAGGCCGACCGCAAAATCTATGCCTTCGATAATGGGCTGATTTCCGCCAAGTCGCAGCCGGTTACGCGCAACCAATCGCGCCTGCTCGAAAATCTGGTCTTTGTCGAGCTGGTGCGGCGCGGATTCAAACCCAATCTGGATCTGTTCTATTACCAAACCCGTGCCGGCGCCGAAGTTGATTTCCTGCTCCGGCGAGGGTCGGAGAATCTGGAATTGATTCAGGTCACGCAGAATCTGTCGTCCCTGAAGACACGCGAGCGCGAGATTCGCGCGCTCCGTCAAGGCGCCGAAGATCTTAACCTGCGCCGGCTCACCGTGGTTACGCTCGAGACGCAGGAGAGGATTCGGGAAGCCGGCACGCAGATCAATGTGGTCCCTTGCAGGACATGGTTGACCGCGCGTTCGTAGGGAAAGAAATCGCAGCCTGGATAAAGCGCAGCGGAATCCGCGGGAATTGACTCCGCGCCGACCGATCCCGGATTTCGCGCAAGAATGCCGGTCGATCCGAGACATAGCGAGGTCCGACCTGGTTATGGGGGATGTTCACTCCGGCTGGATCCCCGCGGCTTTCACCACTTTTGCCATTTTCACGGTTTCCGCCTTGAGGAAAGCGGCAAATTCTTCCGGCGAGCTCGCAACCACCTCGGCACCGTCGCTGGCAAGGCGCGCCGCTGTGTCCAGCGCGCGCAGAGTGGAAACCACTTCTTTGTGGAGTTTTTCGATAATCCCACGCGGCGTTTTTGCCGGCGCCAACAAGCCATACCACTGCACCGATTCGTAGCCGGGCAGCGCCGCTTCGGCGATAGTGGGAATGTCGGGCGCGGCTGCGACACGGCGCGCGCTGGTCACGCCGAGCGCACGCAGCTTGCCGGCCCGCACGTGAGGCATGATCGAAGCCAGGTTCGGCGCCATGATCGCGACTCTACCGGCGATCAGATCGATGAAAGCCGGTGTGCCGCCTTTGTAGGGAACATGGATCATGCGGATCTGCGCCATGCTGGCGAACAACTCCATCGTCAGATGCGGATTACTGCCGTGCCCCGCCGACGCATACTGAATCTCGCCGGGCCGGCGCTGGCGCACGGTTTCGGCCAGCGCTATTCCCTGCCGATCCCGCTCTGGCTCTACCTGACCGGCGCCGGCCTGACCGTCGCAGCCTCCTTCGCGATGATCGCACTATTGGTACGCAGGGCGCCGCTAGCACAAGACTACAAACGCATTGACCTGATGCGGCTGCCGATCGGCCGCGTGCTCGGCGCGCCGGTCGTGTTGCTCGGTTTGCGGCTACTCGGCGTCGGGCTCTACCTGTTGGTGATTGTCGCCGGGCTATTCGGTACGCAAAGCCCGCTCAAGAACATCGCGCCGGCGATGGTCTGGGCGATCTGGTGGGTTGGCGGGGCGTACGTATCGGCGTTGCTCGGCAACCTGTGGGCTCTCATCAATCCCCTCGATACGCTATTCGCCGCGGCGGAGTCCCTTTACGGGCGGCTGCCGCCGGGACAACGAATGACGCTCGGGTTGCGTTACCCCGAAATCCTCGGCGTCTGGCCGGCGGTGGCGCTGTTCCTCGTTTTCATCTGGATGGAAATGGCGTGGGAGGCGAGCGACCATCCGGCAAGCCTTGCAGCCGCAATGCTGGTGTATTCGGCGTTGACCTGGCTCGGGATGCTGCTGTACGGAAGATCGGAGTGGCTGCGCCGCGGCGAGGTCTTTCCGCTGGTGTTCGGGCTTTTCGCCCGCTTCGCTCCGACAGAGGCGCGCGTGGCGGATGCCCGGGAGTGGAATCTGCGGCCGTACGCGGTTGGGCTGGTCGCGCATGAGCCGCTGACCGCATCGCAGACCGCGCTCGTCTTATTGATCCTCGCGTCCGTGAGCTTTGACGGCTTCCGGGACACACCGGCATGGGCGGCGGTCGTCGATGGGCTCGGTCATGATTTGCACGAATCGGCGCAGACGTTGGGACTCGCCCTCGCGGCATCGCTGTTCGTCGCCGTCTACCTCGGCTTTTGCCGGCTGATCGCTCGCTGCGGAGAGTCGCATTCGCGTGCCGGCATCGGTCAGGCGGCCGGCCATAGCGTCTTTCGGGTCGCGGGCCTGTTCGTGCTGACGCTGGTGCCTATCGCGATCGCCTATCACCTCGCCCATTACCTTTTCTTCCTGGTGATGGCCGCGCAGTACCTGATTCCACTCGCCTCGGATCCCCTCGGCCTTGGCTGGGACGTCTTCGGCACCCGGAACTACTTCGTCCGGATCGGCCTGATTGACGCACGCATCGTCTGGTACGTGTCCGTCGCCGCGATCGTTACGGGCCACGTCGCCGCGCTGTACGTCGCACACCTCCAGGCACTGCGGGAATTTGCGGACAGGCAGTCGGCCCTGCGCAGTCAGTGGCCGATGCTGGTCCTGATGGTCTGCTAACGGAAGCTTGCGAAGGCGTCGAGCAACTCCATCTGCGACCGGGATGTTTCGATGGTGATCACATCGGCATCCATCCCGGCGACGGACTCGATGATGTCGTTGAACACCGAGTAGCACATGTGGGTGTGGATCTGTGTCTCGTCGGCCACCCCGCAGGCAGCGAGCCGGAACGCCTCCGCCGCCCACTGGAGATAGTCTTTCCAATCTGCCTTGCGCAGAGGCAGCCCCTCACGGATGGCCGGTTCGTCGATCTGGATGATGCGAATCCCGGCTTTCTCGAGATCGCACACTTCATTGCGGATCGCCAAGGCAATTTGCTTCGCCGTGCTCGAGCGCGGCTGATCGTCCCTTACGAAGGACCATTGCAGGATCGTGACTGGCCCCGTGAGCATGCCTTTGACGAGCTTCCTGGTTAACGACTGCGCGTATTGCGACCATTTCACCGTCATCGGCGCGGGGCGCTCCACATCGCCGTAGATGATGGGCGGTTTGACGCAGCGCGAGCCGTAGCTTTGCACCCAACCGTTCCCCGTGAACGCGAAGCCCGCCAGTTGTTCGCCGAAGTATTCCACCATATCGTTGCGTTCGAACTCGCCGTGCACCAGCACATCCAGCCCCACCTCGTCCTGCCAACGGATGGCCTGCTCGGTTTCCATTCGGATCGCCGCCTCATACCGTTCCGGCGTGAGTTCGCCTTTTCTGAGACGAAGCCGGAGCTTTCGAACTTCATCGGTTTGCGGGAAAGAGCCGATGGTGGTCGTGGGAAATAAAGGCAGATTGAGGGTCGCGCGTTGCTTTTCCTGACGCACGCCGAAGGGGCTTTGGCGTGTGGTGTCGGCGGGACGGATGGCGGCAAGACGCTGCTCGACCCCCGGCCTGTGGATCAAGGCCGAGTGGCGGCGACTTTCCATGTCGAGCATGTTCTCCTTGAGCCTGCCGGCATATTGCCGGTGGGTCTCGGGCTGCGCCAGTCACTTGAGCGTGACGACCTCATCCAGCTTTTGCCGGGCAAAGGCCAGCCAGCGTTTGATCTCGGCGGGCAACGCCGCCTCGTCCTTCTCAAGCGTAAGATCGCAAGGCGCGTGCAGCAGCGAGCAGGAGGGCGCCAACGCGACACGATCGCCGCCGAGTTTTTCGACCGCCCGGCCGATCAGCGCCAACGATCGCTCGAAATCGTTTTTCCACACGTTGCGTCCGTCCACGACCCCCAGCGAGAGGCCAAGCTCGGGCGGGATCAAGGACAACACTTGATCCAGTTGCGCGGGCGCGCGGACGAGATCCAAGTGCAAAAGATGCACTGGAAGACTTGCGGCCAACTCGGCGTTATCGTCGAGTTCCGCAAAATAGGTGGCGAGGATGATCTTGAGCTCAGGACACGCCTTTGCGATCGCGGTATAGGCCGATTCATAGGCGCGCGTCGCTTCATCCTGCAAATCCAGCGCAAGGAAGGGTTCGTCGATCTGGATATATTGCGCGCCGAGACCTTGAAGTTCGCCCAGGATCTGCAAGTAAACCGGCAGAAGCCGGTCGAGCAGGTCGAGCCGGTTAAAGCCCGGTTCTTTCTCCTTGCCCAAGAGCAGATAACTCACCGGCCCGATCAAAACCGGTTTGGCGTTGATGTCGAGCGCTTGAGCCTCCTGAAACTCATCCCGAATCTTCCGCGAGGTGAGGCGGAAGGTTTGATCCTTCGTGAACTCAGGGACCAGGTAGTGGTAATTGGTGTCGAACCACTTGGTCATCTCCATGGCGATGAGGTCGAGACCGTCTTTCTGATAGCCTCGCGCCATGGCGAAGTACAAATCCATCCCGGAAGCATCCGGCTTGTCGAGCAGCGGCCGGTAGCGCGCGGGGACCGCGCCCACCATGAGCGAGAGATCCAGCACGTGATCGTAAAACGAGAAATCGTTGCAGGGGACGAGATCGATGCCGGCCTCATGCTGGCACTGCCAGTTGTTCCGGCGGATGGCCCGGCCAGCGTCCAGGAGTTCATCGAGGCTGATCCGGGAAGACCAGTAACTTTCGCAGGCTTTCTTGAGTTCTCTATGGCTACCAATACGCGGATAGCCGAGGTTGTGTGTAAGCATGTCTATGCGTTACTTACAGTTGCGCGACAGCTCGTGATTTGCACACGATTCCCTGTTACTTCGCGTAAAGCGAAACCCTACCCGATTGAAGAGTATAGCGGTTCATTGTGCTAGCGTAAAACTTCCAGACGCCCACGATTTTCTGAAAGCTAACGTCGCGGTTCAAGAGCGGGCCGCTTCGTCCAGCGCCATCGCGTAATCGGGCGCGGGAAACTGCCCCCCGAGGAATGGCGTCCAGTAGTCGTCGATGAAATTGAGCACCAATGCGGACACGACGGCGTCGTAGTTCGCGGATGCAGCCGATAGCCGGCGGGCGTCGCCGGCTTCGAAGCGGACCCGCGGATCGCGGACCTGCTCGCGTGCAACAGCAAGATAGCCTTCCGCGGGGTCGATGCCGTCAACCCGGGCGGGATTCGCGCGCGCGAGGATGGTTTCGGTCAGCGCGCCGGTGCCGCACCCGACATCGAGCCACCAGGCAGCAGGCGGAATCGCAAGCCACTCAACAAACTCGCGAGCAACCAGTCGGCTCCACCGGCCGACGTAGGGCTCATACGCTCCGCCGCGCGCCCAGACGCTTTTCTCGGTCGAGGTGCTCATCACTCACTCTCGCTAGAGGTGTTTCGACGTCCAACGCCACGCTTCAGGCGCCGCCAATAGCCGGAGCGAGGAACGAGCGGAGGCTATTGGCGGTCGCTTGCAAGCGATTGTTAGGCCCCGCACTGGCGCTTGGCGGCCTGGAGAAACGGTTCCTGACACCTTTTCCACTTCCGGTTAGATGCCAGCCCTTACGCGACTAGCCGTCATTTGGCAGGGAACACTTCCGAGTAGACGTTCTCAACAATAAGCCTTGCTGCGCGAATGCAGTCCAGCGCCTCGGCGCGCATAACTTTCGGATGCGCGATGACATCATGCTTCTTGGGATGAAGAATTCTGTTCCCAGTTTCGCGAACGGTTTCGATCGAGGGCGCCAGTGCTGGCAGTACATTGGCTACCTCTTTGCCGAGTTGTTTGAGCGACTTGTCTTCGGGTCGCCCACCTGCTCCCGTATACGTGATGCTGATGCCGAGGCGCGTGGCGTTCGCCTTGAGCGAGAACTCGACTAGCGACCTGGACAGCGCGACGGCGGCCATCCATAGACCGTAGGAAAACGCACGGTAGATTTCTGTGAGGCGGTAGCGCACATGGTCGCGCATCACTTGGGGCGAGCGGTCGACGAGAACCGGCTGTAAGAGCTTGAGGTTCTGCGCCCATTCGTCCGGCTGAAACCAGGGCATACCGACTAGATCCTGCGCGCCTTCGATGTTGAAGCCGCGCTCGTACCACTCGAAAGACTCGTCCTCGTCAAGCATGCCGTTCCAGCGCTCCAACCCCCAACTTATGGCATTAAGCATGAGCGGTTTCGGCCTCTCGGCTGTTGGATCATCGAGGAGGTCCATGAGCATGCCGAGGCCGGAAATCTCGAAGTAGGCGCGCTGCAAGGACTTGCCGTGCGGAAGCACGACTTCGTTGTAGAAGGTGCGATGTGCCGGTGGAACGCTGAGGATTGGGGCTTCGGAGGAATCCGTAACGTGTTCGGAGAGCGTGCGTTGGATGGAATTGATGTTTGTGTTCAGCTTCTTCAGTAGCTCGGCAATTCGCTCGCGCTTCGGCCCGGAGCCGAAGTTGAAACGCTCCAACTCGGCGAGCGACACCAAGCGAGTCAGCTTTTCGTAGGCTTGCTTCGTCAGTGCGAGCGTGATGTTGAGGTGGTCGGTCATTTCGGGTAGCGCGAGGTTTTGCGATGACGACTACCCGATTAGCTCTCTTTGGCGTGTAGCACATGAACAAGCTCATTGTGTAGATCGCTGATGGCCATGTAGAGGCGGGCTTCGCCTCGCTCTTTAGGCGGAAACACAGACTTCTTCGCGTGCTGCTCGACGAGGCTGATGAAGTTCTCAAGCTTGCTTTTCACCTTTGGCGAATCGAGTTCATGGGCAATCTCGTTTCGAACGTCGTTGAGCTTCTTTGCGGCGTCAAATGCCCACGACTTTACGTTCGGAGGCGTAAGCGCGCGACAGAGCATGAGGATCTTGGCAAAAAGGAACTGGTCGTGCTTGAACGCAGTGGGGTTTGGCAGCTTGCGATCGATGTAGCCGCGGAGAAGCTCTTCGACGAGCAAGTGCCCCTTGAGCAGGATGAGTGCGGTGGGCTCTTGATGGTGCGGCAAATGCTTGAGAAGACTTGCCATGTCACCGAACACGCCGCGAGAACCGGTATTTTGAGCGCTGCGCATAGTCGAGAGAGCTAACGTTGAATCATATGCCGAAAAACAGACTAATCTGGTGCCGGAGTTTACACCGATTCAAAAAGAAGTCCGCAAACAGCGGATTACATGCTCAGTGCGCGAACGCACCCGATGAATGGCAGGTTTGAGTTGTCATCAGACACTCTCTGTCAGATCACATCGGGATTTCTACACGCGAGGAAGTAACGAATCGTTCGTCACCCTTCCCGTCAATTCTTCTATTCAACTTTACCTATCTCTGTGACACCCAATCCCACCACCCCGCCCCTATGGGGCACCCCTCCTCAGCGGAGGAGGGGAGAATTTTCCCCTCTTTACCAAGGAGGAGTGGCGCCGAAGGCGACGGGGTGGTTACGTCGCGCGACTTGCTCGTGGCCGTCAAGGGGTTACGTAAATAAACCAACTGCCAACCCGCTCGCACGGGGTATTGAGCCCGTGCGGCAAAAACATGTCAGCCCGAGGCAAGCCTCGGGGTATAAGAGAAATTATCAATAATCACCTCTTCTCGTCACCTCTTCTCGTCACCACTTCCCGTCACCCATTCAAGCGACGACTCTCGTCGCCTGTTCCGCCTGCCACGCCGTCGCCCTGATCGAGGACCACGCGGGGCGGCCGAAGCCGCGCTCGAGATCCGGCAGGATCTCGCGGGTCGGCAGTTGCGAGCAGGCGATGAACAGGGCATCGCAGCTTGCGCGCATCACTTCGCGTGACAAGGCCGCAATCTGCGCCGGCGTGATGGCGGCGAGATCGTCTACGGTTTGCGCGCGGAAGCTGGCGAGGATTTCCACTGCGATGCCGGATTGTTCGAGAAAAGCCCGCAGCCGTTCGTTGACGAGATCGAGGTAGGGCGTGACCAATGCGATATTGCGTGCGCCGAGATGCCGCAGGGCGGCAATCATGGCGCTTGCCGTCGTTACGACCGGCTTGCGCGTGATTTCGGAAAGCTCGGCTGCGATCTCCGCGTCGCGGCTCGGCCCGGCCATGAATCCTGCCGCCGTGCAGCCATAGACCACGAGGTCGATGCTGTCGCCGGCAAACTCCGCTGCCGTCTCCATCGCCTGCCCGACGTAGGCCGGCAGATCCTTCGGCGTCAGCGTGCCTTTGCCGCGCGGAATGCGCAGCGTGCGGCAGGTGCTGCCCGCGGGCAGCCACGCGAGCAATTCGGATTCCATCGTCGTGTTGTTGGCGGGCACCATCAGCCCGATCCTGAGTCCGTCCGGCTTCATTTGCGCTGCCTCCCTCACGTTACACACTGTGGCCGGGCGGCGATCAGCCGCTTCCCTCTCTCACCAACGTGCTCCCGCGTTCCGCGATCATGATCGTCGGCGAGTTGGTGTTGCCCGAGGTGATCGTCGGCATGATCGAGGCGTCGATCACGCGCAGGCGCTCGATGCCGCGCACCCGGAACCTGGCGTCCACCACGGCGGTCGCATCGTCCGCTCGCCCCATCTTGCAGGTGCCGACGGGGTGGAAAATCGTGGTCCCGATGTTGCGTGCGGCTTCGACGAGTTCCTCCTCGGACTGGTATGCCGGGCCCGGCGTGAATTCCTCGGGCTCGTATCTTTTCATCACCTCGGTTGCCGTGACGATGCGGCGCGTCAGCCGGATCGACGCTGCCGCCACCGCCTGGTCTTCCGCCGTGGAGAGGTAATTCGGCGCGATCGCCGGGTAGGCGCGCGGATCGGGCGAAGCGATGCGCACGTGGCCGCGCGAAGTCGGCCGCAGGTTGCACGCGCTGGCGGTGAACGCGGGGAATTTGTGCGGCGGATCGCCGAACTTGTCGAGCGAGATCGGCTGCACGTGGTATTCGATGTTGGGCGTCGCCTGCGTCGGGTCGGACTTGACGAACGCGCCCATCTGCGACGGCGGCATGGTCATGGGCCCGGTGCGGAACAGCGCGTACTCGAGCCCTATCTTCATCTTGCTCCACCACGAACTCAATACGGTGTTGAGCGTAAGCGCGTTCTTGATCCTGAACGCCATCCTCAACTGTAAATGGTCCTGCAGGTTCTCGCCGGCCGGAAGATCGTGCACGACGGGAATGCCGCGGCTTTGGAGCAGGGCGCCGGGACCTATGCCGGAGAGCTGGAGTATTTGCGGACTGCCGATCGCGCCCGCGGCGAGTATGGTTTCGCGCCGCGCTTCGGCGAACACTTCTTCATTGCCCTGGAAAAACTCCACGCCGAGCGCGCGCCGGCCGTCGAGCCGGAGCTTCTTCACCAGCGCCTTGGTCAACACCGTGAGGTTGGGCCTTTTCATCGCAGGCCGCAGGAACGCCTTGGCCGCGCTCCAGCGCACGCCGTTGCGCTGGTTCACTTCGAAACGCGACATGCCGGCGTTATCGCCGCGGTTGAAGTCATCGATCCTGGCGGTCCCTGCTTCGACCGCAGCGTCGCGGAAGGCTTCGAGAATCTCCCACGTCAGGCGCACCGGCTCGACGCGCAGTTCGCCGCCTTCGCCGTGCTTTTCATCCGCGCCGCGCCAATGGTCCTCGGTTTTCATGAAGACCGGCAGCACGTTCTGCCACGCCCAGCCGGAATCGCCGGTCAACTGCGCCCACTCGTCGTAGTCGCGCGCCTGGCCGCGCAGGTAGAGCATGGCATTGATCGAGGAGGAGCCGCCGAGCACGCGCCCGCGCGGGTAGAGGATGGAGCGGCCGTTGAGCCCCGGATCGGGCTCGGTGCGGTAGCACCAGTCGGTGCGCGGGTTGCCGATGCAGTAGAGATAACCGACGGGAATATGGATCCAGATCCAGTCGTCCTTGCCGCCCGCTTCCAGCAGCAGCACCGTAACGTCGGGGTCGGCGGAAAGCCGGTTGGCGAGCACGCAGCCCGCCGAGCCTGCACCGACGATGACGTAGTCGAATGGACCGATGCTGCGCGTCATCAAGGGAGAGGGCGTTTCTCAACAGACCGCTCTAATTGAGCACTTTGTAGAACCGCTCGTCGTAAAGGCTGCCGCTCATGGGCAGGAGCTTGTCGCGGAATTGTTTCGTGTGCTCGGCCATGCCATGCTCGTCGACCGCCTTTTGGTTCTTCCAGATCTCGACGACGGTCATGTGGTTGATCCGGCTTGTCTGCTGCAGCGCTTCGAAGCGCACATTGCCGTTGCCCTTGCGGCCCGCCTCGCTCAGCCGCTTCACCGCCTCGGCGCCTTCGTCCTTGAGCCTGGGAACGATGTCAACGTGGGTCACGGCATAGATGGCGCCTTTCGTCCCGTCGGCAGCTCCCGCCGGCCCGGAACCGACCGAGAGCGCCGTGTGGGGACGCTCGTCGTACGGGGCGCGAAGGTACGGCCGCAGCTTCTCGCGGAATTCCTTCGTGTGCGCGGCCATGCCGTGGGCCGCCTGGGCCTTCTGGTCCACCCACGCCTCAAGAATCGCGAAATGGTTCGGCGTGCCGATGCGCTGCAGAACCTCAAACCGGACATTGCCCGGATCCTTGCGGCTCGCCTTGCCGAATTGCCGCAGAAGACCGAGCGCTTTATCCTTGGCCGGCGGCATGACTTCGATGTAGGTCACGATGTAGGCGGCATCGGCGCCCTCGGCGGCGTGCGCTGCCGGCATGACGCCAGGCGATACGACCGACAAGCCCAGTAGAAAGCGAAGTATTCGCTTCATCTTTTTTCCTCAGAAGTGGATAGGACTTGGGTATCCCGGACACGCTTGAAGGGCCACGATACGCTTGAAGGCGCCCGACGGGCAAGGAGGGGGCTCAAGGTGTACCGGTAGCGCCCGCGCCCGCAGGCTCACCACAGGGATTTCAGTCTGCCGCCATCCAGGTTGAGCGAAACGCCGGTGATGTAGCTCGCGCGCTCGGAGCACAGGAACACGATGGCATACGCGAGCTCTTCGGGCCGCCCGAAGCGGTTGAGCGAGTTTTTGCGCGCCGCGCGCCGCCGGGCTTCTTCTTCGCTCTGCGCGCCCAGTTCAGCGGCAAGCCCTTGGGCGTTGCGGCGCCAGAGATTGGTGTCGACCCATCCGGGGCAGACCGCATTGACCAGAACGTTGTCCTCGCCGAATTCGGCGGAAAGCGACTTGGTGAGGTTGAGCAGCCCGCTATTGGTGATCCCGCTTCCGAACATGTAGGGATCCGGTTCCTTGCCGGCGCCGCCTATCATGTTGACGATGCGTCCCCAGCGCTGCGCCTTCATCCCGGGATAGACCAGCCGGATTGCCCGCAGGAAGCCGAAGAGCTTGGTTTCGAGCTGCTCTTTCAGACCGGCATCCGTCATCACGGCGAAACGGCCGGAGTACATCTGACCGGCATTGTTCACCAGGATGTCCACGCCTCCGAATCGCTGCTTCGCGCTCTCGACGAGCCGGACGATGTCTTCCTCCTTCATCATGTCGCCCACCACGGCGTGGATGTCTGCGCTGGTCGCCTTCGCGAGTTCCATGCGGGTGCGCTCGAGGGTTTCCGCGTTTCGGCCGGAGATGGTGACGCGCACGCCCTCCTCGAGGAACTGCCGCGCCGTCTCCCGGCCGATGCCGCTGCTCCCGCCGGTCACTATCGCCGATCTTCCCCTGATTCCGAGATCCATTCATGCTCCCTGTTCTAATCAACCTTGACACCGGAGGCGCGCACGACATCGCCCCAGTCGCGCACTTCAACCCGGCCGCTGCACTATGCCGAGCTGCAGCAACATGCCGATGTCGTCGCGCACGGCGGCATGTTCGAGGATCTGCCCGCCGCTGACGCGGAAGCTGTGGAACTGCAGCACGCGCACCGGCTTGCCGGTCGGCGCAACGCCGTTCAGCATGCTGTTGAACGCCTGCGCCAGCGTCGGCTGGCCGAGATGGGTGCCCGACATCGTAGCTCCCGGATGATGCATGAAAGTAGCGGGGTCGGCATAATTGTCCTGCAAATGCTATCGTGTGGAGACCGGCCACCATCCGAGGGAGAGGATCATGCGATTCCTGGTGACATTGACGTTCACCGCGCTCGCCGCGGTGGCGGGGGAGAGCGCGCACGCCCAGGCTTATCCCGCGAAGCCCGTACGCATCGTCGTCCCGTTTGCTCCCGGCGGCGGGGTCGACGTGACGGCGCGCATTCTCGCGCAAAGACTCACCGAACGCGTGGGGCAATCGTTCCTCGTCGAAAACCGGACCGGCGCCAGCGGCATCATCGGCACCGAATATGTGGCCAAGTCCGCGCCGGATGGCTACACGCTGCTGGTCGGTTCCCAAACCACGCAGGCGGTGGTGCCGGCGATGTACAAGGTCAGCTACGACACGGCGCGCGACTTCGCCGCGGTGACCATGATCGCGACGTCACCGCTGCTGATCGTCGTGCATCCGTCGTTGCCGGTAAAGTCGGTGAAGGACCTGATCGCGCTCGCCAGATCCCGTCCCGGGCAGCTCACGTTCGGCGCGGCCTCGGGCGGCACGCCGCACATGGCGGGAGAGTTGTTCAAGCTCCTCGCCGGTGTCGACATGCTGTTCGTGCCGTACAAAGGCGAAGGGCCGGCGGTAGCCGATACGATGGGCGGACAGATCTCGCTGGTCTTTTCAAACCTTCCCGTCGCGCTGCCGCAGGCTCGCGGGGGGAAGCTCCGGGCGATTGCGATCACCAGCCCGCAACGCGTCGCCACCGCATCCGAGTTTCCGACCGTGGCCGAATCGGGATTGCCGGGGTATGAGGCCGCGACCTGGTTCGGTCTGTTTGCGCCCGCCGCAACCCCGCGCGACATCATCGTCAAGCTCAACGCCGAGTCGGTCGGCGCGCTCAACGTGCCGGAGGTGAAAGACAGAATGGCGGCGCAGGGCCTGTTCGTGGTCGCGAACACGCCCGTGCAGTTCTCGGCTTTTTTGAAAACGGAAATCCCGCGCTGGGCGAAGGTCGTCAAGGATGCGGGCGTCAAGCCGCAGTAAAATCCGTGAGATCCGTGAGATCGTGAGATCGGGAAATCGAGAAGCCGGGAGATCGGGAAATCGAAAAGCCGGGAGATCGGGAAATCGAGAAGCCGAGAGATCGGGAGATCGGGAGATCGGGAGAGAGGAATTCTTCGCTGTCTCGTTTTCCCGCCCTCCCGCTCTCACGCCCTCACGCTCTTACGATGTATGGATGATCTTCTCATACCCTGCTGCCTATCCATGCCAATCACGCTGATCGAGAACTTCCGTGCGGTGTTCTATGCCCCGTTCTACGCGACCGCAGCGCTCGGCGCGTACGAGGCGGAGGGGCTGGAAGTCAACATGAAGATGTCGGCGGCGGCGGAAAAGACGCTGCACACGCTCTCTGCCGGTGCGGGAGAAGTGTCGTGGGGCGGGCCGCTGCGGATCATGGCCGCGCTCGACAAGGAACCACAGGGCGGATATGTCGCCTTCTGCGAAGTGGTGGGCCGCGACCCGTTCTTTCTACTGGGGCGGACGCCGAACCCCGCATTCCGGTTACAGGATCTCCTGGGGAAGAAACTGGCGACCGTGAGCGAAGTGCCCACGCCGTGGATTTGCCTGCGCTACGATCTGCGCCGCGCCGGCATCGATCCTTCCGCCGTCACGCGCGCGCCGGAGCGCACCATGGCGGAGAACGCCGCGGCACTCCGCTCGGGAGCAGTGGACGTGATCCAGGTGTTCCAGCCTTACGCGCGGAACCTGATCGACGAAGGCGCGGGCCACGTCTGGTATGCGGCGGCGAGCCGCGGATTGACGTCCTACACGACGTTCAACACGACGCGGAGCTTCATCGAGAAGAACCCCGACGCCGTGCTGCGCATGACGCGGGCGATGTACCGTACCCAGAAGTGGATCGCGGCGCACGACGGGCGCGATCTGGCGGAAGCGATCGCGCGCTTCCTTCCCGACATCCGGCTGCCCGTGCTTACCGCCTGCTGCAACGACTACAAGACGCTCGGGCTGTGGAACCGGAACCCGGTGATGGAGCCGAAGGGCCTCGAATGGCTGCGCGACGCCATGCTGGCCGCGGGGTATATCAGGACCAGGTTCGCCTGCGAGGACTGCGTCGACATGCGCTTTGCGGAGCAGGCCGTGCGCGAAGACCCGCCATCTATCTGAGTGACGGGTGATGAGTGATGGGTAACGTCGTCAATCGATCCGCACGTTCGAATGTTCATCGTGGCCTCCGCGAAAACCCGGGTCAACTCGCTCCGATTCTTTTTATCGCATCGTCACTTCGAGCGCGAGGCGAACATGAGCAGGACTTACGCCAATCAGAGTAAAGCAAGGTGTCATGCCCGCAGAGGCGGGCATCCAATCTGACCTCGCGGAAATTAGATTCCCGTCTGCACGGGAATGACGGGAACAGGCATCGTTCAATCGGCCTCAAGCCGATAATCTTTGAAACCTCTTCGATTATAGCCGATGGTTGTTTGGTGGATTGTGTAAGGCTGAATAGTTCGCGGGCCGCCGTCCTGCCCGGACCATCAATCCGGGCAAGTATAATGTCGGCACCGCCAGCCTCCGTAAAAAGACCGTCAGCGGCGACGGGCGGGTCCGCACTGGGGAAAGCTCGCCGCGGATAATCACAGTGAGATCCCACGGATCATGGAACTCGGACTGAAAAATCGTAAGGCACTCATATCTGGCGCGAGCCGGGGCATCGGGCGGGCGATCGCTCTCGCGTTCGCGGACGAAGGCGTCAACCTCGCTCTTTTCGGACGCGACGAGAAACGCTGCGCCGAGGCAGCCCGTGAAATAAGCGCGCGGCATGCCGATTTGCAGGTCGTCGTTGTCCGGCTCGATTTCGAGCAGCCCGGCACCATCAAGCCGGCGGTCGATGCGGCGGTCCGCCAATTGGGCGGCGTGGATATCCTCGTCAATTGCGCCGGCGGCGCACACCGCGGCCGGCTCAATGAAATCCCGGACGATGCATGGGAGCGCTATTTCAAGGTGAAGCCCCTCGGTCTCATCCGCATGACGCGCGAGACGCTGCCGTATCTCAAGCAATCGGATCAGGGGCGGGTCATCAACATCTCCGGCACGCGCGGGCGCGAGCCGGAGGCGCACTCCATGATGTCGGGCCCGATCAACTTCGGGACCTTGAGCCTGACGAAGGCGATGGCGAACGAGTTCGGGCCGTTCGGCATCACCGTCAATGCCATCGCGCCCGGATCGACGGCGACCCGGCGCTGGACCGAGCTCGTGAACATCACCGCCCGCGAGCGCGGCGCCGCGCCCGAAGAGGCCGAGAAATACCTGCTGCGCGAAGTCCCGCTCGGCAAAGTGATCACGCCGGAAGCCGTGGCGGACCTCGCCGTCTTCCTCGCCTCGGCGCGCGCCGGCCTCATCAGCGGATGCGCGATCAATGTCGACGGCGGCAGGACGCGCAGCATCTGACGAAAAAAGGTGACGAATGAAAGTGACGAGAGAGCGTGACAGGGAAAGGGTGACGTACCGCTCGTCACTGCTTCCGGTCACTTCTTATCGTCAGCTTCTCCCGTCACTTCTTGCCGTCACACTCCGCCGTCACTTCTTGTCGTCACTTCTCGTGGCGGCATCGTGGGGGGTGGTGAACTATGCCGCCCAGGCGAACGCGCAGGCATATCCGGTTCGTCCCATCCGGCTGCTGGTGCCGCTCGCGCCGGGGGGCGGCAATGACACCGCGGCGCGCCTGGTGGGAAGCAAGCTCACCGCAGACGGTTCGCGACCCATGGCCCAAAGCCCGGCTGAATTCGGCGCGTTCCTCAGGAACGAGGTAGCGAAGTGGGATAAAGTCGCCAGGGCTGCCGGTCTTCGCTGACTTTTACCCCGACCGGGACGTGAGGAGCGGCTGCGCCGCGGTGGTAACATTGAGGCCGCAATCGACATCGAGAAGTCGCACGCCCACAGCCCAGGATTACCGAGGAGAGATGTGAACTGGAAAAAAGCAGCACGTTTTGCGCTTCTTGTGGCGGCGCTCAGCGCGGGTACGTTGCTCCCCGCTCACGCGCAATCGGCGCCCACTTATCCCGCGAGGCCCGTACGCTTCGTCGTGCCCTATCCCCCCGGCGGCACCACCGACATCGTGGCGCGCGGAATTGCCGCCAAGCTAAGCGAGCGCTGGGAACAGCAGGTCGTCGTTGACAACCGCGGCGGCGCCAGCACCATCATCGGCGCTGAACTGGTCGCAAGAGCGGTCCCCGATGGTTACACGTTGTTGCTCGCAACGGCGACGACCTTGTCGATCAACCCGCAGCTTTATCCCAAGCTCCCGTATGACACCGTGCGCGATTTTGCGCCGATCACGCCCGCCGTCTATTTCCCGTACGTGATCGCCGCCCATCCCTCGGTGGCGGCGAATTCGATCACGGAGCTCATCGCGCTCGCCAAAGCCAGGCCGGGAACCATCACGTACGGCACGCCGGGGACGGTTTCGACCAATCACCTCGCCGGCGCGCTGCTCGAGTCGATGGCGGGCATCAAACTCCTGCACGTGCCGTACAAGGGATCCGGACCGGCGATGACCGGCACGCTCGGAGGCCAGACGCAGCTCATTATCACGGGCATTGCGACCGTGCTGCCGCACATGAAAAGCGGCAAGGCAAAGATCCTTGCGGTTTGCGCCGAGAAGCGGCTCCCGAACTGGCCTGACATTCCCGCGGCCGGCGAGGCCGGGCTCAAAGGCTACGAGGGCGGCACCTGGTTCGGCGTGGTGACGCGTGCCGGCACGCCGCGGCCGATTGTGGACAAGCTCAACAAGGAAACCATCGCCGCGCTCGCCGCGCCGGACCTCAGAGAGCGCTTTACCGCGATTGGTTTTGACATCCGCACGAGCACGCCGGAGGCGTTCGCACGCTTCATCAAGACCGACATGGCGCGCACCGCGAAAGTCATCCAGACCGCCGGGATCAAGCTGGAGTAAGGCGCTTCTGCATTTTCCTTTAACCGACCAGGAGGGAGACAGTATGAAGACCGACTCTATCACCCCGACTGCGGCCTCCGCAGCGCACGCTGTTGTGCCGGCGCCCGCGGTGCCGCGGTTCGAAATCGATCCGTGGTGGCCCAAGCCATTGCCCGAAGGATGGATCACCGGACAGCTCGCCTGCGTGTGCGTGGACCACAACGACCATGTGCTCATAGTAAACCGGGGCGATATCACGGAGGAGGAGAAGGAAACCTGCATCCGGGCGCCGGCGGTGATGATCTTCGATCTGGAGGGCAACATGATCGATTCGTGGGGCGATTGGGACGTGCTTCCATCGACGCCTCACAGTTGCGCCGTCGACAGAGAAAACAACGTCTGGTTAACCGCCAACGGCGACGGCATGGTGCAGAAATATACCTACGACGGGAAACTCCTGCTGCAGATCGGCAAGAAGGGCGTGTTCGATACGGAGGATGGCGCCAAGAAGAGCAAGAACCTGAACGCGGGCCAGGATCGGCTCAACAAGCCGGCAGGCGTCGCATGCGATCCGGAAAACGGTGATGTTTACTTCGCCGACGGTTACGGCAACCGGCGCGTGGTGGTCTTCGATCGCAACGGAAAATTCCTGCGGCAATGGGGGCGGCAGGCAACGCAGGAGGAAATGGAGGCCGGCGCCGGCGGCGCGTTTGCGGAAGTCGTGCACAGCGTTGCCATCAGCAACGCCGGCCTGGTGTACGTGGGCGACCGGCAGGGCGATCGCGTCCAGGTGTTCGACAAGATGGGCACCTTCAAGCGCAACATCTGGGTACGGACCGGGACTGCAACGCTACCGGACAAGCGCGGCACGGCCTGGTGGACGGGATTTTCCCCGGATCCGAAACAGAAGTACCTGTACGTGATGAACGGGCGCAACGAGCAGGTTCACATCCTCGACCATGCGAGCGGGAAAATCATTTCGAGCTTCGGCCGCCCGGGACACCAACTGGGTAATTTCACGCATGGGCACAGCCTGGCCGTCGATTCCAAGGGCAACATTTATGTTGCCGATACCAACTGGGGCCGGAGGGTCCAGAAGTTCAGGCTGATGCGCTAACGAAGCGTGGACAATCGCGCGTGGTCTGTCCCACCCGCTCTTGACTCCGCGAGCGCCTTCTTGATCGTCTCCGCCACCGCCGCCTCGTACGCGCGAATGAATTCCAGGCTCTTTTCGGTGGCAATGTGGTGCCGCTTCATGACGGCCGCGCCCGATGGCTTGATCTGGTCCACGTGCCTGAAGAACGCGACGGTCCGCGCCAGGTCGCGCCCCAGCGCCTCGAACACGCTTTCCAGGAACGGGTAATGACGGCTATACGTCATGTCGCTGGCGATGCCCACGTTGTTCAGCTCACCCCGCGTCCAGGCGAGCGCCCGTTCCGCTTTTTTGAAGATCGCGGTGCGCTCCCGCAGGAGCACGTCTGATGAGATTTCCGCGCGCTCGTGGCGCGCATACAGCGTCGCGAGCTGTTCGTAGTAGCTTATTGTCGCGCGAGTGAGCCTGGACTGCGCGTCGGCGTAGCGCCGGATCGCCCTGTTATCGCGGGCGTAAGACCCGAATTTTTCCTCGCTGAATACGGCCATCGCCTTGTAGGCAATGAGATTGCAGAGCGCCTCCTCGATGCCGTACGGGAGGTCGAACTGATCGTGGCAATCCTCGTGCATGACGAGGTAGAGGAAGCGGTCCAGTTTGCCGGTGATCATGGCGGGGGTTACCGGGGTTCCGGATTCGCCCAACGCCTCGACCGCGCCGAAATAGGCGTCGGCGTAGTGGGCGAGCTCGCGGCATTCCTGTTCCGTCACCGACTCGAGCCACCGGATCGCCGGATCCTCGTAGGAGTATGGGAGGTAGAAGCGCGACGCGTAGCCGCAGAAGGGAAACGCCTCCTGTTCATGGGAGAGATCGAAAAAGTTGTCCGTTTCCCGGAAGCCGATACGGCGCTCGAACGTCCGGATCTCGTCCAGGAGCGCCGCCCACTCATCGGTCACACCGGGGGCCGACGGCATAAAAATCTCCCGCAACTGGACGCATCCGGCGATCAAAACCGCGAGCAGCGCGACAACTGCCAGCCAGCGCGCCAGCCTGCCGTTCGCATTCATGATTATCCTCTTTCGATAACCTGACCCGTCCCCATTGCGTGAGCTGTCCCGGATTACTTGTTCATCCTTCACCGCTCACCGCTTACGGCTTCTTGCCGGCAGCCAGCATATCCTTGATGCCGCGCAATGCGAGGTAATACCCGAAAATGCCGAAGCCGGTCACCACGCCGCGACTCACGTGCGCGATCTCCGACTCTCTGCCGCGCCGTGCGGGATTCGAGATATGGAGTTCGATGGTCGGGAAACGCACCTGGCCGATCGCGGCCATCAGGGCAGGGTGGCCGGTGGTGTAGCCCGCGGGATTGATGATCGCCGCGTCCACCCCGCGGTCATGCGCCTGGTAGAATTTGTTGATGACCTCGCCCTCGACATTCGAGTGGAAAATCTCGACCTCGACGCCCAGCTCCGACGCATACTTGCGGATATGCTCGTCGTACTCCGGCAAGGTCATGGTGCCGAAGATATCGATCTGCGCTTTCCCGCGCATGTTCATCCCGGCGCCGTGTACGATCAGGACTCTTGGCATGGTGTGTTCCTCAAGTGGACTGCGGAGCGCTGCGGGCCCGGTAAATTGCCGCGGGAGGAAAAGCAACCGGCCCGCGTCATCGAATTCTTCCAGGCTGCGCCTGCGCCAACGATAACATGGGCGAATGGAACCATGTCAGGCATTCGCCGGAAAGTCGAGTCTGACCCCGACGGCTCAGATCACTCCGGCAGCGCTGAGCGCAGCGATCTCGTCGGCGTTCATACCGAGCACGTCCCGCAACACCTCCTCGGTATGCTGGCCAAGCGCCGGCGCCGGCGTGTTTACCGTGCCTGGCGTTTTGGAAAGACGCACGGGCGTGCCCACCATGCGCAGCTTGCCCGCCTGCGGGTGGTCGATCTCGACCAGCGCGCCCCGCGCCTTGACCTGGGGGTGCTCGACGACCTGGGCGAGATTATTGATGGCGCCCACGGGGATGTCGTTCGCCAGCAGCAGTGCTTCCCACTCCTCATAAGTGCGCGTGAGAAATACCTGTTGCAACTTCGGGATCAGACTGTCGCGGTTGCGGGCCCGGTCCGGAACGTCGCGATAGCGCGGATCATCCGTCAGCTCGGGGCAGCCAATGACCGGACAAAAGTTCTTCCAGATCTTTTGCCCGGCGATCGCCAGCGCAAGGTCCCGCGTCCTGGTGTGAAAGGTCTGGTAGGGGACCACAGCGGCGTAAGCGGTGCCGAGAGGCTTGGGGATGACGCCGTCCGCGAAATAGTTGCCGAAGGTCGTGCCGAGCAGCGCGAGCTGCCCTTCCAGCATCGAGATGTCGACCGCCTGCCCCTCGCCTGTGCGCTCCTTCACCCTGAGTGCAAGCATGATGCCGTAGGCGGCGTTCATCCCGGCCGTCAGATCGGCGATCGAGACCCCGGCACGCACGCCGCTGCCGCCCGCCTCGCCGGTGACGCTGATCATGCCGCTCTCGGCCTGCAGAATGAGATCGAGCGCGGCGCGGTCGCGGTACGGGCCGTCCTGGCCAAATCCGGAAACGGAGCAGTAGATGATGCCGGGATTGCGTTTGCGTGCCGCTTCGTAGCCGAGCCCGAGCCGGGCCAGCGCGCCGACGCGATAGTTCTCCAGCACGATGTCGCAGCGCTCGACCAGGCGGAAGAACAACGCCTTGCCCTGCGGGTGCTTGAGGTCGACAACGATACCTCGCTTGTTGCGATGAAGGGTCACGAAATAGGCGTGATCCACACCCGGCATGGGCGCGCCCCAGGTGCGCGCAATGTCGCCCGCGCCGGGCGGTTCGAGCTTGATCACCTGCGCGCCGAAATCGGCCAGCATGGTGGAGCAGAACGGTCCCGCGAGCGCGTGGCTCAGGTCGAGCACCTTGACATCTTCGAGCGGCAGCTGCATGGAAACCTTGGTGTGGTTCGAGCCGGTGCGATTTTCTCACAATTCGTACGGCCGCGAAGGAACCCGGGGAATAGACGCATCGCCGACTTTCGCCGGCGCGGTATCGTCTATCGAACAGGATATCGCGGCCGCACATCTCTCGCGGTCATTCAGGCCGGATGCCCGCCCGCTTGACCACCTGCGCCCATTGCGATATCTCTGCCCGGATTTTCGTGCCGAACTGCCCGGGCGCGTTTCCGACCGGCTCGAGTCCCAGGCTGGTGAGTTGCTGGCGCACATCGGCCGACTGAAGCACCTTCACGATTTCCACGTTCAGCTTGTTGATGATTTGCCCGGGCGTGCGGCCCGTCGCCAGAATGCCGTACCAAACCGTCACTTCGAAACCAGGAACGCCCGCTTCCGCGACCGTGGGAACGTCGGGCACGACCGACGAGCGTGAGGGGGTCGTTACCGCCACTGCACGCAGGCGGCCACCTTGTACATGGGGCAACGCCTGGGGCAGTCCGCTGAACAACATCTGGACGCGGCCCGCGATCAGGTCGGGTATATTGACGGCGCCCTTGTAAGGAACATGCACGATATTGATGCCGGCCATGATCCTGAACAGCTCGGCGGTAAGGTGTTGGGCGCTGCCGATGCCGCCCGAAGCGTAGTTGAGCTTACCGGGATTCGCGTTCGCAAGGTCTATCAACTCCTTGACCGACTTTGCTGCGACCCCCGGATTCAGCACGAGCAGATAGGGCGCCGAAGACGCCTGCGTGATCGGCGCGAAGTCGCGGACCGGGTCAAAAGGCAACTTTCCAGCGATGCTTGGCTGGATCGCGAAGCTCGGGCTGGTGGCGAGCAGCGTGTATCCGTCCGGATTCGCCTTGGCCGCGATCTCGAAGGCCACGAGACCTCCCGCACCGGGACGGTTATCGATAACGATCTGCTGGTTCCAGGTCTCGGAGAGTTTTTTTCCGATGATCCGGGCCACGACATCGGTTGCTCCGCCAGGACTGAAACCGACCAGCATCCTGATCGGCTTGGAAGGGTAGCTTGGTTTAGATGCGCGCGGATTCGGCTCCGACGCAGCGCTTGCAGCGGCGCCGGCGACAGTCACTGCGACGAGGACATGCCGGGCGAGCAAATGCATCATCGCGCACGACCGGCAAAAAAATGGTTTGCTGGATAGGGACACTCGTTCCTCACTGCGTTGCGAAAACGATGCACGAGGGGCTTCCGGTTTCCACAATCTGGCCGGTCGGCGTGAGCTTGCCGGTTTCGCGATTGACCCGAAAGGCAACGATGGTGTGACTGTTCTCGTTCGCCGCGTAGAGATGGCTTCCGCCCGGATCGAGGCCGAAGAAGCGGGGCTTCTTGCCCTGGACCGATTCCCAGCCGATATGATCGAGCATGCCGCTGGCCTGGTTCACGGAGAAAATCACGATGCTGTCGTGCCCGCGGTTCGATGCGTACACGAAATTTCCCGCCGGCGCGACGGCGATTTCAGCACCGGTATTGTCGCCGGTGTAGGTGGTCGGCGTCGTGGGGATGATCTGGAAAGGCTTGAGCTCGCCGCGTTCGGAATTCCAGTGATAGGCGGTGACGGTGGAATCCAGCTCATTGACGACATAGGCGTAAGGCTTGCGGGGATGGAAACTCACGTGGCGGGGCGCCGCGCCATAACGGCTCTTGACGAATGGCGGGTCGCCGGCCACGAGCTTGCCGCTTGAAGCATCAAACCGGTATACATGCACCTTGTCCAGCCCTTTGTCGGGCACCACGACAAAGCGGCCGGTCAGGTCGAACGGAGCTTGATGAGGGTGCGGGCCTTGTTGTTCCCTGCGGTACGGCCCGGGTTCGCCCGGCGGAATGGCCTTGTCGCTGAACGGGGCCAGCGAGCCATCTTTATTGATCGGGAAAACCGCCACGCCGGGGCCATTGGCGAGGACGATGTAACGGTTGCTCGAGTCAGGCACCAGGTGCGATGAATTGTCGCCGCCGGTCGGCTGCTTATTCAGCAACGTCAGCTTGCCGGTTTGCTTGTCGATCGCGTATGCGCCGATTTCCGAGCTGTCGCCGTGGGCCGAGTAGAGAAACTTCTGCGTGTGATCCAATGTCAAGAAATGCGGGTTCGGAATGGCATCGTACGCTTCAACCAGCGTCCAGGTGCCGGTTGACTGATCGATGCGGTACACGGCGATGCCTTTGCCGCGGGCTTTGCGTTTTTCGGTGGTGAAGCATCCGACATAGGCAAAAGCCGGGTGCGCGGCATTCTTTGATTCCATACCTGATTTCCCTCTCGTTGTCTGCCGGCGTGCTGCGCCGGTTGTATCAGAAGAGACCATTTAGGGTCGGGCTGGGGGTTTTCTCGCGCCCCTCAATTCGGTCATTCTACCGCCCTGAGCCCTGCATCAATGCCTAACAGCAAAATAAGGCCGTGTCATTCCCGAGGCATCGGGTATCCCCTCCCCCCGCGGGGGGAGAGCCTGCGCAGTGGGCGAGGGGGCATTAGGAGGGGGGCATCACGCATGATGATGCGCCGTATGGGTCCCCGCTTTCACGAGGACGACATTTCCATGTTAGTCGATTACGCAAGGATCAATAGGAGCGCCTGTTGCGACCGTTCCGGGCGGCGGCACCGATGCGATCGCGCGCATACTCGGCAGCAAGTTGAGTGAGCTGCTCGGGCAGCAGTTCGTCGTCGCCAAGCTCAACACCGCGATACTGAGCACGCTGCGCGTGCCCGGCGTGCGCGAGCAGATGGCGCGCCAGGGACTCGACCCGATCGGCAGCAGCCCCGCCGAATTTGCGGCACACCTGCAGCGCGAAACCACCAGGTGGGCGCGCGTCGTCAAAGATGCAGGGATAAAAGCCGACTGAGATCTCCCCGGCCCTTGATGCAGGGTTCGCGGCAGCCGTAGATCGCCGCGCTTTTTTGGAGTCAGCAGATCGTCGTCGACAACCGTCCCGGCGCGGGCGGCAATATCGGCGCCGATATCGTCGCGAAGAGCCCGCCGGACGGCTACACGCTGGTGATGGGCACGATCGGCACCCACGCCATCAACGCCACGTTGTTCAGCAGGCTGCCGTACGACCCGATCCGCGATTTTGCGGCGGGTCGCGTTCGTCGTCGGAGCGGACGGATTGCTCGTCGTTCATCCGTCGCTGCCCGTAAAGTCGGTCAAGGAATTGATCGCGCTGGCGCGCGCCAGGCCGGGTGAGCTCACCTACGCGTCAGCAGGCGCGGGCACCACCAGCCATCTCGCCGGCGAACTCTTCAAGAGCATGACGAAGGGGGACATCACGCATGTTCCCTACAAAGGCAACGCGCCGGCAATCACCGATCTTCTGTCCGGGCAGACGTCGATGCTGTTCGCCACGCTGCCCACCGTGCTGCCGCAGGTCCAAGCCAACAGGCTGAGGGGGCTGGCCGTCCTCGGCTCCACGCGCTCCCCGGCAATCCCGGAGATGCCCACGCTGGCCGAATCGGGTCTGAAGGGCTTCGAGGTGAGCAACTGGACCGGCGTGTTCGCTTCGGCGGGAACGCCCGCCGCCGTTGTGAGCAAGCTCAATGCGGAGATCGTTCGCGTCATGCGGCTGCCGGAAGTCCAGGCGCGGCTGCCCAAGGAGGGCCTGAGCTTCGCCCCCAGCACGCCGCAGCAGTTTGCCGCCTTCGTGAAATCCGAAAAAGAGAAATGGGGTCAGCTCGTGAAGGCCATTGGAGTGAAAGTCGATTGAGCTGACGCTCCCGAGTGTCCCGAGTCGCTGATTCGCTGAAGGGTGTCGCAAGAGGACGAATTTATCGAACCGGCAACCCCGGACGCTAGTTGAACGGCCAGGGCATGGCAACGAGACGCTGCAGGATCCCCGTCGGGTACTCGAGCGCGAACAGATGCGACAGGAGGCTCAGTACGCTAATCGCTCCCAGGGCGCCCAACCCGGCCCAGTGCCATGCCACCTGCGCCTTCATTCGCAGGAAGGCGCAGAGGTACAAGGCGGCCCCGAGCACGAAGCCGAACATGCCAACCACGCCCAGCAAGCCCAGCATCCAGGCCTGGAAGTACAAGTCCGAATGCGCGGGCCGTTCGTCGGCGGTCCATTCGCGTTCGCTGTCTTGCAGCACGTACGACGGCCGGTTGCGCAAGTCCCACGCGAATACCCCCACCAGCAGCGCGAGCGTGATCAGCGCCACGGACAGCGGAAACACGCGCGCGAGAAAGGTGAGCCGTGACATCTCGTAGATCACGTACACGACGCACGCCGTCATCACGCCCAGGAAAATCATCTGCGGCGCCCTGCCAACCGGCGCGTGCGGCCCGTCCGGAGTCAGCGGCTCACGCAGTGGCTTGAAGCGAAACGCGAGAAAGACCGATATCGCGATCAGCGCGAGCATGATCTGCACGCCGGTGCGCTCCAGGAAACTCATGCCGTAGACCTGCACCGACTGGTAGACCGCGGCGTCGAGCCGCATCGACAGCACGAACCCGATCAGCAACGCCGGCCGTGACCACCCGAAGCGCTTCATGTACATGCCGAGCACGCCCAGCACGAACAGCGCGGCGAGATCGGCCCAGTCCCGCGACGCCTGGAAAGCCGCGAAGTAGATGATCACGATCATGAACGGCGCGAGCACCATGAAGGGAATCAGGGTGAGGCGCGCGATCGGCTTCGCGAGGAACAGGCACGCGCCGGCGCCGATCACGTTGGCGAGCGCCAGCGACCAGATGATGATGAAGGTGAGATCGAGGTGGCGCTCCATCATGCCGATGCCGGGCTCGACGCCGATGAGGATGAGCCCCCCGAGGAACACCGCCATGCTGCCCGAGCCGGGAATCCCGAACATCAGCGTCGGAATCAGCGCGCCGCCGTTGTCTGAATTGTTGGCCGATTCCGGCCCGATCACCCCGCGGATGTCGCCTTTGCCGAGCATGTCGCGGTCCTTTACCGACTGCACCACGTGCCCGTAGGCGACCCAGTTGGTGACGGACCCGCCGAGCCCGGGCAGCGCCCCGATCAGCACGCCGAGGCTGGAGCAGCGCACGACCAGCCATTTATGCTTGAGCGTCTCCGCGAAACCGCGCAGCGTGCCGGACCCGAGTTTTGCGACCGAGGAGATCCGCGCGCGCCGCCGCAGGATGTCCACCATCTCCGGCACCGCGAACATGGCGAGGCCGAGGATGACCAGCGGGATGCCGTCGCCCAGATACACGGTGTCGAAGGCGAGACGGTATTCGCCGGTGGCGGGCGCGGCGCCGATGGTACCGATCAGGAGGCCAAGCCCGCAGCTCGCGACGCCCTTCAACGCGCTTGCCCCGGTCAGCATGCCGACCATCGTGAGAGCGAGGATGATCAGCATGAGCTGCTCGCCGAAGCCCACCGCGAGGATCAACGGCCGGGCCGCGTAGATGCTCACCGTCAGGACGAAGGCACCGAATAGTCCCCCGAGGAGCGAGGCCGAGAACGCCGCACCGAGCGCGCGCGCGGCTTCGCCGCGCTGCGCCAGCGGAAAGCCGTCGAGGATCGTCGCCTGCGCGCTCGAGGTGCCGGGGATGCCCATGAGCACCGCGGGAAACGTGTCCGAGGTGTTGGTGACGGCGAGCAGCCCTATCATCATCGGCAGCACCAGCGTCGGATCCTTGCCGTAGACGAACGGCAGCAGCAGCGAGAGACCGGCGATTCCCCCGAGGCCGGGCAGGATTCCGACGACCAGGCCGAGGAAGGTACCCAGGGCAAGGAACAGGAAGTGCTCGACCTGGAACAGGGTCAGGAGCGCTGCGAGGAGAGATTCGGTCATGGAGGCGGGCCGGTTGGCGCGCGCGCTATCGCGGCTGCCGGGGCACGGCGCCCCTCCAGCCGGTCTGCACGCGGAGCGGCTTCAAGATTCGGACACGAAGCGCCGGGACAGGATCCGACGTACGCTCAGAGCGTCACGTCATGCTTGGTCTTGAGAAAGTTCTTGAGCCATTCCCAGACCTCGGGCGAAAGCGTGGTCGCCTCCTTGATGATCGGACGCGCCGCCTCGCCGACGAACTGCGGATAGCCCTCCACGATGGACGCGGCGAGCTTCTCGAATTCGGGATCCTTGAGCACGTTCCGCGCCGCCGCGCGCCACGCTTCGAGGATGGGCTTGGGCGTGTCCGTCGGCAGGAAGATCGACTTGCTCGCCATGACGTTCATCTGCATGATCGCCTTCCAGGCCTCGTATCCCGGCCCCGACGGCTTCTTGCCGTGCATGCGCTCATACACTTCCGTGAACGTCGGAAGATCCGGAAAATTCGGGTCGCGCACGATGTTTCCCTTCTCGTCCTGGATGCCGAGCGTGAGGAGCGGTACGGCCTTGCCGGCCTTGACGAGCTGCGACGCGTTCTTCTTGTACGCCGGCGTCGTATCGTAGTTGATGTTGAACTCGCCGCGCTCGAACGCGAGCCGCGTCGGGCCGCGTTGCACCCCCCAGACGTAATTCACGTCGAGACCGAGCAACTCGAAGGCTATCGTGAATCGCATCTCGGCGCCGGTCGGGCCGCCCCCGCCGAACACCAGCCGTTGGCCCTTGAGTTTGGCGATGTCCTGTGCTCCTTTCACGCCCAGCCCGCTCGCGGCATAGAGAACGGCGCCCTGCGGCGAGAGCAGGACGGGTTGCCACTTGTCAAGATCGTATTGAACCTTGGATTTCTGGAACACGAAATTCGAAACCGTCGAGGCCGAGACCACGATCACGTACAGTCCGTCCGGCTTGGCGCGGGCCTGGAACTGGTTCGCCCCCGGGATCGATCCGCCGCCCGGCACGTTGCGGATGATGATGGTCGGATTCCCGGGCAGGTGCCTCTCGAGATGCGGCGCGAGCGCGCGGATGTAGACATCGGAGCCGCCCCCCGGTTGGAATGGCACGATGGCCTCGATACGCTTGCCCGCGAAATCGGCCTTCTGCGCCGCCGCTTCCATCGACGGCAACCCGGCGAGGCCGGCGGCCAGCCCGAGACCTGCAATGATCCTGAACGGGGAAACCCTGTCCATCTTGCCCTCCTCGCTATTATGGTCAGGCATCTGCTTTCGGGTGCCCTGATCAAAATATAGCGCCTTTCGCGGCGGACTTCAACGGCATTGCCATGCGAGAATCAGGCTCGATGAATGCGCGCGGGCCAGTCCCGGACCCGCGACCGGAGCATTTCACGTGGCGGATTCATGGAGACCATGAAATGAGCACGGTGGTGGAGCGCATCGGCCGGTATGCCGCCGATCTTCGTTTTGACGAGCTCGACGCGCCGGTCGCCGATTATACCAAACGCATCCTGCTCGACAGCCTCGCCTGTGCTTACGGCGGTCTCGAAAGCGAGCCGGCGCGCATCGTGCGCGCGTGCGCGCAGGAAGAGCTGAACGGCGGCGAGCACGCGACCGTGTTCGGCAAAGCCGCGAAGTTGAGCGCCCCGCTGGCCGCGCTCGTCAACGGTGTCGCCCTGCGCTACCAGGACTATAACGACGTGTATTTCGGCCCCGCCTGGACCGCTCATCCGAGCGACAACATCGCGACGTTGCTGGCCGCCGCCGAATGGTGTGACCGCCCCGGCCGGGAGTTCCTGCGTGCCATGGTCGTCGCATACGAAGTGCAGTTGCGATTCGCCGACCTTCCCGTCGCAAGGAATCTGTGGCACGCGGGCTGGCATCACACGGGGGCCTGTGCCTACTCCGCCGCGGCGGGCGTGGGCGCGCTGCTGGGGCTGGATGGCGCGCAGCTCGGCCATGCCGTCGCGCTGTCAGGGGCCCGCTCGAACACCCTGTCCGAAATCCGCCATGGCGACATTCCGATGGACAAGGCGTTATCCGCTCCGCTCGTGGCGAGCCAGAGCATTCTTTGCGCGTTGCTGGCGCGACGGGGCTTTACCGGGTGCAGCACGCTGCTCGAAGGTCCATACGGGTTTCGCCATGCCGTCGCCGGCGGCGTCGATGTGGAGCCGCTTGTGCCCCGGCGCGGCGATTTCCGCATTCTCAAGGTCGGGCTCAAGCCCTATCCGGTAGAGGGCATGACCCCCGCCATGGTGCAGGCCGCGCTGGAGCTGAGAACGGAATTCAGCATCGACCCGGCCGAGATCGAATCGATCCGCATCCTCGCCCACGAAGAAGCGCTGACCAAGCCAAGCTGGGACGCGCGCAAGCTCGCGCCGACCACCAAGGAAACGGCGGACCACAGCTTCCACTATTGCGTCGCGGTCGCCCTGGTCGCAGGGGAGGTCACCACCCGCCAGTTCAGTGACGAGTGGCTGCGTAATCCGACCGTCGCAGGGCTCATGGCGAAGACGCAGCTCGAAGAAAAACCGGAACTGACCGCCTTGTTCCGGCAGGGGCTGCGCCCGGCGGCAGTCGAGGTGAAGACGCCGCGCGGCGCATTCTATCGGAAAGTGCTGCACCCGCTCGGCGATCCCCGCAATCCCATGACGTGGGACGATGTAACGAAGAAATTCTTCGCCCAGGCCGAGCCCGTTCTCGGCTCGAAGCTCACGCGGGAAATCGTCGACCGGACCTTCTCGATCGAGAAGGAGGAGAATATGCGCGCTTTCGCAGAAATGCTTGGCGGAAAGCGCATGTGACCGGCACCGATTGATCCCCCCGTGAGGGGGGAATGAATATTGGAAGAGTTCGCCTCGGCGAGTCAGGGAGATAACGTGAACCACACGGAACAACGAAAAAGGCTGCGCGCAATACTCAAGGGTTCGAAATGCGAGTCACCCGCGAGCGTGTACGATCCATTGTCGGCACGCGTTGCGCAGTCCGTCGGCTACGAAATCGGCCTGCTCGCGGGTTCGGTGTCAACGAACACGATACTTGCGGCGCCCGATCGCAGCGGGCTCACGCTCACCGAGTTTGCGGATCAGGCGCGGCGCATCATGCGCGCGTGCAGCCTGAGCCTCATCGCGGATGCCGACAACGGCTACGGCAATGCGCTCAATGTGATGCGCACGATCCAGGAGCTCGAGCACGCGGGCGTGTCGGCGATCGCCATCGAAGACCCGGTGCTGCCCATGCGTTTCGGGCAGCCCGAGGATGCCGACGAACTTGTCTCAATCGTGGAAATGGCCGGGAAGCTGCGCGCAGCGTTGGCGGCGCGGCAGGATCCCGCGCTGGTAATCGCCGGACGCATCGCCGCCCTCGGCGTGGAGGGGACCGAAGGCGCAGTGGCGCGCGCCATAGCCTATGCGGCGACCGGCATCGATGCAATCTTCGTCACGAAACCGGAGCGGCTCGACCAGATCGAGGCGATCCACCATGCCGTCGATCTCCCGCTCATCGTCGGCCGGGCGCCGGTTTCCTTCGGGCGCGAGGACCTCGCCGCGCGCGGCGTGCGCGTTCTTTTGCAAGGCCATCAGCCGGTCGCGGCCGTCGTCAAGGCGCTGCATGAAGTCTACGCGCATCTTTTCATCGGCGGCGCGCCCGCCGAACTCAAGTCGAAGATCGCGTCCGCCCAGGAAATGGAGCGCGTGATCGGCGCTGACCAGTACAGGAAATGGCAGCGCGAGTATCTGCATTGATCGCACGCGCAGAACATCCCGTTGTTGCGCAGATGATGGCGGCGTAAGCTTACGCGTCCACGCGGAACTTCTAAAAAGGGAGGAATTGCCAGCATGAAAATAGACGCTAACCGCATTCGATGCATCGATCCCCTCGTCTCGCCGCAATATCCTTTCAACGAGCCGCCGCGGCCGCCGGAACGATCCGAACCCCGCTACGCAACCTTTGCCGACCATGAGGCCCGCATCCCGATGCGGGACGGCATCCGGCTTGCCGCTGACGTCCTTCGGCCCTCTGCCGCGGGACTGAAGTTTCCGGCCCTGGTTACGACCTCGGTTTATACGCGCCAGCTCCAGCGCAGCGTGATCGCGCTCGGCCAGAACGAGGCCGGCATCTCGGAGTTCTGGGTGCCGCGCGGCTACGCCCATGTCATCGTCGATGTGCGCGGCTGCAACGATTCCGAGGGTGTGTACGACCTCTTCGGGGCGCAGGAGCAGCAGGATCTGTACGACATCGTCGAATGGGTCGCCGCGCAGCCGTGGTGCGACGGCAACGTCGGCATGAGTGGCATCTCCTACATGGGCCGTACCCAGCTCTTCGCCGCCGAGCAGCAACCGCCGCATCTCAAGGCGATCTTTCCGTACGACGCCTCGTGCGACTTCTACCGCGATGCCTGCTTTCACGGCGGGATCGCCACGAGCTTCACGACCCACTGGACCGCCTTCGTCATGAATCTCAACATGACTTCCGGCCGCAATCCGAACGTCGAGGGCATCAAGCAGAAGCTCGAGATCATGTATAGCCACAAGTACCCGTTCGACGGCCCGTTCTACCAGGAGCGTTCCGCCTGGCCGCGGCTCGACAACGTGAAGATCCCCGCCTACTTCGGCTCCGGCTGGTACATGAACGAGTTGCACCTGAAGGGCGTGTTCGACGGCTACAACGGGACCGGAGGGATACCCAAGCGCATGATGGTGGGCCCGCGGCCGTGGCCGCTACGTCCCTGGGCCGGCTATCACTACGAGATGCTGCGCTGGTACGACCATTGGCTGAAGGGCATGGATACGCGTGTCATGGAAGGGCCGCCGATCCAGCTCTATATCCAGGGCGAGAACACGTGGCGTTCGGAGCACGAGTGGCCGCTCAAGCGGACCCAGTGGCGCGAGTTTTATCTCGGCGGCCCGGCGAATGGCCTGCAGGGGCAACTGCTGGAGGCGGCGGGCGGCGAGCAGACGAGGCGGTTCGAATTCGATCCGCTGAGCCCCGATGCGACGCACGGCGAGCCGCGGCTCGTCTACCGTACGGAGCCGTTGGCGAATGAGCTGGAGTTGACCGGTCCGCTGGCGCTATACCTGCACGCGGCTTCGTCGGCATCCGACATCGACTGGCTGGTCTTCATGGCGGATGAAGGGCCGGACGGGAAGGTGCGCGAACTCTGCAAGGGCTGGTTGCGGGCGTCGCACCGGAAGATCGATCCCGCGCGTTCCACACCGGCAAAGCCGTACCATCCGCATCTTGCCGCCGAGCCGATGCAAGCGGGCACGGTGTACGAGTTCGCGATCGAGATCTGGCCGATCTGCAACGTCTTCAAAGCGGGGCACCGCATCCGGCTCGAGATCGCCAATGCCGATTCGATCGTCGCCGCGCAGGGCAGGCCGCACGTGACGATCAAGGCGAAAGCGACGAACGCGATCCATGAGGGTGGACGCAAGCCGTCGCGGCTGGTGGTGCCGGTGATTCCCCGCTAGACTCGCGACGTAGAGGACGTAACAAAATCAAGAAACCATTAGCCGCCGATAAACGCAGATAAACGCCGATGAAAAATCAATCAAAAACAAGCCACAGAGGACACAGAGTTCACACAGAAAAACAACTGCGACACTAATCGCCTTGAACCTTTCAACCTCTGTGTTCTCTGTGATCTCCGTGGCTAACGCCTTTTGATTTGACCTTGATCTTATCTGCGTTCATCGGCGTACCCCTCAAGGGGGTATTGAGAAGAATCCATCGGCGGCTCCATGGGTTTGGGTCTTTTTGGTGACACGCTGTAAGTGTCACCCGCTCGCCGTGCTCACTGCGGCTTGATGCCCGCAGCGGCGGCGACCTTTTTCCACTTGGCGATGTCGGCGCGCACGCGCGTTGCGAATTCATCCGGCAGCTCGCCGCTGGGATTGCCGCCGATGTCGAGCAGACGCTTCCGCACCTCCGGAATCTGCAGCACCGCGGCGACGTCGTCGCGTATCCGCATGACGAGATCCCTGGGCGTGCCGCGCGGCGCGAACAGGGCGAACCACGTGTCGGCGTCATATCCGGGCACGTCGTTCGAAATGTTGGGCGCATCGGGGAATGCCGCTGAGGGCGACGTGACGCCAAGTATGCGCACGCGGCCGGAGCGCACCGCTGCCTGCACCGAGCTCACCGCGCCGATCGCGAGCGGCACGTGCCCGCCGCTCGCGTCGATCATCAGCGGCCCGGCACCCTTGTACGGCACGATTTCCATCTTCACCCTGGCGAGCATGAAGAAGTAATGTGAAGGGAGCACGGTCCCCGCGGTGCCCATGTCGAGCTCGCCAGGGCGCGCACGCGCCAGGGCGATCAGCTCCTTGATGCTCTTCACCGGCAGGGACGGGTGTGCCACGATCGCCTGCGGTGAAATGGTGATGCGCGTGATCGGCACGATATCGGTGTACGGATCGTACGGCAGTTTCGCGAACGTGGCCGGGCTCTGCACGTATTGCGTGGAATTGATCATCAGCGTGTGGCCGTCGGGCGCGCTCTTCGCGACGTGGTCCGTGCCGACGACCGTGGCCGCGCCGGGACGCGGGTCAATTACGACCTGCTGTTTCCAGCGCTCGGCGAGGAAGGGGCCGATGATGCGCGCATTGGCGTCGCTGCTGCCGCCCACCGGGAACGGGATGACGAGGCGCACCATCTTGCCGGGAAACGCCTGCGCGAAGACCATGTGCGCCGGCGCGAGCAGCGCCGCCGCGATGACCGTTGTCCAAAAAGTGGAACGCATGATTCGCCTCCTCTGGTTTCGCGACTTGTTTCTTTTTGACGCGTATCGATGCAACGGGCGTTGCGGAAAATCATGCGCTCGACCGACGAAGCCGGTCAAGCGCCGGCGCGGCTTTTGCACGCGGGCGATGTGGGCAGCCCGGCAAAACGGTTATGATTCGCCGTAGAAAGCTCAGACCCGGGGGCATGCCCGGGCAAGAGATAGTGGAAGGCATCTCAAAAACCTGAATAGACAGGATTTTCATGGTTGACAGGATTAGGTCCAAGGCCGCATTTCAATCTTGTTAATCCTGTTAATCCTGTCTATTTGTAGTTGAGAAAAGGCGTTTTGAGACAGGTTTTGGCTTCAAATTTGGGAGAACCGTAATGGACAAGGTTTTTGCATCGCCGGAACACGCGACCGCCGACATCCCCGATGGAGCGACGATCGCGATTGCAGGGTTCGGTGTCGCGCACCGTTTCGCGAACAGCCTGATACTCGCGGTGCGCGAAAAGGGAATCAAACAACTCACCCTCGTCTGCAACTCCCTCGGCGACCCGGGAGCCACCCGCGGCCAGATCCTCGCCGAGAACAAACAGGTGAAGAAACTGGTTGCCGCGTTTTCCGTGCGTCCCGGCACGCCCACGGCGAGCGAGGCGCAGATCGCAGCAGGCGAGATGGAAGTCGAGCTGGTGCCGCAAGGCATACTGGTCGAACGCTGTCGCGCCGGCGGCGCCGGCATACCGGCGTTCTACTCGCCGACCAGCGTCGGCACCGCCCTCGCCGAAGGCAGGGAGATCCGCGAGTTCAATGGCGAGCCGCACGTCCTCGAATATGCAATTCACGTGGACTACGCCTTGCTGCGGGGGTATCGCGCCGACCGCCTGGGCAACGTCCAGTTCCGCGGCGGCAGCCAGAATTTCAATCCGAGTTTCGCGAAGGCCGCGCGCTGTGCCATCGTCGAGGTCGACGAGATCGTGGAGCCGGGCGCGATCCCGCCGGAGCTCGTCGACCTTCCGGGCATCTTCGTATCGCGCGTCGTCAAAACGACGCAGGTGACCGACGGCAAGGCGTGGCGCCGGCCCGAACGGCGGCCTTCGGACAAGCCGCGCCTCTACAACGGCAAGCCGGCGCTGACACGGGCCGGCATCGCGAAGCGCGCCGCCGCGCTCGTCAAGGAAGGCACCTATGTGAATCTCGGCGTCGGCATTCCGACGATGGTTTCGAACTACCTCCAGGGCCGTGACGTGATCCTTCACGCGGAGAACGGCGTCCTCGGCTATGGCCGGATGGTTTCGGAAGAAAACGAGATCGATCCGGATATCTATAACGCCGCGGGCCAGTTCGTGGCGCTGACGCCCGGCGCGTCATTCTTCGACAGCGTCACCTCGTTCGAGATGGCGCGCGGTGGCAGAATCGACACCGTGATCCTCGGCGCGTATGAGGTGGATCAGTCCGGCAGCGTCGCCAACTGGAGCACGTCGGACGCGAAGAGAGGCGGCATCGGCGGCGCGATGGACCTGCTCTCGGGAAAAGGCGACCTGATCATCGTGATGGAGCACACCGACAGCAAGGGCCGCCCGAAGCTGCGGCGCGAATGCACCTATCCCGTGACGGGAAAAGGATGCGTCAGTTACGTGGTGACCGACCTGGCGCTGTTGCGTTGGGACGGCAAGCGGTTCGTCCTCGATGAAGTGGCGCCGGGGTTCACCCCCCGCGAGGTGCTCGAACTCACCGAAATGGAGATCACCGCAGGGCCCGACGTGAAAATAATGGATTAAGGGGCAGATGGATACACCATGCTGCTCGGCAGCGTGTCCAACATGGCGATCAATCCCCACCTCCTCAAGCGAGTGGGCTACGACCCGCGGAAGGACTTCGCCGTGATTTCTTCGCTGGCGCGCGGACCGCAGATGCTGGTCGTACATCCGAACCTGCCCGCGAAAACCGTGCAGGAGTTTCTCGCGCTCGCCCGCAAGAAGCCGAACGCGCTGATCTGCGGCTCGGGCGGCGTGGGCACCCCGGCGCATTTCGGCTGCGAGCTGTTGCGGCTCCGGGGTGACGCGCACCTGCTGCACGTCCCGTACAAGGGCACGGGGCTGTCGATCAACGATTTGCTCGGCGCCCAGATTCACGCGGTGTTCGCCAGCATGCCGGTGGGCTATCCGCACGTGCGCAGCGGCAAGCTGCGCGCGTTGGCCAGCACCAGCCCGGAGCGCACGCCGCTCGCGCCGGAGTTGCCGACCATGCTCGAGGCCGGCGTGCCCGGCTTCGTCTCCGAAAGCTGGTGGGGCGCGTTCGTTCCGGCCGGAACCCCCGCGCCCATCGTGCGCCGGCTCGCGGATGTAGTCGCCAGTATTCTGCCGGAGGCGGAAACCAGGGAGCGCTTCACGGCACTCGGCATTGAGACGCTCATCCTGTCAAACAAGGAATTTACCGCCCTGGTGCGTTCGGAACTGGCCCACTACGGCAAGATCGTGAAAGAGGTGGGTATCGCCAGTCAGTGACATTCAGAAACGCGGCACCAGTGCATGTTTTCAGCCCCTCACTGATACTCTTTATTCAGGTTCCGCTCCGTGCTTTCAGTGTACCCGTCAAGCGGGTATTGAAAAGAAGAATGCTCAGCGCGAAAAGGGATAGAGTAAGCAGCGGGGGCGCTGTTTGTGGGGATGGAACGCATCACTGAGGAGATCGGCATGACAGCAGAACACACCGTAAAACTGGTCAACCCGGTCGGGCAGCGCGCGGTCGAGCGCGTCGCTCTCGCGCGGCGGCTCGATACACTGCACGGGAAGTCCATAGGCTTCATCGACAACATGAAGCCCAACGCCAACCTCTTCATTCAGTACATCGAGGAGATGATGCGTGCGGATTACACGGAAATCCAGACTCATTCGGTGCGCAAGAACTACACCTCCAGCAAGCTGATAGCCGATGAACTGGACGGCAAGGTGCAGTGCCTGGTCAATGCCTGGGGCGACTGAGGCGGCTGCACGTCGTGGTGTATCCACGACTCGGCATATCTCGAAAAGCGCGGCGTCCCGACGTCGACCATCGTCTCGACGGCGTTTCTCACGCACGGGCGGCTCGCTGCAAGGAATCTTCAACTTGACGACCTGCCGCTGGTCGTCACTCCGCATCCGCTGAACGATCTGACGCCCGAGCAGGTCCGGGAACTTGCCCGCTCGGCTTATCCGATCATAGTCGAACAACTGACCGGGCAGGGCGTGCTCGAGCCGCACACCAGGGTGGACTACGTTCACCCTGCCGCGCGCAATCGCGTGCAGCGCGGCAAGGCCCCGGGCACGGAGGCCGCATGATCGCCGCACTGACTGAGGCGCCCGTCCTGGAACTCGAGGACTCGTGGGAGCCATCAACGAGTGGTTCCTCATCCATGAGCTGACCGACGGATTGCCGATCGTGCCACCCACGCAGGCGCGCGTGGCGGCGATGACCGGCTATGTCGAGCGCGTGCTTGGATGGCAAGCCGCGGACGTGATCGGCACGCTCGCGCCCAAACAGGGGTTGGCCACGGTGGAGAAGATCGCCGCGAATGCCGTCATGGCGGGCTGCAAGCCCGAGTACATGCCGGTGCTGCTTGCGTGCGTCAGGGGGATCGCGGATCCCAAGTTCAATCTCGATGCGGTGCAGACGTCGACCCACAACACCTCGCCGCTTCCCATCGTCAATGGCCCGGTCCGAGCGGCCATCGACCTCAACTGGGGCTACAACTACACGGGCAGCCGCTGGCGCAGCACGAGCACGATTGGACGCGCCTTGCAGTTGATCATGATGAACGTCGGCGGGACGCCGGGCTCCATCAACATCCACACCCAGGGGCATATCGCCCGCTTCGGGCATTGCATCGCGGAGAACGAGGAGGAAAACCCGTGGGAATCGCTGCACGTCGAAAGAGGCCATGCGGCGCAGACGAGCGCCGTCACCTTGATCCCAGCGTGTACGGCCGCGATGATCGATGACAACGGCGGCAGCCAGACCGCGAAGGAATTGCTGCGCACCCTGGCCCTTTCCATTCCCTACGTCGGCAACCGCAATACCAACGGCGAAGGCCAACCGCTGTTGATCCTCTGCCCGCAGCACGCGCGCCTGCTGGCAAACGGCGGCTACAGCAAGGCCGAGGTGAAGCGTTTCATCTGGGAATACGGGCGGCTGCCTTTCGGCAGCATCCCGCGCGGCAATCTGACGAACTACAGCAAGAAAATCCTGAAGCTCTACGCCGATGTTGACCCGGACTTCGGGGTGCCGATCGCCGACAAACCCGAAGACATCGTGATCGTGGTGATGGGCGGGACCGGCACCCACAGCCTTTCGGTGCAGACGCGGCTGGCGTCGGAGAACGTCACCGTGCCGATCCAGTGCAAGGACGGGACGCCCTGGAATGGACAGGTCTGAGAATCCAATGGCACTACCTTGAGGCAGATTGAACGGAATGGTGACCCAACACGCGCTGTCATTCCCGAGAAGTCGGGAATCCATAGGATGGTTCACGCAAGATGACGCGCCGTATGGGTTCCCGTTTTCACGGGAACGACACACTTTCTGAACCGTGGTCGTGCGCATATTTCCGCTTAAAGCAGTGCCATTGGTCTGAGAATTCCTCTAAGGAAGGGCAAACGATGATTATGCATGGGATATGGGTATTGCTGGCCGCCATCCTGGGGGTCGTGTCTGCGCCGTTACCTGCGGCGGTACAGGGCGGGAACTACCCGCAGCGGCCGATCCGGCTGATCGTCGGTTTCACGCCGGGCGGCGCCACCGATCTCGTCGGCCGTCTGCTCGCGGACAAGCTCTCGGAGCGCCTCGCACAGCAGGTCGTGGTGGACAACCGTCCGGGTGCGAGCGGCATCATCGGCGCGAGGATCGTTGGCAGCTCGCAGCCGGACGGCTACACGCTGTTGATCTCAGGTTCCTCGATCAGCATCGTCGGCAGCCTGTACACCGAAACTAGGTTCGATGTGCAACGCGACCTCGAACCCCTGGCGCTGGTCGCGACCTCGCCCTACGTCATGGTCACGCACCCGTCGATCGGGGTGAAAACCGTCTCCGAGCTGATAACCTACGCGAAGCCGCGCAGCGGCAAGATCTCCTATGGAGCGTCTACACCCGGCACGGTGCAGCACCTGAGCACCGAGATGTTCAAGCGCCTGGTCGGCATCGACATGCTCTTCGTCCCGTACAAGGGCACCGGGGCGATGCTGCCGGACCTCCTCGGCGGGCGCATCCAGGTCGCAGTCGACAATATCCTGGTGCTGGCGCCGCACGTCGGGAGCGGCGCGGTGCATGCGCTGGCGGTGACCACCGCGAAGCGCAGTCCCATCCTGCCGAGCGTTCCGTCTCTTGCGGAGTCCGGCTTGCCCGCCCTGGATGGCTTCGATACCGGCGGCTGGTTCAGCATGTACTGCGCGCTGAAAACGCCGCCGCACATCGTGAAGAAGCTGAACGCCGAAATCCTCGCGATCGTGAACGCACCCGACGTGCGCGAGCGCCTGCTCAAGTTCGGCGCGACGCCGCTCCCCGGAACGCCCGAGGATCTGCGCCGGCAGCTCGCGCGCGAAGTCCCCCGTTGGCGCAAAGTGATCCAGGACGCCGGCCTGAAAGTCGAGTGACTAGGAGTGTGTCGGATCTTGCTCCGACACACTCCTTACGCAAACCCGGCCGACAATTCGGAAGAAAACCCACTCGAAGCGGCCGAATATGAAGACCAGCAGGGGTGAATTCGCATATCCGTCATCCTCTTTTGCAATTCTCCTGGCGCCGGGCTAAGCGCAATGCGTGGCGAGCCGATGACTCCACGACCCCAGAACGCCGGCGCTCCTGCAACCGGTCAGCGCAGATACCTGCCGAACCAGGCGAAGACCCGCTTCCACCCGTCGATTGCCGCGTGCACGCGGTACTGCGGGCGGTCCACGGCGAAAAACGCATGCCCGGCGTTTTCGTAGGTGTGAAACTCGTAGGTCTTGCCATGGCGCTTCAGCGCTTCCTCGGTCTTCGCTGCGTCCTCCGGCGATGGGCGCGTGTCCTCGATGCCGAACAGGCCGAGCAGCGGGCACTGGAGGTCCTTGGTGAGATCGATAGGCGCGACCGGCTGCCGCGGCGTCAATTCCTCGGGCTTGGCGGCGACGCCACCGCCATAGCAGGCGATCACGGCATCGATGCCGCGTAGCGTGCAGGCAGCGAGGTAGGCCTGGCGGCCGCCGGAGCAAAAGCCGATGACGCCCACCTTGCCGCTCAGATAGGGCAGCGTGCGCAGGTAATCGATGGCGCCCTGCACGTCGCCCATCGTGCGATCGTCGGGCATGCCCCCGGCCGCGCGTATGCTGGCGCTGTTCTCTTCCGGCGTCGCCTTGCCCTCGCGGAACTGCAGGTTGGGCACGATCGTCACGTAGCCGTGATGGGCGAAGCGGCGCCCGATTTCCTTGTGCGGCCCGTCCCAGCCGGGCATGTGGTGGATGACGACTACGCCGGGATACGGCCCGGCGCCGAATGGCCGCGCGAGGTAGGCATCGATCTGGTCGCCCAGGTGCCCGCGCATGAGGATGGTCTCGGCAAACAGGGATTCGTAGGTCACTGCTTTTTCTCCTCTGGGCGACCCGTTGCTGAACGGGGGTGGTTAAAAGGGACGTACACTCATGGCGCTATCTTAAGGCGCACAGCGCGCGCGTCGCACGCCATCGCGCTGATGCGGGGGTGCGCCGGACGCACTCTACACCCAAACCGTTTTCATGTGACAGGCTCGACGTAATGCCATTGGCGCACGTCCGCTTTAGCTACGAATCCGCAATGGGCCGGTTGCGCAGTTCGACGGCGGGGGAGAAAATACCCGCCGGAGGAGGCTCCAACCGGAGTCCGGAATTGCCCCAGGTCGCGCCTTGCGTTTCGTTCGCAGTGAAACTCAACGTCGGCTGCGCAGTCGGCACGAGGCGTGGATGTCTGCGGCCCGCGCTACGCCGCCTTCATCGTGCCGCAACCGCGACAGCTTTTGAAGCAGACAATGGCCTCGGCTTCGTCATCCCGATGACGGTTTGGCTCGTCCTGACATGAACGCCCGGCCGCGTCGTGACCAGCGGCGCAGCGCCGCGAATGAAGAAGCCTCCGGCCTCACGCAGGACCGTGACCGCTTGCTCGAGCGTCTGCAGCTCCGGTTCGAATGCATGCCGCTCGGATGCATCGTCAGCGATCCGGATTTCACGATCCGCGATTGGAACCCGGCGGCAACGATGATCTTTGGTTACACGAAGGATGAGGCCGTCGGAAAAAGCGGCTATGGTCTGATTGTCCCGCAACCGTGCAAGCCTGAAATGGACGGGGTGCTGGCGGAAGTGGCGGCCCATCGTCGATCCGTCACGCGCACCGGCGAGGGCCTGACCAGGGACGGCCGCACGATCACCTGCGAGTGGCAACACGCGCCGCTGATCGACGCTGCGGGGCAATCGAGCGGCCTGCTCGCCGTGGTCCAGGACGTGACGCGGCGTTTCGAACTGGAGACATTGCGCGAACGCCTGGCAGCGGTAGTCGAGCAGGCCGGAGAATCCGTCGTCATCACCGATCTCGACGGCAGGATCGTTTACGTCAATTCCTACTTCGAGTCGTTCACGGGATATACGCGCGCCGAGGTCATCGGACAAAACCCGCGCATTCTGAAGAGCGGCTTTCAGGACCGCGCCTTTTACGGGAATCTCTGGCAGACGATCACCGCCGGGCAAGTATGGTCCGGACGGTTCAGCAACCGGCGCAAGGACGGTTCGCTGTATCACGAGGACGAGACCATATTCCCGATCAAGTCCGGCAGCGGCAAGATCACGCATTACGCCGCGGTGAGGAAGGACGTCACGAAACGGGTGGCGCAGGAACGCCGCGCCGAACGCCTTGCCCGGCTGTACACGACCTTGTCGCTGACCAACGAGGCGATCGTGCGCGCAACGGAAGCCGGCGGTCTCTACAACACGATCTGCCAGATCGCGATCAAGAGCGGCGGCCTGCTTGGCGCGTGGGTCGGCCAACCCGATGCCGCGACCCGTCACATCGTGGCGATCACGAAAACGGATTCGCTGAATGCCTATCTTGACGCCATATTCGTCAGCATGGATGCCGACGTGCCCGAGGGTTGCGGTCCGGCCGGCACGGCGCTGCGCGAAAACCGCGTCTTCGTTGCCAACCAGTTCCTGGTCAACTTCGCCACCGCGCCCTGGCGCAACGCCGCGGAGCGGTCCGGAATCCGCGCCGCGGCGACGTTTCCGCTGCGCTGCCGCGGCGAGCCGGTCGGCGTGCTTACGCTCTACTCGGATCAGGAGGATTTCTTCGACGACGAGATCGTGCAGCTGCTCGAGGAGATGGCCGCCGATGTCTCGTACGCGCTGGACAATTTCGAACGCGAGCGCGACCGCAAGCAGGCCGAGACCGCGCTTCGGGAAAGCGAATACAAGTTCCGCTCGCTGGTCGAGCAGTCGATCGCCGGCGTCTACATCATCGTCGACGGGCGGTTCGCCTACGTGAACCCGCGCCTGGCCGAGATCTTCGGCCGGGCGCCGTCGGAGATCATCGGCACCGAACTGCTCGGCCATGTCGTGGACGGCGATCGTCCGGTCGTCGCGCGCCTCATCGACGACCTGATCTCGGCGAGGATCGGGAATATCCAATACAACTTCGGCGGCCGGCGCAGCGACGGCTCGACGGTGGATATTGATGCGCATGCGACCCGGTCGGCGTTCGAGGGCAAGCCGGCGGTCATCGGAATGCTGCAGGACATTACCGAGCGCCGGCGCGCGCAGGAGCAGATCCAGCGCCAGCTCGCCCAGCTCGAGGCATCGATGTTCCACACGGTCGAGGCGGTATCGACCATGGTCGAGCAACGGGATCCTTACACTTCGGGGCATGAACGCCGCGTCGGCGAATTTGCCGCGGCGATCGGCGCCGAGCTCGGGCTGAGTGAAGCGGAAGTGAAGGGCTTGCGGATCACCGGTTACGTGCACGACATCGGCAAGATCGGGGTGCCGGCGGAAATCCTGAGCAAGCCCAGCCGGCTGACTCCCGCGGAGACCGAAATCATCAAGGCCCATGTCCAGCTCGGCTACGACATCCTCAAGTCGGTCGAGTTTCCCTGGCCGGTCGCGCAGACCATCCTGCAGCATCACGAGCGGATCGACGGCAGCGGCTACCCGAACGGCGTCAAAGGCGATGACATCATTCTCGCGGCGCGCATCCTGGCGGTTGCGGACACGGTCGAGGGGATGGCGTCGCATCGGCCATACCGCCCGGGGCGCGGGCTCGATGCCGCGTTAAAGGAGATCGAAAAGCAAAGCGGCAAGCACTACGA
>MERI01000001.1:28132-37826 GCA_001772005.1 Betaproteobacteria bacterium RIFCSPLOWO2_12_FULL_62_58 | reverse complement strand
CTGGGTGGTGCGCAGCCTGATTGCGTGGTGTCTCGACAAACACCGGAGCGCTCCCGGCTGGCGGATGCCGCTGTTCTGCATCAACTTATCGGGAGCTTCCGTCATCAGTCCCGAATTCGCCGGCTTTGTGCGCCAAGAGCTCGAGCGTACGGATTTTCCGGCACGCGCGCTGTGCTTCGAGATCAGCGAACCGGACGCGATCGAACATAACGACGGCGTGCGGCGCCTCATTGCCGCGTTGAGACCCGCGGGCTGCCGCTTCAGCATTGACGACTTTGGCGGCGCCAAGGTGTCGTTTTCCTATCTCACGGGACTCGCGGTCGATTTTCTGAAGATCGACGGCTCGATCATCCGGAACCTTGTGCGCGATCCGGCGGAACTCGCGAAAACGCGCGCCATCAACACCGTATGCCAGAAGGCCGGTATGCGCACCGTAGCCGAATCCGTCGAGGCCAAGGACACGCTCGACAAGTTGCGCGAAATCGGTGTCGATTACGTGCAGGGATTCGGCATCGCGTGTCCGGCCCCGATCGCGAAACTTCTGTGAAAGCACCTGCCCGATGAATGCCGAAAATGAGTGGCTGCACGCGCTGCCGGTCAATAGTCACGGACGTCATATGCTGACCTTGGAAAAAGCAAGACAGCTCGCGCTGCTCAGCCCGACATCGTGGTGCGTCGGCCATTACCGCCGCGGATACGCGATAGGGAAACAGACCGCCTACCCGGAGTGGGACCTGTATTACATCGTCAACGATAACAACGAGCCCCTCTGCTTCGATGACCTCGATGCAGCGATCGACTTCCTGCGCACTCAACTGCACGTCCACCGCGCCGAACTCTTCTTAACTGCGACATCCATCAGGGTTATTTAAGGCCACTCGGCAGTCCCTGCGAAGCACAAACAAAGACAGCTGACAGTGTAAACCCGCCCTCCGCGGGCGCAGGGTGGGGATGGGGTGGCAGTTGAGCGCTATTATCCCATCCCCCTCCCAACCTCCCCCTTGAAGCGGGAGGAGTTTCGCAACCACTGCGCTGATACATAAGTACCGCATAGAGTGAAGCACTACCCTAATACCTGGCAATAAAAAACCTAACAAATTGAGAGATTTGACGTGCTGGTATTGATAGGCGTCAAATCAGCGGAAGCGTTTGTCGTAACGGGCTTAAGCATCATGTAATTCGCAGAAAAATGGGAGGGGACCGTACCGAATTTCGTCCGTCGCACTCGCAACCCAGCGGATCCTGATCGGCACACTCATGCCGTGACGCACCCGGGGTTGCGTTGGCATGTCCTAGGCCAAAGTCCCGCCTCTGGCGAGCGACAGGGAGCTCGGCGCTCAATTCAAGAACGCGTGACCTGCGACCGGCCCCGTAGGGGGAGGATCACATGAATTCTGATCCCTTGGATGTGCGTGTGCTATTCATCGAGGATTCGCAACATGATGTTGAACTAACATTGCGCGCGTTGCGCAAGGGCGGGATCCGTGGGGATTGGAGAAGAGTACACGATGCTGAAGCACTCCGCGAGGTGCTCACGGACTTTGAGCTGGACATCCTGCTTGCGGACTTCACCGTGCCGGGATTCGGCGGTATAGAAGCGCTGAAGATCGCAAACAAGCTGCGGCCGAACGTGCCGTTCGTTTTCGTCTCCGGTACGATTGGTGAGGAGCGAGCGATAGAAGCACTAAGGGAAGGTGCGTCAGATTATGTCCTGAAGAACAATCTCGCTCGACTTGTGCCCGTGTTAAAGAGGGCCTTGCGGGAAACGAAGGAAAACGCGGCGCGCAAAAAAGCGCAGCGACAACTTGCAACGCAGTACGCGGTGGCGCGGACCCTTGCGGAGGCGGGCGCCTTCGAGGAAGCGATGCCGGGGCTTTTCAAAGCGATCTGCGAACACGAGGGCTTTGTCAGCGCTACGCTCTGGCGGGCCGATCCGGACGCCACAATCCTGCGGTGCATCGATGTCTGGACCAAAGACACTCCCGAATTGACCGAGTTCGCGGCTGGAATACGCGAGCTGGAAATTCGCCCAAACGTAGGCCTCGCCGGACGCGCTTGGGAGAGCCGCCAACCCGTTTGGGTCTCCGACGTGAGCCGGGAGGGCAGTTTGCCGCAAGCGCTCCTTGCGGGCCAAGCGGGCCTGCATGTGGGGGTGGCATTCCCGATCGCCATCCGGGGCGAGATCAAGGGCATCATGGTTTTTTTCGGGCTCGACGTCCGCGAGCCGGATCCGGAACTGCTCGACATGTTCCGCGCGATCGGCAGCCAAATCGGCCAGTTCATGGAGCGTCAGGCGCAGCAGGTGCATATCGCCCGCCTTAACCGGGTTTACGCGGTCTTGAGCGGAATCAACTCCACCATCGTGCGGGTACGCGACCGCCAGGAACTGTTCAACGAGGCTTGCCGCATTGCGGTAGAGCACGGCAACTTCGGAATCACATGGGTCGGCCTGTTCGATCCTCAAACATTGGATGTGACCCCTGTTGCGTGGGCTGGGTTCAAGGCCGAGGAACTCGTTATCGTCGGCTCCAAGGCCACTGCGCGTAGCGATGTGCCTCAAGGACAGGGGGCGGTGGGGTGCGCGATACGGGAAAAGAAGCCCGTTTTTAGCAACGATATCACCGCCGAGCCTGGCGTAGGAGGAAAGCGAAGACAGGAGGCGGTCAGGCGCGGCTACCGTTCGCTCATCGTGCTGCCCCTAATCGTTGAAGGGGAAGTGACCGGGGTCCTTTCGCTGTTTGCCAAGGAACCGGGCTTTTTCACTGAAGAGGAAGTGCGGCTGTTGACGGAGCTGGCGCGCGACATCTCATTCGCGCTGGAGTACATCGGCAAAAAAGAACAGCTCGATTACCTGGCCAACTATGACGCACTGACTGGCATTGCCAACCGAAACCTGTTCAATGACCGCCTCGCGCAGGCGCTGGTACAAGCGCACCGATACGGCCACATGGTGGCCGTTGCTGTTCTCGATCTCGATAACTTCAGGTTGATCAACGACAGCTTGGGTCAGAAAACCGGGGACGACTTGCTCAAGATCGTTGCTTCGCGGGTGGGAGCATGCATCAGAAAAGCAGATACCCTCGCCCGTTTGAGCGGTGATGAATTCGTATTGATTCTGGCGCGACAGACTGACGTAATGATGATTTCCCGGGTCATGGAAAGAATTACCAGTACGGTGGCTGCCGATCCCCGGGTGTTGGAAGTGCTGCAAAGAATTCTTGATGCCGTTTCGGAACCCATGATTCTCGGAGATCGCGAGTTTCGTCTTACCTGCAGCATCGGCGTGGGTCTGTATCCCCAGGACGGCGAGGACGCGGAGGCCTTGTTAAAGAACGCCGCCGCCGCATTGTCCCGTGCGAAACAGCTCGGCAGGAAGAACTTTCAGTTCTATACCGCTGAATTCAACGCTCAGGTCGCGGATCGATTATTCTTACACTCGTCGCTGCGTCGCGCGTACGAACGAGAAGAATTCACCCTGTACTATCAACCGAAGGTAAATCTACAAACAGGCGAGATGTCGGGAGTCGAAGCGCTGCTCCGATGGAATGACCCCGAGTCCGGAATCGTATTACCCGGCAAGTTCATCCCGGTTCTGGAAGAGACCGGCCTAATCATTGATGTCGGTCGATGGGTAATGGAGAAAGCGGTAGCGGAGTACGGTCAGTGGCGAGCAACAAGGCCGCAGCCACCTCGAATCGCAGTCAACGTGTCGCAATTGCAACTCGCTCAAAAGGAATTCCCCGCGGCCGTCGAGAAGATTCTGAGAAACGACGGAGCCGGGTCGGTAGGCTTGGATATCGAAATAACAGAGAGCCTCATCATGCGGGACCTTGAGGCCAATATCCCGAAGCTGAAGGCGATCAGAGAAATGGGCGTAAATATCGTCATTGACGATTTCGGCACGGGCTATTCTTCCCTGAGCTATTTAGCAAAGCTTCCCGTCAATATGCTGAAAATAGATCGAGCATTCATTAATGACATGCAAGCCTCGGCTGATGGCCTCACAATTGTTACCACGATCATCTCGTTGGCTCATTCCCTGGGACTAAAGGTGGTCGCAGAGGGAGTCGAAACCGAGGCACAGAGAAACATATTACGACTGCTGAAGTGTGATGAGATACAAGGCTATTTGGTAAGCCCTCCCCTCTCAGGGGAGCGGTTCGAGGCGTGGTGGGAGCGTTTCTCATCCAAACCGATGGGGCCGGGAACCAAAGATTGATTCAAACCATCATCACCTCTTCGGGTTTCATGTCGGGCAATGCTGCCGCGCCAGTCGACGACGGTGCCGAATACGTCGAAGGTGAGGGCTTTGACGGCGGAGAGTTCCGGCCGCATCAAGTGTTCCGGCTTATTTGGCGGCGGTTACCATGATTTCGACGCGGGTGTCGGGCGTGGCGAGCCCCGCTTCCACGCAAGCGCGTACTGGCTTGTTGTTGGGATCGACCCACGCCTGCCACGCGGCATCCATCTGGTCCTTCTCGCGAATGTCGTTGATCCAGACATTGGCCGACAGAATCTTCGACTTGTCGGTGCCGGCCGCAGCGAGTGCGGAGTCGATCTTCTTCAGTATTTCCTCGGTCTGCGCTTTGCACGAGGCGGATCTGTTGTCGGCGGTGGTGCCGGCGACGAAGACGAGATTGCCGTATTCGACGATCCGGCTCAAGCTCGCGCCGGGCTGGTGACGCTTGATGGCGGTGCTCATGACAGGGTCTCCTCTGCTGTGTAGTGATGGACGAACCGATCGGGGAGTGGCAAGGGTAACGTGCGTTGGCATGCGGCGCAATACGCCGGCGGCGCGTTCGTGAGAGAATTGCGTTCGTAGCAGTGGGTAAGCAGTGAGCGGTGAAGCAGTGAGCGGTAAACCGTGAATGGTGAGCGGCTGTAAGACACGAAGGATTGCGCCGCTAACCGCCCGCCGCCCACCGTTTGGTGACATCGGAGATTCCAATGTTTTCGGAGACTGAACACACGTGAACCACTCGTTACCTCTTGCGGGCGTTCGCGTCGTCGAATTCGTGCACATGGTGATGGGGCCGGCGTGCGGGCTCATACTCGCCGATCTTGGCGCTGAAGTCATCAAGGTCGAGCCGCTCGACGGCGACCACACGCGCAAGCTCACCGCTTCCGGCGCCGGCTTTTTCCCGACCTACAACCGCAACAAGAAAAGCTTCGCGGTTGATCTGAAATCACCGCAGGGCAGGGAAATCGTGCTGAAGCTCATCGAGAGCGCGGATGTGGTGACCGAGAATTTCAAGCCGGGGGCGATGGCAAAACTCGGTCTCGGCTACGGGGCGCTCAGGAAGCTCAAGCCTGATCTCATCTACTGCTCGCACAAGGGTTTTCTGGCCGGGCCGTACGAGAAGCGCACCGCGCTCGACGAGGTGGTGCAGATGATGGGCGGGCTCGCCTACATGACCGGCGGCAAGGGCCGTCCCATGCGCGCCGGAGCATCGGTGAACGACGTGATGGGCGGCATGTTCGGCGCCATCGCCGTGCTCGCCGCCCTCTACCAGCGCAAGTCGACCGGCCGCGGCCAGGAAGTGAAAAGCGCGCTGTTCGAGAACAACGTGTTCCTGGTGGCGCAGCATATGATGGAAGCGTTGATGACGGGCAAACCGGTGACACCGATGCCCGACCGCATCCGCGCATGGGCGGTCTACGACACCTTCACCACGGCCGACGGCGAGCAGGTTTTCGTCGGCGTGGTGACCGACACCCAATGGAAAGTCTTTTGCGAGGCGTTCGATGTGCCGGAGCTGCTGGCGGACCCGTCGCTTGCCACCAATCCGCAGCGCGTCGAGGCGCGCGACCGCATTATCCCGATCGTCTCCGGCATATTCGGTCAGCTCACCAAGCAGGAGTTGATGGCGCATTGCGAAGAACTCGGCCTGCCGTTCGCGCCCGTCGTCAAGCCCGAGGACCTGTTCGACGATCCGCACCTCAACGCTTCCGGCGGCATGTCGCCGATTACGCTGCCCAACGGCACGAAGGCCGTAGTGCCGATCCTGCCGCTGGAGATGGATGGGCAGCGCCTCGGCACCCGCATCGACCTGCCGCGCGTCGGCGAGCATACGCGCGAATTGCTCGCCGCGCTGGGCTATAGCGAGGCCGCAATCCGCGATTTGATCGAACGTAAAGCCGTGGCCGCGGCTGATTGACTATAACCGCAACGAAAGGAAACCCGATGAAGAGCTTGTTCAAATGCGCGGTCGCGCTCGCCTGCGCGCTTGCCGCGATCGCAGCGCCGGCACAGCAGTACCCGGCGAAACCCGTCCGCTGGATCGTGCCGTTCCCGCCCGGCGGCGGCACCGACGTGATCTCACGCGCCATCGCACAGAAGCTGACGGAGGCTTGGGGCCAGCAGGTCATAGCCGACAATCGCCCCGGGTCGGGCGGCACCATCGGTCTAGCGGCAGCCACAAAATCACCGGCCGACGGCTACACCGTGGTGCTCGGGCAGCTCGCCAATGTGGCAATCGCGCCGGCGCTGTACACCAGGCTGCCGTACGACCCGGTGAAAGAATTGCAGCCGGTAACGCTGGTGCTGTCCGCGCCGCTGATTCTGGTCGCCCATCCGTCGCTGCCGGCGAAGAACACCAGGGAGTTGCTCGCGCTGGCGCGTGCCAAACCGGACGCCATTACCTTCGGCTCGCCCGGCAACGGCACTACCGGCCATCTCGCGGCTGAAGTGATCAAGAGCACGACCGGCGTAAAGATGACGCACGTGCCCTACAAAGGCGCATCACCGGCGATCACCGGGCTGCTCGGCGGCGAAATTGCTATCTACGTGAGCTCGATCCCGCCGGCGCTGCCGTTCATGAAGGCGGGGCGTCTCAAGGCGCTCGGGGTGACCAGCGCCAAGCGCACCGCCACGTTGCCCGATGTGCCGACCATCGCCGAATCCGGGCTGCCCGGCTACGAGGTCACGAACTGGTACGGCGTGATGGTCCCCGCCGGCGTGCCGAAGGACATTCTGGCCAGGCTGCATACGGAAATCGTGCGCATCCTGCAACTGCCCGACGTGCGCCAGCGTTTCGCCGGCGAAGGCGGCGATGTTGCGCCCAATACGCCCGAGCAGTTCGCCGCCTTCATCAGGAGCGAGATCGCCAAGTGGGGCAAGGCGGTCAAGGATTCCGGCGCGCGCGTCGACTGATAAAAAGCTGGAGAGGCGAGAGGCGTGAGGAGTTTGTCGGGGCTAAGTCCGACAAACTCCTAAAGGGTGCCGCGAATCGCGTAGTGGCCGACGAAAAAGACGCCGGCAGCCATCAGAGCGTAGAGTATGATCGTCGGCAGCCGCTTGCCATGTACGCCTTTGGCGGCGCGTCTGTCATGCCAAATGACAAGAGGGATGGTGACGGCGATTGCGACCACGATCGAGACCGTCACATTCTGGAAAACAAGTTCTGCGGCGCGCTCAAGAGCGGATTCGAACCAGCCGCCTCCCCGGAACATGCGGTACGAAAGACCGACGAGTCCCGCGAGCACCAGTATGATAATTACAAACGATTCCAGGAAATCGAGGATGTGCTTCAAGTGCAGCCTCCAGTTTTCCGGTGCGGCAGTATGGCGATACCCGCTTGAAACAGCTCGAATATTGTAGCAGCGTCGCAACTCGTCCGCTGCAAACGATATCACAAGCCGTCGCAAACCGCCTCGGTGACGATGGCGGTGGTGGCCTCGCCGCCGAGGTCGGGCGTGAGAATCCGCTTGGCGGTGACGCCCTCGATCGCTTTCACGGGGGACTCACGATGCCGGGCAGCACGCGCGCCGGCCGCACGTTGGCGTACTGGTCAAACCCCTGGCAGATCGGCAGCCGCAGCCCCCACAGCGACACGTGATCGGGAACGTTGGGCGCGCCGACAGCGCCAAAAAAGATCGCATCGAACTGTTTCAGCCGATCGAGCCCGCCCTCCGGGATATAGTAGCCGTGCTTGAGATAGTACTCGCTGCTCCACGGAAAATGCTCGACCTTGAGCTTGAAGCCCTGGTCGCGGGCGGCCAGCACCTCGAGTACCTTGAGCCCGGCGGCGATTACTTCGATGCCGATGCCGTCGCCGGGAATCGCCGCTAACCTGTATTCGCGCATTTTTCAAGACCTTTCAGCCACGGCGTTCGCAAAGGAGAAAGAGAAACAGTGACGAATTATACGCTTGCGCGAGGACGGCCAAACCCAGCTTCATCAGCGCTTTCCCGACCCTGTGCGCTCGGTGTACCCCTCAAGTACCCCTCAAGGGGGTATTGAAAATAAGGGGTATTGAAAAGAATCCTCTGTGGCTGAAGGTGACACGCGGGCGGTCGCCGCGGTGAGTTAAAATAGCAAAGCCGTTTACCGTGGACTGCTGGCTGCCGCAGCGGGTATCTCTTGAAAATTCTGGCCATCGACACCTCCAGCGAATACTGCTCCGCCGCGCTGTGGTGCGACGGCAAAATCGATGCGCGCGAGACGCGCGCCGGCCGCCGCCACTCGGAACTCGTGCTCGGCATGGTGGACGAGTTGCTCGCGCAGCGGGGGCTGGCTGTCAAGGGGCTCGACGGTATCGCTTTTGGCGCGGGGCCAGGCTCATTCACGGGGCTGCGCATCGCGTGCGGCGTAACCCAAGGGCTGGCATTTGCCGCGGGGATTCCGGTGGTGGGCGTTGGAACCCTCCTCGCGATGGCGGAAGCCGCGCAGGCCGAGCGTATCGTATGCTGCCTCGATGCGCGCATGCATGAGGTCTATCATGCTGCCTATGAGAAGGCGGACGGCAAATGGAATGCGGTACATGCGCCAGGTTTGTATGCGCCTGGTGCGGCGCCGCAGCTTCCGGCGGGCGCGTGGTTCGGCGGCGGCAGCGGTTTTGCCGCGTATCGCGAGGCGCTGATGCTGCGCTATGACGGAATGCTTTCCGCCGTTGATGCCGAACTTCATCCGCGCGCGGAGGAGATCGCGCGGCTCGCCGTGCCGCAGTTCGAGCGGGGCATGGGCATCGACGCCGCGCTGGCGGCCCCGCTCTACATCCGTGACAAGGTCGCGTTGAAGACCCACGAACGATGAGCGCGCAGTTAGACACCGTCCCACGCTACCGGCGAATGACCGCGGGCGATCTCGATGCCGTGACGGCGATCGAGAGCCGGATCTACCCGTATCCATGGACGCGTCGCAACTTTGCCGACTCGCTCGACGCCGGTTACCACTGCTGGATCGTCGAGTGCTGCGGCGCGATCATCGGCTACAGCGTGGTCACGATCGCGGCGGGCGAAGCGCATCTGCTCAATCTCAGCATCGCCGCCGAGTGGCAGCGGCGCGGGCTGGGAACCGCACTTCTGCGCTTCATCGTGAAGCTTGCCCGGGACTATGCGGCGAGCAGGATTTTTCTCGAAGTACGTCCGTCCAATATCGCGGGGCGCGCGCTTTACGCGCGGGCCGGTTTTTCCGAGATCGCGCAGCGCCGCGATTATTATCCCGCCGACAACGGCCGCGAGGACGCGTTGGTGCTCGCATTGGACCTGCAATGAGTCGCCGCGAGGAAATGCTCAGGGAAATGGGGTTGACGCCGATCTGGCGGTTGCGCGGCAGCGCAGGGGATTCGTGTAGCGCAGGCGACCCGCCTGCCGAACAATCCCCCTTAGTCCAAGGCGTTCACGATCGTGGATTCGAGAATCAGTCTGCAGGCGGGTCGCCTGCGCTACACGAATCGCCTGCGCTACACGAATC
>MERI01000001.1:0-28125 GCA_001772005.1 Betaproteobacteria bacterium RIFCSPLOWO2_12_FULL_62_58 | reverse complement strand
TGCGCTACACGAATCGCCTGCGCTACACGAATCGCCTGCGCTACACGAATCGCCTGCGCTACACGAATCGCCTGCGCTACACGAATCGCCTGCGCTACGTGGGTCGCCTGCGCTACCGGACGACCGGCGGGCAGCGATCATGCGCATGGATTGGCCCGAGCTCAAGGCGAAAGTGGCTTCCTGCGTGGACTGCCCGCTGCACGCGAAGCGCAACAAGACCGTGTTCGGCGTGGGCGATGAAAACGCGAATTGGCTGTTCGTCGGGGAGGGGCCCGGCGCGGATGAAGACGCGCAGGGCGAACCCTTCGTCGGTCAGGCCGGGAAGCTCCTCGACAACATGCTCGCAGCGATCAAGCTCAAGCGCGGTCACAACGTGTATATAGCTAATGTGGTCAAATGCCGTGCTCCCGGCAACCGTAATCCGCAGCCGGAGGAGGCGCTGGCGTGCGAGCCGTACCTGCATCGGCAGATCGAACTGATCAAGCCGAGACTCATCATTGCGCTGGGCAAGGTGGCGGCGGTCAATTTGCTTGCGCGCGAGGCGAGCATTGCCAGTCTGCGCGGCAGGCTCCACCAGTATCGTGGCATTCCGCTCGTCGTCACCTATCACCCCGCCTATCTGCTGCGCAGCCTCGGCGACAAGGCGAAGGCATGGGCGGATTTATGTTTCGCCGTTGACACGATGAAGGACTTGCAAACGGGCGCGCCGGCCCCCACTTTGTATGAAAATGTGTGACTGGTTCCATCAGTCATTCTTTTCAATACCCCCTTGAGGGGTACGCACCATCCGCCACTTTGTTGATGAGAGGATAGACATGATCAGGCGACTCGTAGTGATGGTAATGATCGCGGCGACCGCGTTGTTGTCCGGCTGCGGCTACAACGCGCTGCAATCGACCGACGAGCAAATCAAGGCCGGCTGGGCCGAGGTGGTCAACCAGTACCAACGCCGCGCGGACCTCATCCCCAATCTGGTCGAGACCGTCAAGGGTTTTGCGGCGCAGGAGCAGCAGGTGCTCCTGGGGGTTACCAACGCGCGCGCCAGGGTGGGTTCGATCCAGGCTACCCCGGAACTGATCAACGATCCCCAGGCATTCGCCAGGTTCCAGCAAGCGCAGGGCGAACTGTCCTCGGCGTTGTCGCGGTTGCTGGTGGTGGTCGAAAAATATCCGGAACTGAAGTCCGATGCCAACTTCCGCGATTTGCAGGCGCAGCTCGAAGGCACCGAGAACCGCATCGCGGTCGCGCGCAACCGCTACATCAAGGCGGTGCAGCAATACAACGTCGTGGTGCGCTCGTTCCCGAGCAACCTGACGGCGATGCTGTTCGGCTTCAAGGAGAAGCCGCAGTTCACGGTCGAAAACGAAAAAGAAATCGCCCGGCCGCCGAAAGTCGATTTCGGCAAACCCGCGCCGGCTCCTGCGCCGAAGCCCGCGCAACCGGCTGGCAGCCCGCCGAGCGAGTATCCGCTCCCCGGCAGATAACCCACGCCGATCATCTACAGATTCCCTCCGCCTCGATGGGAAAGAAAGTTTCCCCTCCCCATTGCTAAGGGGGAGGGCTAGGGTGGGGGTGACAAGGTGAAAGATCGAGCGGTGTCTATTACCCTTACTCCTCCCTTCTCCCTGCGCGGGAGAAAGTCGCTATTCCTGCTGCTCGCCATGTTGGCGACGCTGCTGCTCGGCTTGGCCCACGCAGAAGTCCCGGTCCCGCCGCTCAAAACGCGCGTCACCGATCTCACCGCCACGCTTAATGCTCAGCAACAGGCGGCGCTGGAGCAGAAACTCGCCGCGTTCGAGGCGAAGAAAGGCTCGCAGATCGCGGTGCTGATCGTTTCCACCACGCAACCCGAGGTGGTAGAGCAGTACGCGGTGCGCGTGCAGGAGACGTGGAAGCTCGGCCGCAAAGGGGTGGACGACGGCGTGCTGATGGTGGTTGCGAAGAACGACCGCAAACTGTGGATCGAAGTCGGTTACGGCCTGGAAGGTGTACTTGCCGACGCGACCGCCAAACGCATCATCGAGGAAGAAATCGTGCCGCGCTTCAAGCAAGGCGATTTCGCTGGCGGTGTCGAGGCCGGCGCCGAGCGCATCATGCGGGTGATCGACGGCGAGCCGCTGCCGCCGCCCAAATCCCGCCCACAGTCCGGATTCAACTTTGGCGGTCTCGAGAACCTGCTGATCATCGGCTTCATCCTGATTTTCGTGGTCGGCAGTGTCCTGCGCGCGGTGTTCGGCAGGTTCCTCGGGGCCGGCGTCATTGGCGTCGTCACCGGCGTGATCGCGTGGATGATGATTGGCGCGTTCGCCGTCGCTGTCATCGTCGCCATTCTTGCATTCATTTTGTCGCTGTTTGGCGGTACGCAACTTGGCCGGGGTGGTTACTACGGCGGTGGCTCGTCGGGCGGCGGCTGGTCATCTGGTGGCGGAGGTTACAGCGGCGGTGGAGGTGGTTCGGGCGGTGGTGGTGCGGGAGGGAGCTGGTGATGGAGGCGAAACGCATACTCAAGCACCTGTTCGCGCCGGAATGGGTCGTGAACCGCGCACTTCCGCGCGGTGCGCTGAAGCGCATCGAAGCGGCGATCAAGGCGTCGGAGACGCTACATCAGGGTGAACTTCGCTTCGCGATGGAAGCCGGACTCGATCTCATGCCACTGCTGAAAGGGCTTACGCCGCGTCAGCGCGCGGTCGATGTCTTCTCGCAGTTACGGGTATGGGACACCGAGCACAACAGCGGCGTGTTGATCTACGTGCAGTTGGTCGACCGCCGCATCGAAATCGTCGCCGACCGCGGCATCAACGCGAAGGTGGAGCAGGGCCAGTGGGAAGCCATCTGCCGGCGTATGGAGGAAGCCTTCCGGGCACGGCGGTTCGAGAAAGGCGCGCTCGAGGGCATCCGGGAGATCACTGGATTGCTCGCGCGCCACTTCCCGGCCCAGGGCGTGAATCCCGACGAGCTGCCGGACAAGCCGGTGGTGCTCTAGCGATGAACTATGAACTATGAACGATGAACTATGATCGAGTTCTGAAGTTCGGCCTTTCGTTCATCATTCATCGTTCCGCGTTCAGCTCTCGGGTCCCGCGTAGGCGCCCGCCGTATCCGGGAACATCTGCTTGACGATCTTGAACCGCGTGATGTCGACGGTGCCGTCCATGTGCAGGAACACCGCGGCGTCGCGGAAAAGCTTCTCGATGCCGAAGTCGAGCATGATGCCGTTGCCGCCGTGCAACTCCATTGCGTGCTGGCACACCTTGAGCACCTCCTCGGACGCGAATAGCTTGGCCATGCTGCAGAGCTGATCGGCGTCCGGAGAACCTTCGTCCACGGCACGCGAAGCTTCCCGCAACAGGCCGCGCACGGCGTAGAGTTTGGTCGCCATGTCGGCGAGCCGCACCGCGACTGCCTGGTGTTTGATCAGGATGCGTCCGCCCTGCACGTAGTTCTGCACGTAATCGGTGGTGCGTTCGAACGCGGCTATGCCGATGCCCAGATTCTTCGACGCCTGGATGATCCTGCCCGGGCGGGAATAGTGGCCCGCTCTCCTGGCCAGCGCGTCGTTCTCGGCGAGGCAGTGGTCCCGGGGCACGCGGCAATCCTCGAACACCATTTCGCCGTTGTTCATGAAGCGCCCGCCGAGCGTCTCGTTGCAGCGGGCGACGGTGAACCCGGGCGTGCCGCGCGGGATGAGGAAGCTCGAGGTGCCTTCCAGCATCCTGGCGCCCGGCTTGGTGTTCGCGTACACGACGTAAAGCTTGGCGTCGTAGCCGTTGCTCACGAACTGCTTGCGCCCATTGATGACCCACTCGTCACCCTTCAGGACGGCCTTCGTCTGGAACGCGGTTTCCGGCGTATCGTAGCCCAGCCAGCGATCGGAGGCCCCGCGCGGTTCGGTGGAGCAGTGCGCGAGAAGAAAGCCGGGGTCCGCGACGATTTTCGGGAACCAGTACTCCTGCAGATGACGGGGCGCGATGTTTTTGAGCAGCGTCGAGACCTTCCACACCTGCACCAGCTTGTCGGCGAGACCCGAGTCGCCGCGTGAAATTTCCTCCGCGATGAGCGCGAACGTCTGAACCCGGGTCTTCGGGTCAAGCGGGGTGCCGCCGAACTCCTCCGGCACGCCGAGGGTGCGGATGCCGATCTCATCCGCCACTTCGAGGATCTTGCGCGGCAGGCGGTCGTCCGGCGTCATGATCCACTCGCGCTGCCAGTTCTGGCGGATAAAGGGGATGACGTGGTCGTTGACGAAGGCGCGGCAGGTCTCCCGCATCATCCGCTGCTCTTCGGTCAGGCCGCGATCGTCTATGTACATGGCGGGCGTCCTCTGTCTTGGTGGTGTGGGGGAGTGTAATCCGAAATTCGCTCTGAACAGGGACGGGAATGGTTTTTTCCTGGAGTATTCCGTTGTCGCAACGCAGTCACGGCGCTAACGGGGCGTTTTCAGATGCGACGCTCAGGCCCCGCTCTTTTGCACAATGTTGCAGCCGGTCCGCAATCTGAATACCATCCCAGCCATCCGTGCCGTGTACGGACACGCCTGCAGCGTTGCGCTCCAACGAGATCGATCTTGTGGTCATTGCAGTCGGAGAAGAAATGGAGGCTGCGGGAAAAATGATGTCGGAGAAGGCCGTCAGAGATGCTTGAAGCCATCGCCAGCGGGCTGGCTGCGCTCTTAACGCCCCAAGCCATCCTTTTCATGATCATCGGGGTGATCTACGGCCTCATCATCGGCATCCTGCCGGGCCTGGGCGGGATCGTGGCGATGGCGCTGCTCCTGCCCTTCACTTACGGCTTCGAACCGGCCGCCACGCTCGCACTGCTGCTCGGCGCGCACATCGCCACGGTGTGGGGCGATTCGGTGACGAGCATCCTGTTCAGCGTTCCGGGCTCGGCCAAGGGCCTGGCGCTTTGCTTCGACGGCTACCCGATGACCAAGCAGGGGCAGGCGACCCGGGCGCTCTCCGCCTCGGCCACCGGCGCGCTGCTGGGCGGGGTCATCGGCGCGGTGTTCCTGGCGCTCAGTATCCCGCTCATACGTCCCCTTATATTGGCGCTCGGCCCGCCCGAGTACCTGATGATGGCCTTGTGGGGCCTGACGGTCATCGCCACTTTCAGCGAGGGCTCGCTCATGAAGGGGCTGGTCGCGAGCGCGCTCGGCGTGCTCGTCGCCTTCGTCGGCATGGACGTCGTGACCGCGACGCCGCGCTTTACCTTCGGCAACGAGTTCCTGATGGACGGCATCTCGTTCCCCGTTGCGATGATCGGGATGTTCGCCGTTTCGGAAATGATGAAGCTCGCCATCAAGGGCGTCCCGATCGTGGACCGCGCTCTGGTGCCGGAGGTCAGCACGGTATGGCAGGGGATCACGGACGCGTTCCGGCACTGGTGGCTGGTGGTGCGCTCGAGCCTGCTCGGCCTGTGGATCGGCGTGCTGCCGGGGGTGGGAGCGAGCGTCGCCGGCCTCGCGGCCTACGCGCAGGCGGTGCAGACCTCCAAGACCCCGGAGCGGTTTGGCAAGGGTGCGGTTGAGGGCGTGATCGCGCCGGATGCCACCATGGGGGCCAACGAGGGCGGGGGGCTCATGCCCACGCTGGCTTTCGGCATTCCCGGAGGCGAGAGCATGGCGCTTCTGCTCGTCGCCTTTATCGGCCTCGGCGTGGTGCCCGGACCGGAGATGCTCACCAAGAACCTCAGTCTTGTCTTCAGCATGGTGTGGATCATTGTCATCGCCAACGTGCTGGTGACCCTGATCGGTCTCGGCATCTCGCCCTGGCTTGCGCGTCTGCCGACGCTGCACGCGAATCTCATGGTGCCGATGGTGCTCTCGGTCTGCTTCGTCGGCGCGTTCGCCACCCGCGGGCACATCGAGGACGTGGTGGTCGCGTCCGCGTTCGGCCTGCTGGGTTTCCTGATGGACAAGTACCACTATTCGCGGGCCAACTTCGTGATCGGCATGGTGCTCGCCACGATGATAGAACGCAACCTGCACATCTCGCTGGCGCTCTACGGGGAGTTCTTCATCTTCATCCGGCCGATCACGCTCGCGATGTTCATCTTCATCATCGTGACGACCGCGCTACCGTTCGTCCGCAACTGGCGCCGCAAGAAGGCGCGAGCCGTCGCGGCCAGGGCGCAGGCGGAGCGGGGGGCGACGACGTGAGCCGGCGCACGCAGGAGAACCTGATCGCCGTCGCGTTCCTGATAGTGTTTATTGGCGTCATCGTGTTGTGCCTCGATTACGGCGTGCGGGCGCGCAAGGTTCCGTTGCCGGTGGCGATTTTCGGGCTGACGCTCATCGCGATCCAGATCATCTGGCAGAACTTGCGTTCGGCCGGGGACCTGCAGGTGGACCTGTTCGAGGTGCTGACCCAGCGCAAACACCAAGAGGGCGTTTCCGGGAAGACGGCCGGCGAGCCGGTGGCGGCGGAATCTGCGCCGAACGCACAGCGGCCTTCGTGGCGGCGGGAAGCCCTCGCCTTCGGCATCGTCGGCGTGATGCTGACCCTGTTCTTGCTCCTGGGCCCAATACCCGCAATCTTCCTGTTCACCGGCGGTTATTTCCTGCTCAGCAGGCACTATTCCTGGCGCAGGGGTCTCGTTTACACTGTCGTCTTCACGGCGACGGTTTACCTGCTCTTCGTGGTGGCGCTGGAAATCCAGCTTTATCACGGTATTCTGGAACCGCTTGTGGAACGATTCAGGTAGGACCGGCGGCACGCCGCGGCTCTCTCAGCAAGCATCTTAACGACAATCGCTACAAGGAGGAGTGAGACTATGAATACGATGTGGTGGAAGGCATTGTTCGCGACCATGCTCGCGCCCGCCCTCATGGGTGTGTCGGTGCATGCGTACAGTCAGGCGTCCGATTTCTACAAGGATAAGGTGCTCAACATCATCGTGGCGGGCGGGCCCGCGGGCGGGCATACGCGCTACGCGCGGCTGATCGGGCCGTACCTGCAAAAGCATACGGGCGCGCGCGAGGTTCGCATCACCAACATGCCGGGCGGCGGCGGTCTGAAGGCGGCAAACCACATGTGGCGGCTCAAGCCGGATGGCATGAACATTTTTTTTGGCAATGTCGCCACCCTGATCCTGGCGCCGCTTGCCGGCAGCACGGGCGCGCAGTTCGAACCGGGCAAGTTCACGTTTCTCGGACGCGCGACCAGTGAACCGCGGTTCCTGACGGTCGGCGGCAAGTCTTCCATCAAGACCTTCGCGGACGTCAAGAAGCTGGGCCGGCCGTTCGTCTACCCGTCGCAGGGGACAGACGAGGACTTTTACACCATGGCGGTGCTGGCGCACGCGCTCGGCTTCAAGATGAAAGCGGTCACCGGCTACGAGGGCAATGCCGACACCGCGCTTGCCGTGATCAAGGGGGACGGCGACGGCCATATCACGGGCTGGAGCGAATCGCAGGGCGCGATCAAGGCCGGCGACAAGCGCCCGATCCTTGTCATCGCGTCTCAGAGGCATGCGGATTACCCGGATGTTCCGACGGCCGAAGAGACGGCGCCCGCCGATCAGCGGTCGCTGATCCGCGCCATCGTGAACATCAACGAGACGCACCGCAGCTACATCGCCCCGCCCGGCACGGACCCGCAGGCGACCGCGGCCTTCCGTGCCGCCCTGAAGGCGGTCATGAATGATCCGGCGTTTCTCGAGGAAACCACGAAAGGCAACCGGCCGGTGAGCTACATGGAGGGCGCGCAGCAGCAGCAGATCGTCGCGGAGATCACCAAGGCGGGCGCCGGTCTCACGCCCATCCTCAAGGGCGCCGTCCAGGAAATCCAGTAGCAGCCGCTGCAACCGGCCGGCGAGGGAGGGTGAACGATCGTTCCCTCCCTTTTTTTGGGTGCGCTGCTACCTTGCTCGCGCGGACGAATGCAGTCTATAGTCGGGCGGCATGAGAACGATCAAGACCTACTCGTTGTCGGAGCGCGCCGCTTATCCCGACTTCGGGATTCACGACGAGCGCGCCGTTTCGCGAATAGAGCAGGGGCACAGACACGAGTATTTCCAGATTCAATTCAATCTGGCGGGCCGTGCCGAGCATCACGTCGGTGCGGCCGTGCGTTTGCTTGACCCGGGAGGGTTGAGCTTCGTGCTGCCTTATCGCGTGCACCGTGTCGTGCGTTCGCCCGGCTCGAAGTTTTATGTCATCAATTTCCACCAGCGTTTTCTGCGCCCCGAACTGGATGTCGACCCCCTTGACATTGAAGATGTGCCGCTCGAACGCGCACCGGAATTGGCGCCATTCCTGTTCCAGGAGTTCATGGATTTCCATCTGGACGGTTCCGATCTTGAACTGGCTCGAGAGGCGTGCCGCAGGATGGCGGAAGAAAACGCGCGGCGCCGTTTCTGTTCCCTTGAAATTGTTCGCGCCAGCTTGTTGCTTCTTCTCGCCACGGTGTGCCGGCGCTATGAGAGCGACTTGTTGCGGCTCGCTGCTGCGCAGGCGCAACGTACCAGCCGCCGTGACGCGTTCTCACGGGTCGCGCGCCACGTCCGGGACAACCTCACGCGGCGCATCACCTTGACCGAGGTGGCGGCAGCCGCCGATCTTTCACCCAACTATCTCGCGCATTTGCTCAAGAAGGAAACCGGGAAGACTTTCACCGGCCTGGTCACTGAACGGCGCATGGAAAAAGCACAGGAACTGCTGGTCCACACCACGCTGCGGATTGCGGAGATCGCCGAAGCGGTGGGTTTTGAAGATGAAGCCTATTTTGCGCGGCGCTTCAAGCAGTGCTTTCACGTTACGCCGCGCGACTATCGCGGCAAAGCCGCCGCTACGGCGTTGAGATAGGTTCATAACAGGATACTCCAAGAAAAAACCAATTCCATCTCTGGCGCGGCGGTCGGGTTGCGCCTATGCTGCACCGCGACTGCCCGCTTCATGCCCTGGGGAAATGAATGATTGGACAGCGTTCCAAATACAGACGACCCGCAGAGGTGAGTTCGTGAAGGAAAACTGGACCACGCTGGACACCGATCTTCTGGTGGTCGGGGGAGGGGTAGCCGGCAGCATGGCGGCCATTCCGGCGCTCGAAGCCGGACTGAAGGTGACCATTTGCGAGAAGGGCAAGGTGCTCGATCACTGCGGCAGCATCGGCTGCGGGGTGGACCACTACCTGACGGTGATGGATACCGGCCCGGAGTGGGATACGCCGGAGTTCCTGATCAAGCACGTGCCCGAGTTGACCGACGGCATCGTGGACATGGCCGTTGCGAGCCGAGTGATTCGTGAAATGCCGAGAATTTTCCGGAAAATCGAATCCTTCGGCGTCGATTTCAAGGACCCGAAAATCGGCACTTACTATCGCCTGCGCTCGTTCGGGCTGCCGGGAACCTATCACATCAACTTCGACGGCACCGATTTCAAGAAACACATCGGCGAACGGGTGCGCAAAGGCAAGGCGACCGTCCTGATGCGCACCATGGTCGTGCAATTGCTGACTGAGGACAACCGCGCCTACGGGGCGCTGGCCTTTAACTTCCGCACCGGTGAGTGGTTTGCGATCCGTGCCAAGGCCGTGGTGCTCGCCGCCGGCGATGTCAACCGCATCTCCCGGAATGCGTCGGGCCTCGCCTTCGACAGCTGGCACCTTCCCTATAACACGGGTGATGCGCAAGCCATGGGCTACCACTCGGGAGCGGCGCTCGCCAATATGGAATCCGTCGAGGCGACGCTGACACCCAAAGGCTTTTCCTGTCAGGGGCTGAACGCCCTGGTCAGCCTGGGCGCTTATTTCGTGAACAAGAGCGGCGAGCGCTTCATGTTCAAGTACGACAAGAAAGGGGAGAACGCCCGGCGCGCCGTGATCGCCGATGCGGCGATCAACGAATACCTTCTTGGCAACGGCCCGATTTATCTCGACTGCCGCCATCTGCCCGAAGCCATGCTCGACCACATGGAAGCGACCCTGCAGGTCGACCGCTACACGCTGCCGGCTTACTACGAGCAGAAGGGTGTCAAGTTTCGCGAAGAGCTGGTGGAAATCTCCGTCTCCGAGTTGAGCATAAGGCGCAGCGGCGTGTATTTCCGCGGCAGCGGGCTGGCGGTCGATACCAACGGCGAGACTTCGGTCGAGGCGCTGTTTGCCGCGGGCGATTGCGCGACGGTCAGCGGCGGAATCTCGGGCGCGGCAGTACTCGGGCACATCGCCGGCGAGGGCGTCGTCCAACGCGTGCGCGCGACCAGTGGCGCTCTGCCCGAAATCGACATCAAAGCGGCTGAGATGGTGCGGGCACAGTCAGCGGGATACCTCGATCGCCGTGATGGCATGACCTGGAAGCAGTTGGAAGACGAGACGCGGCAAACCGTCACGGACTACGTGGGCGTGCGGCGTAGCGAGAAGGGTTTGAAGCTTGCGCTCGATACGCTGCAAGCGCTGGCGAAGCGCGAGGCTCATCTGAAAGCCGACGATCTGCACGGCGTCATGCGCATTCATGAGTCCAGGAACATTCGCTTGAATGCCGAGCTCATGGCCACGGCTTCGCTCGCGCGCAAGGAGACCCGCACCGGCTCGTCCCACTTGCGGCTGGATTATCCGCAGACGGACGATCGGAACTGGCGCAAGTTCGTCATTGTCGAGCGCGGCAAGGACGGTCCCGCGGTGCGCACCTTGTCGACGGATCGTCCGTTGGCGGATGCCTTCGCGCGCAACGCGGCAACCGTATAGGACGGAACCATGTCGAACCAGGCAAAAGCTGTTCACAATCCCATCCGGATCAACCCGGAAACCTGCGTTCGCTGCAATCTCTGCGACTGGATCTGTCCCGGTGACCTGATCTACAAAGAGGAAGACAACCGGGAAACGCTGCCGGTCATCAAATACCCCGACGAGTGCTGGTATTGCGGGCTCTGCCAGTCGATTTGCCCGACCAACGCAATCACCATCATCTTCCCCGAGCAGATGGTGCGCAACAAGACTGACGTGGTTTCTCTGCTCGGCAAGGTCGTGGAGTGACGGTGATCAGTGACCGGTGACGGGACGTGACCCCGTTAGATCGGGAGAGCGGGAGATCGTGAGATCGAGAAGCCGGGAGATCTCCAGATCGGAAGAGCGTGAAGGGGTGTAGTTCCCTCTCTCGCTCTCACGCCCTCACGGAAGTGTGCTCCCTCATCCCTCGAATCATCCAATCCAGGCGTGCTCGAGCACGTCCAGTCGCAGGTCCTGCGAAAATTTCTGTCCGTTCCCTTCGACCGTCAAGGTGACGATGCGCGTGCCAGGCGTGTCGAACGCAATCTCGTGCGTGAACGTGCCGGGGCGTGCGACCGACTTCTCCGCCATCGGCGTGCCTTGCGCGTCGTATAGCCCGCACCGTGCATCACCGGTGCCGTCGAGCACCGCCTGGATGCGAAAGCATACGTTGACAGGCCGCCGATAAGCTGCCGGGTCGCGGTTGGGGTTGTACTGCAAGTTGTTGAGTCTGATCAGCTTAACCAGCGGTTTGGCCATGGTTTTCTTGCCCCTTGTGACGATTTGCTACAATCCCCATATTAGGAAATACTGATTGTAGTCCCGAACTTGCGCTCAGGTCAGCTCCAGGAGGCGTTCTCGGCGATCGACGTCGAACTGGCCGCATTCGAGCGCCGCATCGCCGACGGGAAGACGCTGCCGCTGGCGGCGACCGTTGAGCGGGTAATCGAACTCATCAAGCGCCTCTTCATCGCCTACGTTGCGGTCGCGGGCAAGAAGCCGGTGCCCGATGTTGCGGCCGACATCCTCGAGGTGTTCAAGACGTTGGCCAAAGGCGAGCCCTCGTGGCACGCGATCCGCGACAACTGCCGGGAACTTGTGTACTACCGCAACTGTATTAATATGGGGCGGGAAGACGCGCTGCCGAAGGTGCCGGAAAAGATGGCGGTGCGCACGGCGCGGCACGTGTATCTTTACGTGAAGACGCGCTGCATTCGCGAAAAGCGGTTAGAAGATTGAAAATAGAATTTGGGGTGTAAATGAAGACAGCAGTAAACCGAATCCGCGGCGTTGAGCGCGATATCGTCCAGGTGCCGCAGGCGGGCGATGTCGCGCCGTACTACGAGCCGCAGGGCAACGAGATCGCGATCTTCGAGGCCGCCTACAAGAAGCGCCTGCCGGTGATGCTGAAAGGCCCGACCGGCTGCGGCAAGACGCGCTTTCTTGAACACATGGCGTTTCAGCTGAAGCGCCCGTTGGTGACCGTGTCGTGCCATGAGGACCTGACGAGTTCCGATCTCGTTGGCCGCTTCCTGCTCGAAGGGGCGGAAACGGTGTGGCAGGACGGTCCGCTCACACGCGCGGTGAAGGTCGGCGCGATCTGCTACCTGGACGAGATCGTCGAGGCGCGCACCGACTCCACCGTGGTGATCCACTCGCTCACCGACCACCGCCGCAAGCTCACCATCGAGAAAAAGGGCATGGAAATCGAGGCCCACGAGGACTTCATGCTGGTGATCTCCTACAATCCCGGCTATCAGACGGTGTTGAAGGACCTCAAGCCCTCGACCAAGCAGCGTTTCATCGCCATCAACTTCGATTTTCCGGCTGAGGACGTCGAGCGCAAGATCATCATCAACGAAGTGCCGGGCGTTGCGCCGGAGATCGCCCACCAGTTGGTGGCCGCCGGCCGCAAGGCGAGGCTGCTCAAGGACCACGGACTGGAGGAGGTGACCTCCACGCGGGCGCTGGTCTACGCGGCGAACATGATCGACGCCGGTCTCGATCCCGTCGCCGCCTGCCAGGTGGCGATGGTCAATCCCATCACCGACGATATGGAGCTCGCCGAGGCATTCATGGAAATCGTGCAGGCGCACTTTGCGGCCTGACGCGCGCGCACCCAAGGAGTTTGCCGGACTTCGCCCCGACAAACTCCTAATGCAAAACCGGCGCTAAGAGAATTGCAGAAGACGATAACAGATATGCAAATTCACCCGCGCTGTTCCCCAAATTCGATCGTTTCGGCTGGATTTTTTCTGAATTGTCAGCCGGTTTTGCTTTTAGCAGCCGGTACGGACTGTTAAGTCCGACTCCCGCCTCCAGTGACCTCTGCCGCACCACAAGCCATTCGCGAGCTGCTCGATGAACTGAAGGAGACGAGTTTCGTCGCGCACCGCGAAGTCGAGCACGTGCTGCCGGCGATCCGGGCGCATGGCGACCAAGTCACCCTCACGTGGCTCACGGCGTGCCGCAGGCTGTTCGATTTCGACCGCGAGGCCGGCAAGGCCTTCATCCGCGGCAGCCGCGAAGCGGAAAAGATTTCGGAAACCGTGCTGCCCTGGACCGGGCAGGCGCTCGAATTTCTGCGCTGGCGCGGCTCGTGGCGCGCGCTCGAGGGCTTCATGGCGAACCTGCCGCGCGCCTTCGGCTCGCTCGGCCATGCCGGCGAAAGGCGCTGGGCGGAGATCGGTTTTGTCTGGTGCGCGCGCCAGATCGACAGCGGCAGCGCGTATTTCACGATGCCCGTGCTGGATCTCTCGGGCCGTCAGGGCGTTACCGGCATCGAACAGCTCACCACGCCGGCCGAGGAGCTGTTCGAGTCGAGGAAGCTGCTGCTCGGCACTTACCTTGCCGGCGCAATCCGCGTGAGGAACCTCCTCGGCGCGCAGGCGATCCTGCCGTGGGCGCTGCGCGGCGCCGATGTCATGCAGTCCGGACGCGCCCGCGGCGAAGCCTATTTCCGGCTCGAATCCGAGGAGAGCCTGGCGCTTTTGCTGGAGCATCTGCCGGGCTTTCGCCTGAGCGAGCGCAACCGGCTACTCGGCATGCTGCTCGATGTCTGGTACGGAGCAGGCCTCGAGCTCAAGGAAAGCAGTTGGTCGCCGGAAAAAGGCCGGCCGTTCGTCGAGACCGACGGACGCACTCTGTTTTTTCCGGCGGTGATGCCCAATCGCGACGAGGCGGTGCTTGCAGTGCTGCATGGCGGAGGCCATATGCGCCACGGCACCTTCGACCGTCTCGCGATGAAGGAGATGTTCGCCGCGGCAAACGTCGAATTTCCCGCTTCCGGGCCGGTGTCGTGGGCGCCGCTGTTCATGCGCTACGGCGACGATGGGCTCAGGTTTCAACTGATCTTCGACCTGTGCGAGGATTTGCGCGTCGACTTCCAGATCCAGCACTCGGTGCCGAATTACCTGGCGCGCTTGTTGGCCACCGCGCGCGAGGCGGTTCCGCGTTCGCCCGAGTCCGCCGCGTATTTCGATCTCGCGCTGGCGAGCGTCGAGGAAGCGCTCGCCGCAATGCGCGCCAATGCCGTGCGGGGCAGACAGTTCGGGCCGCTGCTCGATCCCGCGGCGACGGTCGCCGATGCGTTCCGCATCGCAGCCGCGATCTACAGCAATGACGAGCTGCCGCGCGTGGCCGATCTTGAAACCTTCCACGCCGCATATCTCCCGGGACGCGGGCCGAATGCGACGCGGCTGGCGCATCCTCAGGAGCCACGGGACCAGCAGCAGCAGACGCAGGCGGGCGCCGAGCAGCAGAATCAGCCGGACGAGCAGGGCGAGGAGCAGACCGAAACACCGCAGAACGCGGAGGCCGGCGACCAGCAGGACGGCGGCAAGCGCAAGGAAGTCGCCGGTTACGGCGATTCGAGCGGCACCGCGACCCAGTCCGCCAACCGTCCCGACGGCCAGAAGCGCAGCGCCGGCGGCAGCGACAAGGGCATCCCGTATCCGGAGTGGGATTACCGCGAGTCACGCTACAAGCGCAACTGGAGCTGGGTGCAGGAGAAAAAACTCGGCGAGTCGAACATGGCGGAAACCAACCGCCTGAGAAATCAGTATTCCAATGCGCTCAAGCGCCTGAAAAAAGCGATCCAGGCGCAGAAGCCGACGCGGCTCGCCCCGCTGCTCAGACAGTTTGACGGTGATGACATGGACCTCAACGCCGTGGTCGGCTACATCGCCGAAAAACAGGCCGGCCGCTCGCCCAAGGCCAATATCTACAAGCGGCGCGAGATGCGCCAGCGCGAAATCGCGGTGACGCTGCTTGCCGATATGTCGACTTCCATCATGCAGCACCTGCCGGAAGGCGGCGGGCGGCTGGTCGACCGCGTGCGCGCCGGCGTGCTGCTGTTCGCCGAGAGCATGGAGGAAGTCGGTGACGCCTACAGCATCGCGGGCTTTTGCTCCAAGTACCGCGACAACGTGAGCTACTACACCATCAAGGATTTCGACCAGCCGCTGTCCGACGATGTGCGCAGCCAGATCGGCGGCATGTCGGGACGGCTCGCCACGCGCATGGGCGCGGCGATCCGCCACGCCACGGCCAGCTTCCAAGCGGTCGAAAGCCGGCGCCGGCTGCTCCTGATCCTCTCCGACGGCCGGCCGGAGGACTACGACGACGGCGGCGACCGCCGGTATCTGCACGAAGACACGCGCATGGCGGTGAAGGAGGCGGTCGCCAAGGGCGTGCACCCGTTCTGCATCACGGTCGACACCATGGCGAACCAGTACCTGCCGCAGATTTTCGGCAGGGGCCACTACCTCGTGCTCGACCACATCAACAGCCTGCCGAACAAGCTGCCGGAGATTTATTTCCGTCTGCGGCGATAAAGGCAGTGAACGGTGAACGGTGAACAGTGAACGGTGAAAAAGCCAACGGCTGAGACGCAAAGGATTCTTTTCAATACCCCTTCTTTTCAATACCCGCTTGACGGGTACTTGAGGGGTACGCAAAGGAAAAACAAGTAAGAGCGCGTAATAAAATGAATCCCCTCGCCCCCGATCACGGGGGAGAGGGTTAGGGTGAGGGGGCCGTTGCGCGTTATTTTGTTACGCACTCTAAGGCGAAAGGAGAGAGGCGAGCAGCGGGAAAACATCATTGGGGTCAGGGCTTTACTTTATAGTCACTCACCGACGGTCGATCCAATGAAAGGGATCCTATAAAGTAAAGGCCTGACCCCAAGCCCCGATGCTCACCGACGGTCGATCCAATGAAAGGGATCCTATAAAGTAAAGGCCTGACCCCAAGCCCCGCCAAGCCCCGTGACCCCAAGCCCCGTGCGGGTCATCGCCTTGATCGAGGATCCGGGAGTCATTCGGCGCATCCTCGAGCACCTGGGGTTGTGGGCGCCGCTCGCCACCGAGCGCAGTCCGCCGCTCGCTCCCGCGAGTTGGCCCCGGCATGCCAACTTGCCGCTCACCTATCAGTTCCCGATATCGCCTGAGCTGCCGTACGGAAAAGACCCCCTCGAGACAGCCAGGGGGTGGGAACCGCGCTTGCCTTGCTCTGGTGTTTGGCGTAGATTGCCCAGCAATTTGCCGCTGATATCAGCTTGGATCGCGGTTTTCACAATGGGGGAGGAAGCCAGCATGAACACAAGACTGAATATGCGCATCCGGCGAGCACTTTCGCACTGGCTCCCGGCGCACGGACTCAGCCCGGCGGAATCGCGGGCGGATTGATTCTCTTATCAGTTTATCAGTGAATCGCGGGCGGATTGATTCTCTTATCAGTAGGAGCGCTTATGCTGCGAGCGCCGTCTGTAGAACGGATATTCTCAGTCGGGTTGATGGTTTTCGCCGCGAGTGTCGCGTCAGGCCAGAGTTATCCTGCGAGGCCCATTCGCGTTGTGACTGTCGGGTATGGAAGCAACACTGATGTGGCAACGCGTCTAATCGCGGATGCAGTGACGGGCGGCCTCGGCCAGCGGATGGTAGTCGAGAATCGGGGGATCGTCGCAGCGGAGATTGTGGCTGACGCGTCACCTGATGGTTATACCCTGCTCCACTACAGCAACGTCCTTTGGGTCATGCCGCTTTTTCGAGACAGCGTGCGCTGGAATCCAGTGAAGGATTTCTTGCCAATCACGCAGACGCTGACCTCTCCCAACGTGCTGGTTGTGCATCCGTCAATGCCCGTGCGCACCACTAAGGAATTGATCTCGTTTGCGAAGGCTAGGCCTGGGCAACTCAATTACGGTTCCAGTTCTACCGGCGCTGGAAACCATGTCGCGGCCGAATTATTCAAGGCCATGGCGGGCGTCAATATAGTGCGTGTCAATTACAAGAGCGGTGGGCAGGCCGTGAACGACTTGCTTGCTGGGCAACTGCACCTCATGTTCCCTGCTGCGGGTTCAGTGATGCCCCATGTCAAGTCAGGCAAAGTTAGGGCGTTGGCGGTTACTAGCGCCCAGCCATCCCCGCTGGTCCCCGGATTGCCTACGCTGGCAGCATCGGGACTGCCAACTTATGAGTCAAGCTCATTAGCTGGGCTGTTCGCGCCGGCTGGAACGCCTGCAGCAATTATCAATCGACTGAATCAAGAGGTCGTGCAAGTTCTTCACCGCCCCGAAATGAAGGAGCGCCTTCTTAATGCTGGAATAGAGGCAGTCGGGGGTTCTCCGGCAGAGTTGGCAGGCAAGATTAAGTCTGAAATGACTAGGCTGGAGAAGGTGATCAAGGATGCCGGCCTGCGCGAAAAAGGATAGAGAACAAGCGCGGTGACGTCAGCGCCAAGATACTGATCGGCGTAGTCTTCAAAAAAGGTGCGCGGGAATCTCACGCGACGTCGTACAGCCGCACAATCAGGAGATCGACTGTGGGCTGAGGGTGCCTCGGCAACATCGCAATCGGCGTGTGACCCTGGTTCAGGGGATCAATGGATCGCCTCTTCTTTGCGATTGGCAGTCTTTCCGCATTTCTCGGCGTAGCACTGGGGGCCTTCGCGGCACACGCCCTCAACGGTCGGATAGATGCCGATCTGCTGGCGACCTTTGAAGTGGGTGTGCGATATCAGATGTACCATGCGCTCGCGCTGCTTGCGGTCGGGTGGGCTCACACGCGGTGGCAGGGAGCATTTCTGAAAACGAGCGGTTGGCTGTTCGTTCTCGGGACAGTCCTCTTTTCGGGAAGTCTCTACGTTCTGAGCCTAAGTGGAGAGCGCTGGCTAGGAGCGATCACACCCTTTGCAAGGCGCCGCGAGTGGCTTGTGCGTGGGGGCCGAAGATATCGAGGGCCGCAAGACGCTCGCAGGCTACATGCTGCGCGCGCCGATGTCCCTGCAGAAGATGACCTACGACGCTGCCACCGGCATGGTGATCTACCGCTCCAAGATGCACGCCGGCTTGAAGCGCAACTTCCAGGTCATGCCAGGCGCCGAGTGGTTGGCGTTGCTTTGCAAACACATCCCCGACCGCTACGAGCACCTGGTGCGCTACGTGGGTTGGTACTCGAACCGTACGCGGGGCGAGCGCGCGAAGAAGGCTTTGCCCCGAGCTGGTGTCGCTCTGCCGTCGCCGGTCGAGGAGCCGGCGAATGAACTTGCGGCTCGCGCAAAAAAGACCCCATCGAGACAGCCATGCGACGGGAATGCACTTGCCTTGCTCTGACCGTTGGGCTAGATTGCTGGGCAACTGAGCGCTCATCCTGCTCACGACTCGCGCGGATAGCGGTTTTCCCTTGGGGAGGCGGAAGCCAGCATGAACATAAGGTCTATTATTCGCACTGTGCGAGCGCTTTCGCACTTGCTCCCGGCGCGTGGGCTCGGCGCGGCGGAATCCCAGGCGGATTGATTTTCTTATCGTTCGGACGGCGGCACCCAGCAGCGGCATCAGTTCGTTGATGTCGGCGAGCGTCTCGAACCGGTCCACCGCGGCAATGATGCGCTCCGCAGCTGCATTGTCCATGCACGGCGCGACGACGTTGCGGAATTTGTGCACGACTTCGTCGGGTGACAGCGGATTCTCCGGACTGCCGCGGCGGTGCAGCGACAGTTTTTCAAACACCTTGCCGTTGCGTGTGGTGATTTTGACGCGCGACGCGTGGCGGAACGGTGCGCCCATTTTTTCGATTTCGGGATCGACGTGCGCGCTGATGCGCGTGATGAAATAGAGGATGCGCGGATCGCTGAGCCGCGCTTCGCGAAACTGTTCGGTGAAGGCCGCGCCGTCGAGCGCAATCACCGCCATGCCGTAATAGAGGTTCACCTGCGCTGCCGTGACTCCCTGTGCCTTGTATGCCCACGCGCAGTGCACGTGGGTCATCGGCGACAGGCCGGCCTCGACGCGAACGATCTCATCCGCCTTGAGCCTCTGTTCCTGCATGACGGCGGCCAGCCCGTCGAGCGCGCTGTGGATGCTGGTGACGCTGGCATGCGGCTTGTAGCCGACGTTCAGGGTTTCCCAGGTCTTGCCGAGGCCTGCGGTCAGTCGCGCCGGATCGGGCCGGTCCGAGTAGGTCGACAGATAGCCGCCGTACGGCGCTTCCAGCGCATCGAGGATGCCGGTGAAGTCGCGGCTCGCGAGTTGCGCTGCATAGACGCCGTTCTGCGCCGCGCGGCCGCTGTGGAACCGTTTGACCATCGCGCCTTCCTGTGCCGCCATCAGGCCGCCGGCCTGCGAGCCAGCCATGCCCAGCGCATGCTGGAACTGTGCAGCGCCGAGCCCGAGCATGCGCGCGGCCGTGGCCACGGCGACGAATGCGCCCGAGGTGCCCTGCGGATGGAAGCCGCGGAAAAACAGGCTCATGGTCGCCGCATTGCCGACGCGGTGGCCGATCTCGTAACCGGCGACCATCGCCGTCAGCACGTCGCGGCCCGAGGTTTTTCCGCGGGTTTCGCCCAAGCCCAGCGCCACCGGCGTGGCGATCGAGCCGGCATGGACGATGGATTCCTTGTGGATGTCGTCGAGTTCAAAGGCGTGGCCCGAGGTACCGTTGACCAGCGCGGCCAGCGCCGGCGAGGTCTTGCGGCCCAGCCCGATCAGCGTTGCTGCGGGTTTTGCGGCCTCGGCATCGGCGAGTTCGGCGACCTTTTGCGTCCACGGCAGCGTCGCGCCGAACAGGCAGCAGCCGAGGCTGTCGAGCAGGCTCAGCTTGATGCGGGCGATGACGTCCGCGGGGATGTTTGCATACTGCAGCGCCGCGCCGAAACGCGCGAGGTCGCGCGTGGCGTCGGCGAGCAGCGGCGGTTTTTGGGTCGACACGCGAGGCCGGATTTACTGCTTCGCGTGCTGCCCTGCGGCAGTGCCGGCCAGCTTGCCAAACACCGCCCCCGAGACCAGGCCCGTGCCGCTGGGGTAGTTGAAGTAGAACAGGCCGCCGACCATCTCGCCGGCGCAATACAGCCCGGGGATGGGGACCTGGTGGGAATCGAGCACCTGGCCGCTGTCCTTGTCGATGCGCAGCCCGCCGAAGGTGAAGGTGATGCCGCAGGTGGTGGCATAGGCGTCGTAGGGCGGCGTGTCGAGCGCCTGTGCCCAGTTCGACTTCGGCGGCTCGATGCCCACCGTGCACTTGCCGTCCTTGATCACGTGGTTGAACGGCACGTCCTTTTTCACCGCGGCGTTGTATTCGCGCACGGTTTTCAGGAAACCCTCGGGATTGACGCCTTCCAGCTTGGTGGCGAGTTCCTCGAGCGTGTTCGCGCTGACCTTGGTGACGAACTTGATGCGGTATTCGGAGCGCAGCAGCTTGGTCACTTTGGAATCGAACACCTGCCAGGCGAACTGGCCCGGCTGCTTGAGCACCTCGCCGCCGTACTTGGCATAGGTGAACGCATGGAAATCCAGTGCTTCGTCGACGAAGCGCTTGCCGTCGGCATTGATCAGCAGGCCGAAGATGTAGCTGTGTTTCTGGAACTGGTCGCCGACGTTGACGTCGCCGAACTCCGGTGCGTAGCGGTCCCAGCCGGTGGCGTGGCAGCCCGACCAGTTGCCGTAGGGGGCTGCACCGATGTCCAGTGCCATCTGGATGCCGTCGCCGACGTTGTAACGCGTGCCGCGCACTTTGGCCAGTTCCCAGCCGGGACCGAGATAACGCGCGCGCATCTCCGGGTTGGCCTCGAAACCGCCGCAGGCCAGCACTACGGACCTGGCTGTCATGTCGAAGGCCTTGCCGTGCTGGCGTACGCGTACGCCGCTGACGGTTGCGCCGTCGTAAATCAGATTGATGGCCCGGGTTTCATAAAACACCTCGATGCCCGCTTTTTTTGCCGCAGCATCGAGGAATTGCACCAGTCCGGCGCCGCCGCCGGACACTTCAATCGGCATGTTTCCGAAAAACCTGCGTTTGCCATCGACGACCGCGGACTGGCGCCCCCAGTTGGGGATGAAGCGCGCGCCCTTTGATCTTAGCCATACCATGATGTCGAGGCTGTTGTTGACCAGTATCTCGGATAAGTCAGGATCGGTGCGGTAACTGGTCAGCTGGTAGATTTTGTCCAGAAACTCTTCGCGGGTATTCGTGCCGAAATCGCTGTTGGCGACCTCCTCGTCCGTGATGTCGGTCACCCGCTTGAGATCGTCGACGGTGGAGTAGGCGAAGCGCATCACGCCGCCGGCGAAGCGGCTGTTGCCGCCGGACTCGTCCTCGTTGGCGGCTTCGAGCACGGCAACGCGCGCGCCCTGGTCGTGCGCCGCAAGCGCCGCGCAGAGGGCTGCATTGCCCTTACCCACAACAATTACGTCATATTCATGCATCTTGTGCCTTACCTTTCCTTTTTCGTATCGCAACGATCGCACAACGCTGCCTTCAGGCAGCCATTCCGCGGTATTCGGTTTCCCGCGACGAGATCAGCTTTGTCACGGCGCGCGTGTCCTGCAGCGTCTCGAACCGCTGAATTGTCTCGTACAAAGGCGCGACGTTGGCGTCATGGATGATGCCCTTCACGCAATTGTCGAATTTCTCTTTCAGCTGGGCTGCAGACAGCGGATTGGCAGAGGTACGACCGTGCGGCTGGTCGACCTTTTTCGTCAGCACGGTGCCGTCCTTGAGCGTCACGCGCAACTCGGCGCCAAAATGGTTTTCAGCCGGAAACTGCGCTGTGGAGTAGGGCGCCGCCGTCATGCGCGACATGATCGAGCGCACTTTCGGGTCGCGATGCGAATCGCCTTCAAAGTGTTCGGCGACTACCCGCTGGTCGACGAGTGCGCGCGAGACCGCGTAGTAGACGCTGAACTTTGCATCGACTGAAGTGACGGGATCGGGGCGGTTGGTGTGCTCGAGGCGGCGGCTGTGGGTGAATGATTCGATCCTGGCGACCTTTTCCGGCGTCAGGCCATGCTCGCGCACGAGTTCCAGCATGGCGTCGACAGCCGGATGGGTGCTTGCGCAGCACGGATACTGTTTTACGGCAATTCCCGGAGAGACGATATCGAGCGGATCTGCCCAGCGCGGCAGTATTTTCGCAATGTCGTAGTTGCCTTCGCCGTTGAAGAGGTTGAAATAGCCCTGCTTGTGCTCCAGTGCGAGCGGATTCGCGGTGAAGCTCTCTTGCGCGAGCATTGCTGCAAACAGGGCGTTTCTCGCGCAGTTGCCGACGTGCAGGGGTTTGGTCATGGTGCCCAGATTTGACTTGATGCCTGCAGCCATGGAGGCGGAGATGGAGATCGCAATGGCAGTTTGTTCCTCAGTCAGCTTCATCAGGTGCGCTGCAGCCACTGCGCCACCAAAGATTCCGATGGTAACGGTGGGGTGCCAGCCCTTCATGTACTGATACAGGTTTACGCCGAGCGAAATCTTGCACTCCGTCTCGAATCCGGCCACATAGGCGGCGATGAAATCCCGTCCGGTCGCGCCGATCTGATCGGCCAGCGCAAACAGCCCCGGCAGAATCGGCACCGAGGGATGGCCGCCGAGCGTGTTGTTGCAGTCGTCGAAATCAAGCGCATGCGAGGCTGTGCCATTGATCAGCGCGGCCGTCAGCGGATCCACGGTGCGATCGAAGCCGAAGACCAGGCTTGAACCGGACGACGCTGGTGCGACGATCTTAGCCACCTTTCTCGTCGAATCATCGCGACTGCCAAGGATGGTTACGCCGACCGTGTCGAGGATGCCGACTTTGGCCCAGCGTACAGCCTCGGGCGGCAGCTGCTCGAATTGCAGGGCGCATGCTTTTTTCGCGATCTGAAGTGCTATGGACATGGGGCGTCCTTGTCTCTGGGTTGGTTGGATTTCCTGAAACGTGCAGGGAGCCGGTTAATTCGCCGTGATCCCTGCGTCCCTGATGATCTGGCCGTTTTTCGCAATCGCAGCCTTGATATGCGCGGCGAATTCTTCAGGTGAACTGCCTACCGGGTCTGATCCGTCCGCGGCAAATTTGGGGCCAACATCGGGAGACTTGACCGCATCGACGATGGCCCGGTTCAGGGTGGCGATGATGGATTTCGGCGTCTTAGCCGCCGCAAGCACCCCGTACCAGCCAGAAATCTCGAACCCGGGCAGGCCGGCTTCAGCGACCGTAGGCAGTTCCGGGGCAGCGCTTGAACGCTTTGCGGTGCTTACCGCAAGCCAACGCATCTTCCCGGAATTGACATGGACCCTCGTGCCGATGATCGTCGCGAACAGGACCGTAATCCTTCCGCCCATGAGATCCGTCATGGCGGCTGCGCCACCCTTGTACGGGACGTGTATCCACTGTGCTTTGCCGAGCGAACCGAGCAGGGCGCCCGCCAGGTGGCTCAAGCCACCGGTACCTGAGGAACCGTATGTGTAGAAGTTGGGTTTGGCGCGCAAAAGACCCACCAATTCATTGACGGAACGTGCCGGCAGCGATGGATGGACCGTCAGGGCATATGGCTGCGCAGTGACCTGTGAAATCGCGGCAAGGTCGCGCACAAGATCATAGGGGAGGTTCTTGTTCAATGAGGGATTGACGGAATGGGTGGCAGATACCAGTACAACGGTGTAGCCGTCAGGCGGAGACTTTGCCGCAATATCCATACCGATATTGCCGGCCGCACCCGGCCGGTTGTCGATCACGACCTGCTGCCCGAAGGTTTCTGACATCTTTGCGCCAACGGCGCGGGCCGTGATGTCAGTGCCGCCGCCGGGAACAAAGGGGACAATAAAGCGTATCGGCTTGGTCGGGTATTTTTCCGCTGCCGGGGCGCCGGTCGGGGTGGCGAACAGTGCGGCAGCGGCCACAGGCAACAACAGAATTCTCGCGATTTGATCAATCAGCATGGCTCCTCCGGAATCGTCGTTGTGTAGTTGTTGTGTGCAACCGGTACTTGAGCGCTGATCCTGCTCACGACTCGCGCCGATAGCGGTTTTCCCTTGGGGAGGCGGAAGCCAGGATGAACATAAGGCCTGTTATGCGCACTGTGCGAGCGCTTTCGCATTTGCTCCCGGCGCGTGGGCTCGGCGCGGCGGAATCCCAGGCGGATTGAATTTCTTATCGTAACACACGAGTCCGGGGTGGGTTGAATCCCCTGGTGGATTTCGGTTCGCGTGTGGTGCTCTACCTCTTCTGCTTCGTGTCCGGGCACGAAAACGTGCTGGCCAGATCGTCCCCTCGCGGGCGGTCATTGCGGATTCGGTTGGCGGCGGCGATGACTGTGGGGGCAATGCGATACAGCAGACGGCGTTGCGTCTCGGTCAGCTTGAGCCCGGCCCGCGCAATCCCGGATTCGATGATGTTGCGCATGTCCGGGTCGAGATCTGCAAGCGTTATCGTTTCAGGAGTCGGCTCGGCCAGTGCGGGAGCCGCGTTGCCCGGTTCGAGCGATGGGCGGCGCGCACGCCACTGGGTGGCCTGCTCGTAGGCGTGACCGACGCGGAAAACCGACAATTCGTCGAAAGGGCGTCCGGCGATCTGCATTGCAAGCGGCAAACCGGACTTGGTGTAGCCGTTGCAGACGATCAGAGCCGGACTGCCGGTCACGTTGAAGGGGACATAGATGTTCGGGTTCTCCCACTTTTTCGAGAACCCCGAGCCCACGAGGTTGTCCAGCCGCGGCGCCGGGGCGCTGCTGGCGGTCAGCAGCACGTCGAACTTCTCGTAGACGGCGTCCATCTCCTCGACCAGGCTGCGGCGCTCGCGCTGCGCGTGCACGTAGTCGATACCCGATAGCAGGAAACCGGGCAGATTGCTGCCCAGAAAATCCGCCCCGAAATCGCCGGGTCGCTCGCGCAGTTCTTTCTCGTGTATGGCCGCGATCTCGATCTTGCCGACGATCATTTTCACGTTGTGGTACGCCTCGCGTTTCCGCAGGCGGACGTCCTGCAGGCGGGCGCCGAGCTTCTTCAGGACTTCGATCGCCGCGTTCATGGCGGCTGCGAGTTCCGGGTCGGTTTGGCCTTCTTCCTCCCAGAAATGCCGTATGACGCCGACGCGCAAGCCGCGTATGTCGCCATTCAGCGCCTTGCGGTAATCGGGCACGGGCTGGTTCGCGCTGGCCGGGTCGAGCGGGTCATGACCGGCGATGGCTTGCAGGATGATCGCGCAGTCCTCGACCGTCCACGCGAGCGGGCCGGTGTGGTCGAACGAGAACGAGTTCGGTATGACGCCGCGCCGGCTGACGCGCCCGAAGGTGGGCTTGATGCCCGCGACGCCACACATCGCGGCGGGGATGCGGATCGAGCCGCCCGTGTCTGTGCCCAGAGCCGCGGGCAGGAACCCGGCGGCCACCGCGGCCCCCGAGCCGGAGCTCGATCCGCCCGTGTAATGCGCGGTGTTCCACGGATTGCGGGCGGGCGGCCACGGCAGGTCGAGCGACGGCCCGCCGCTCGCGAATTCATGGGTGTTGAGTTTGCCCAGCAGGACGGCCCCCGAATCGAGGAGCCTTTGAACGGCGGTCGAGTTTTCGCGGGGCATGTTGTCGATGCACACCTTCGAACCCCCGGACGTGAGTATGCCCGCCGTTTCGTAGATGTCCTTGGCGCCAAACGGGATGCCGTGCAGCGGCCCGCGGTATCGGCCTTGCGTGATCTCCTTTTCGGCTGTGCGCGCCTGGTCGAGGGCCAGGTCGGCCGTCTTCGTGATGAACGCATGGATCTGCGGCTCGAGCGCCTCGACGCGCGCCAGCAGAGCCTGTGTGTATTCCAGCGGGGACAGCTTGCGGGCGGCAATGAGCGCCGACGCCTCGGCGAGGGTGAGGAAATGCAGTTCGTTGCGGGCAGTCATGCTGGATTTTCCTTCGGACTTTGCCGCCCAACTACTGGGCATGGCGCACGATCATTCGGGATGGCGGTTCCTGCTGACCGAAGCGTTGCCACCCCGGCAGGGCACCCGAGGGCAGGCGCTTACCGTCCCGCATTGCAGGCTTGCGGTGATGGCCTGTAGACCGCCCGGCCGCGGGTCGTGTATCGAGCGCGGATACGGCAATCGGCCGCGGATCATGATTCGGGTTTCAGTCCGGCCTTGCGGGCGACGTCTGCCCAGCGCGTTACCTCGCTTTTGACATAGGCCGCGAACTCGGCCGGGCTGCTCCCGACGAACTCCACGCCCTCCTTCTCGAATCGCCCGCGCACGACGGATGATCCCAGCGCGCGAACGAACGCCCGGTTCAGCGCATCGACGGTCGCGCCTTGGGTGCGGCCAGGCGCCCAGATGCCATACCAGTTGGCCACGTCCAGTCCCTTCACGCCGGATTCGTCCAGCGTCGGCACGTTCGGAACGGCGGGGGAGCGACGTATGGTGGTCACGGCCAGCGCCTTCAGCCGCCCGCTGGCGATATGCGGCACCGACACCAGTTGTCCGATGAAAGCAAACGTTGCTTCGCCGGACAGCACGGCTATGGTTGCCGGATTCGCGCCACGGTAGGGAACATGCGTGGCCCGGATGTTGGTGTGCTGCTGCACCAGTTCACCCACGACGTGGGCAAACGAACCCACTCCGCTCGATGCGAAGATGAGCTCGCCCGGGCGCTTCTTCGCCAGCGCCAGAAACTCGCGTACGTTTCGGACCGGCAGGACCGGGTGGGCGACGAGGACGGCACCGATGCGCGTGAGCTGGGTCACGGGCGCAAGGTCGCGCTGCACGTCATAGCCCGGATTGCGGACTAAGGACTGGCTGGTGATCATGGTGGTCGTCTGCACCAGCAGCGTGTGGCCGTCGGGGGACGCGCGCGACACGGCCTGCGCCGCGATGTGCCCGCTCGCTCCCGACCTGTTCTCGACGATGACTTGCTGCCCGATGATCTTCGATACTTCGGGCGCAAGAAAACGGACGAGCACGTCCGTGCCGCCGCCGGGCTGAAATCCGTCCAGGATCGCGACCGGTCGTGCGGGCCAGTCCGCCGCCGAGGCGCCCAGCGGTGCGGTTCCGACGAGGGCGAATCCGAAAAGTGCAGCGCACCACTTCATCGTGGACGTCACGATCATTCTCCTCACGCGTAGCACAAGGCGGCAGACGGTCGCGCCGCTCCTGCGTATTGTGTTCTGACTGAACTCGCCTGCTGTGGGCGGCTGCTCTGCGGGAATACTGCGCCTGCGCCGTGTCGATTGCAATACCGGATGCGTAACACGAGAACAAGTTCCTCATAGTTCTGTGCGATGCCAGACGAGAAGAGGTCTCGCGCGTTGCTGGAGGTCAGACACCTATTACACTTTCTCGACATCCCGACAGTGCAATGACTGTCCTGCCGGACTCGCCCATGCTCACGGCACGGGCAAACAGCAGACGTGTCGGAAAGTAGCTAAACTACTTCAAGCAATCCTGCGCACAATAGCCTGCAGGATGCAATGGGCGCGTGCCGAAAGCGACGGACCTTGAGGAGGGGTTGATCATGGCTGGTCTGGAAGCACACTCGAGCACCTGGGGTTGTGGGCGCCGCTGCCCACCGAGCGCAGTCCGCCGCTCGCTCCCGCGAGTTGGCCCCGGCATGCCAACTTGCCGCTCACCTATCAGTTCCCGATATCGCCTGAGCTGCCGTACGGAAAAGACCCCCTCGAAACAGCCGGGGTGCGGGAAAGAGATTGCCGCGCTCTGGCGGTTGGAATAGAGTGCTCGGTAATTCACCGCAAGTCCCCCTTTAAGACCGGCTCAGATCGCGGTTTTCTCCTGGGGAGGAGGGAGCAAGCGTGAACATAAGGCCTATTATTCGCACTGTGCGAGCGCTTTCGCACTTGCTCCCGGCGCGTGGGCTCGGCGCGGCGGAATCCCAGGCGGATTGATTTTCTTATCGTTCAAATATGAGGCCTGCGCTGAGGCGCCCGCAGTAGGCTCCCTCCGGGTTTTCGACTCCGCGGCACTGCGACCCGGTAAAATCGTGCTATTCTGCTTCAATAGTATGATTTTCAACGCAGCCCCTTGGAGACCAAGATGGGAACCACCCGCAAGACTATTACCGTCACCGACCAGCAGGACGAGTGGATCAAGGCGCAGATCAAGGCGGGAGGTTTCACCAATGACAGCGAATACGTCCGTGATTTGATCCGCCGCGACCAGGCGCGTAACACGGAAATAGAGGCAGTTCGCGCAG